>JBEBVW010000020.1:0-22227 GCA_040392565.1 Aeromicrobium sp. | reverse complement strand
GGTTAGTCCAGGAGGTCGCGGATGACGGCGTCAGCGAGGAGGCGGCCTTGGAGGGTGAGGATGAGGTGGTTGGCCGAGATGGTCGCCAGGCCACGATCAACCACAGACTGAGCCATCTTGGGGTCGATTCCGGCCAGGTCTAGCCCACTGCGCATCCGGGTCTGCAGCATGACTCGTTCGATGTGTGCAGTGGAGTTGTCGATCGATTCGCCATCAGCTTCGGGTGACTCCCCAGCAGAGAGGCGCTGCGCGTACGCGGCTGGGTGCTTGACGTTCCACCAGCGACGACGATCGACATAGGAGTGAGCGCCGGGACCAACTCCCCACCATTCCCCGCCGGACCAATACAGCTCGTTATGGCGACAATGGGCGTCCTCATCGATGGCCCAATTCGACAACTCATACCAACCGAGACCGGCCGCGGTGAACATCTCATCTGCCAACAGATACTTATCCGCCGTCTCGTCGTCATCAGGCATCACGACTTCGCCGCGCGAAACCTTGCGCGCAAATGCGGTTCCCTGTTCCACGATCAGCGCATAGGCACTGATGTGATTGGGTTCCAAAGACAGCGCGTGGTCGACCGACGTGCGCCAGTCGGCCATGGACTCCCCCGGCGTGCCGTAGATCAAATCAACGCTGATCTGGTCGAATCCGGCCTCGCGCGCCCATCGCACCGCACGCTCGACGTTGGCCGGATCGTGGGTACGTTCTAGCGTGCGAAGAACGTGTGGCACGGCCGATTGGACGCCAAATGAGATGCGCGTGAATCCGCCTTCGCGCAGGGTGGCTAGCAACTCCGGAGTGACCGAATCGGGGTTGGCCTCCGTAGTCACCTCGACGCCAGGCGCGAGACCCAACTGGTCATCAACCGCCCGCAGCAGCCGTACGAGGTCTGCGGCCGGTAACTGAGTCGGCGTCCCGCCGCCGAAGAACACCGTTTCAACCGGCCGACGGCCGACAGATTCGCCAGCGCGAACGACTTCCTGGACTGCGGTGTCGGCATACGAAGCCCGCGTGGCGCCCTCGCCCAGTTCGTCGGCGGTGTAGGTGTTGAAGTCGCAGTATCCGCAGCGAACCGAGCAAAACGGCACGTGCACATAGACGCCGAAAGCGGGCCGGCTGGTATCAGTCGGCCCGCTTTCGATGTGGTTCACATGATCAAGCGTAGAAGGAGTCCAACAGCGCCTTGTGGTTCGCCTCCACGACATTGCGCTTGACCTTCATGCTCGGCGTGAGCTCACCACTCTCCGGCGTCAGGTCATGGTCGAGGATCGCGAACTTCTTGATCGACTCCCAGCGGTTGATCTTGGAGTTCAACTCATCGATGTGCCCCTGAATCGTCTCGTACATCTGCGGCGAGGAGACGACCTCGGCGTACGACTTGCCCTCCATACCGTTCTGCGCAGCAAACTCGGTGGCGGCGTCCGGATCGATGGTGATCAACGCGGAACAGAAGTTGCGCTCATTGCCGTGCACCAGAATCTGGCTGCACAGCGGACTGATGCCCTTGAAGACGCCCTCGATGTGCGGTGGAGCGACGTACTTACCGCCGGACGTCTTGAACAATTCCTTCTTGCGGCCGGTGATGAACAAGAAGCCGTCCTCGTCCAGACGCCCCTCGTCCCCGGTGTGCAGCCAGCCGTCGGCATCCTTCGTCGACGCGCTTTCGCTCTCCAAGTTGTGGTAGCCGTCCATCACGTTGGGGCCCTTGATCAGGACTTCACCGTCTTCGGCGATCTTGACCTCCGAACCGGGGAACACTCGGCCCACCGATCCGATCTTGAACGCATCGGGGCGGTTGACGAAGGCGCCAGCGGACGTCTCGGTGAGGCCGTAGCCTTCCAGGATCAGCACGCCTGCACCGTGGAACCACTCGGCGATGTCTGGCGACAGCGCCGCGGCACCGGAGATGAAGAATCGGACCCGGCCACCGAAGCGATCACGCACCTTGCTGAAGACCAATTTGTCGGCCAAGCCGTGCTGGAACTTCAAGATGGGCGAAATCGACTGGCCCGCACGCGTACGACGCGAGTGCTCCAAGCCAACCTTCTCGGCCCAGCGGAAGATCTTGAGCTTCGCGCCACCGTCGGCTTCGGTCATGCCGATGATGCGGCCGTATGCCTTCTCAAAGATTCGCGGCGCCGCACCCATGAAGGTGGGCTTCACGATGGCCAGGTTGTCGACGATCCTGGGCACTCGACCGTCAATCGCGGTCGGGAAACCAATCATCAACTGCGATGCCAGCAGGACCTTGCCAAAGGAGTGCGCCATCGGCAGCCACAGGAACTGTAGATCGTCTTCAGACAACGTGCGACCGGCAACAATCGCTGCACCTTCGAACGTCCACGAGCTGTGCTTGAGTCGAACACCCTTGGGGCGGCCGGTGGTACCGGAGGTGTAGATCAAGGTGGCTAGCGAATCACCGGTGGTGTTGGCGACCCGCTCATCGATGATGTTCGGCTGCTCGGCCAAGAAGGCCTCACCCAGCGCCGACAGATCCTCAAGTGAAATAACCCAGTCGCCATCGCTGGCGCCTTCAAACGTGACGACCTTGCTCACAGCGGGAAGTTCGCTGCGCTTCTCGCGGAGCTTGGCGATTTGCTCATCGTCCTCAGCGAAAACGATGCGGCTTTCGGAGTCGGCCAAGATGTAGGCGACGTCGTCAGAAATGGTGGTCGGGTACACCGTCGTAGTGGCGGCGCCGGCGGCCATGATGGCCAAATCGGCCAGGATCCACTCCATGCGGGTGCCCGAGGCGATCGCAACGCGCTGTTCGGGATCAATGCCCAAAGAAACCAGGCCAGCCGCCAACTTGGTGACCTGCTCGGCAGTCTGACCCCAGGTCAGTTTCTTCCAGTTCTCGTTCTCGTCGGGGTAGCTATACGCCTCGCGATTGGCCGACGTCTTAGCTCGATCGAAGAAGACGCCATTCAGCGTCATCGGTCGACTGTTGATGATCTCGAGTTCTTCAGCGGTGGGCTGAACGACGGGCATGTGCATCCTCGCAGTGTCGATGAACGTAGGGGGACTGTGTCCTCCGTCACCCTAACCTACTCACCGGTCACCTTCGGAACGGTTGCAACCCGCATCGATGCTGGTCAAGCCATCAGTGCCCGGCGACTCCGTCGACGCTTCAGCCACCATCGCACCGGCAGGTCAACCAGGACAGGGCCCGCGAGGAAAAATCCAAGGCTGCCCATGAACCAACCGATTCCACCAGCGATGAAAATCAGCACTGCGCCAACCACCAGTGACACCAGGCTGCTGACGACATACCAAGCCTTCAGTTCCCTCGGGCCTTCGTCCAGCGCCCGCATCCAGGGAGGATCAAATTCGGAGCTGGCCATCGCCGACCGGACGGCTTCGCGCACCGTTTCTGGCTGGACGATTTCGCCATTGGGCAGGTCAGCGACCGTGGTCCGTCCTTCAAGTACATCGGTCATGACACTCGGCAACCCGAGCGTCTCGACGATTTCGCTGATCGCGACGTTCCGGCGCCGCATCAACGCACGCAAAATGACGGCGTCATCGGGCCGGCCGAGCAGCTCAGCAACCACACTCGCATCACCTTCTGGTGTGCCCATGATGGTTCGAAGTTCGTCAAAGTCGTCATGGCCAACCGGCGACCATTCCGGCGCCCACCAATGGATGACCTGCTCCTTGCCCTTGCGGAGCAGGGTCAGACCGATCACTGGCCCGCGCAGCCACAATGAGACTGTGACGCCCTTCGCGCCAGCGAACACTGCATCCAAGAAGTCATCTGGAACATCGGCGTCATGGCCCATGCCGACCAAAATTTGCCCGTCTAGATCCGCCCGATGGAGTTCGACGTCGGCCGACTTGGACGCTACCCCGAGGGAAAGCTCGGCCCGCGGTGAGATCGCTACCGCAGCGAACGGCAACGCGGCTGAGGCACCGGTGGGGTAGGTGACTATCTGCCCGCTGAGTTCTTCGTCGAGAAATTCTGCACCTGGCCAGCGCGACCTCATGGCATCAAGAAAAACCTCGTGCTCAGCGACTTCGATGGATCCGTCTGCGGAAAACCGCGGGACGCCATCTTCGTCGGCTGCGAGAAGCGCTAGCGTGTGGCCAGCGTGGCCGTAGTCGACACCGTTGACCGCCCACCCGACATAGCCATCCGCCGTCAACTGACGCACAACACTTTCGGTCCCCAGGTCTGGAATGGCCAGCATCAAGGGGTCAAGATCGCTGGACACTAGCTCTTGGCCGGTCCCGCGTCACCGGTGGACAACGCGGCAATAAATGCCTCTTGAGGCACCTCAACGCGGCCGACCATCTTCATCCGCTTCTTGCCCTCTTTCTGCTTCTCCAGCAGCTTGCGCTTACGGCTGATATCGCCGCCGTAACACTTGGCGAGAACGTCCTTGCGCATCGCGCGAATGTTTTCGCGAGCGATAATGCGAGCGCCAATGGCTGCCTGAATGGGCACCTCGAATTGCTGGCGCGGGATGAGCTCCTTGAGCTTGCCTGCAAGCGCGACGCCGTATGCGTAGGCATTGTCACGGTGCACGATCGCGCTGAATGCATCGACGATCTCGCCCTGCAACATGATGTCGACCTTGACCAGATCGGCTGCTTGTTCGCCGCTGAGTTCGTAGTCCAGCGAGGCATAGCCCTTGGTTCGGGACTTCAACGCGTCGAAGAAGTCGAACATGATCTCGCCCATGGGCAGCGTGTACCGAATCTCGACACGATCATCGGACAGATAGTCCATGCCCAACAACTGGCCGCGCCGCGACTGGCAAAGTTCCATGATGGCACCGATGTATTCGGCCGGACTCAGGACCGTGGCGCGCACGACCGGCTCAAACGACTTGGCAATTTTGCCGCCGGTTGGGTACTCACTCGGATTGGTAACGATCTTTTCGGAGCCGTCCTCCATTTCAACGCGATACACCACGTTGGGCGCCGTCGAAATCAGGTCGAGGTTGAACTCGCGTTCGAGGCGCTCGCGGACGATTTCCAGGTGCAGAAGGCCAAGGAAGCCAATGCGGAAACCAAAGCCGAGCGCACCGGATGACTCCGGCTCGTAAACCAGTGCAGCGTCATTCAGCTGGAGCTTCTCCAACGCCTCGCGCAGCGTCGCAAAGTCGTCGCCGTCGATCGGATACAGGCCGCTGAACACCATAGGGTTCGGGTTCTTATAGCCGCCCAACGGTTCAGCAGCCGGCTTGCCTGCGGAGGTGACGGTATCGCCAACTCGCGACTGGCGAACTTCCTTCACGCCGGTGATGAGGTAACCCACCTCGCCGACGCCGATACGACCAGCCTTGACCGGTTCGGGCGAGATAACGCCGACTTCAAGCATTTCGTGCACCGCGTTGGTGCTCATCATTTTGATCTTGTCGCGGTGGCCGAGCGAGCCGTCGACAACTCGGACGTACGTGACGACGCCACGATACGTGTCATAAACCGAGTCGAAGATCAGCGCACGAGCCGGCGCATCTGCATCGCCTGTCGGTGGCGGGACCTGCTCGACAATGGCATTGAGTAGTGCTTCGACACCTTCGCCCGTCTTCGCCGAAACACGCAACACGTCCGCCGGGTCGCCGCCGATGATTCCAGCAATTTCCGCGGCGTATTTCTCCGGCTGAGCGCCGGGAAGATCGATCTTGTTCAACACCGGAATGATGTTCAGATCGGCGTCAATGGCCAGGTAGAGGTTCGCCAGTGTCTGAGCCTCAATGCCTTGGGCGGCATCGACCAGCAGCACTGCACCCTCGCACGCCTCCAAGCTGCGGCTGACTTCATAGGTGAAGTCGACGTGACCAGGCGTGTCGATCATGTTCAGCACGAACGTGGTGCCGGTGTCGTCTCCGGCGCTCTTGGTGAACGGCATGCGCACGGCTTGGCTCTTGATCGTGATGCCGCGCTCGCGCTCAATGTCCATGCGGTCCAGGTACTGAGCCCGGGCAGCACGCTCATCAACAACGCCGGTCAGCTGCAGCATGCGGTCGGCCAGCGTTGACTTGCCGTGATCGATATGGGCGATGATGCAGAAATTGCGAAGTATTGACGGGTCAGTTGAGCCCGGCTGTGGAGCTTTAGAGTTCACACGTCACCAGGCATACGCCAGCACGACGTTGACCAGCACCAAGCCAGCCACGACGTGGGCGAACGGGTTCGGCGCAGGGCGCTTACGCATCGCGTGGGCAACACCCAGTGCGGCAAAGGCGACAACCGTCTTGACCGCGATCTTGGCATTGTTCGGATCGGCAACGTCGTCGCTCGCCGAGGCAATGCCCACCAGGACCAAACCAAGGATGAAAGCGGCCTCCAGGCCGTGAGTCATCCACTCGTTGATCTGCAGGTCCTTGGAGGTCCTGCCGACAAAGTTCTTCAGGTAGCCGATGACGACGAGAGCCCAGGCAGCGATGTGGACGACCTTGAGGACGTCGTAAACGGTATCCATGGCTTCTATTCTAGGAGTCCCTACCGATTTGGGCACCAACGGCTCTCGCTGATAGAGTTGATGGTCGCGCGTACTCACGCGCCCACACACTTTCCATCACAGCAGTTCTAGAGAAACAGGACGTTCCGTGGCGAACATCAAGTCGCAGGTCAAGCGCAACAAGCAGAACGAAGCAGCTCGCGAGCGCAACAAGTCGGTTCGCTCCGCATTGCGTACCGCCGTGCGTCGCTTCAACGAGGCAGCCGAAGCAGGCAGCGACGATGCCAAGACGCTCGCCGCCGAAGCCACCAAGAAGCTTGACAAGGCCGTCTCCAAGGGCGTCATCCACAAGAACCAGGCTGCTAACCGCAAGTCGTCGATCGCCAAGAAGGCCAACGCCCTCTGAGTTTGATCTCCAGATTGAACGCCCCGACCTCTGGTCGGGGCGTTCGTCATTTCTGAAGGCGCAAACTAACCCCTGCC
Source organism: Aeromicrobium sp. (assembly GCA_040392565.1). Taxonomy (GTDB): domain Bacteria; phylum Actinomycetota; class Actinomycetes; order Propionibacteriales; family Nocardioidaceae; genus Aeromicrobium. The sequence goes on along the minus strand of JBEBVW010000020.1, from coordinate 15,329 downwards.
GATCAAGGAGCGATCTTGCGACTGGGTTGAGGCGCGAGGGACAAGCCACGAAATCGCCTCGAGATCAGCGGATTCGGGCGGAGGCGACTTTCAGGAGCATGCGCTCCACGGCGTACGGGCCGTCGGCGTCGCCGGTCTTAAGATCGCGGTCAGCTTCAGCAACCGCGGCGATGGCTTTGGCTAAGCCCGGACCATCCCAGCCGGCCAGCTGCTGACGCAGTGCCCGCAGCTTGAACGGCGGTACGCCAACTTGTGAGGCCAAGTCTGCATCTCGCAACCCCGAGGGAGCGGATTCAAGCTTGGCCAATGAACGCAATCCGCCGGCGACCGCGGCCATGATGACCAACGGTGCGGTGCGTGCAGACTCGGCCCATCGATTGGATTCCATCGCCACGTGGAGACGTCCGGACAAGATGGCGTCAGAGATTTCAAAGCCGCGCACTTCGGCGCGACCACCGAAGTACTGCTTGACCAGATCGGTGTCGAGTGCGCCATCGACAGCGACCACAAGTTGCGAAACGGCACCAGCCAGCGCGCGAAGGTCTTGACCGACTGCCTGCACCAGCACCATGGCGGCTTCTGCGTCGATGCTGGATCCGAGCGACTTGGCTTCACGCTGAACCCATTCGGCATGGCCACGCTCGTACTTGGGCGCTTCGACCTTGACCTCAGTGACCGCAGATAGTTTGCGGAGCTTGTCCAGCAAGCCTTTGCCCTTATTTCCGCCAGAGTGCACCAACACGACGGCAACGTCCGGCGAAGTAGCCTCGGCGTACGCCAGAAGCTCGGTCTGAGCGTGATCGGGAAGATCCTGCAGTTCGGTGAGCACGACGGCAGTTGCGTCGCTGAAAAGCGAAGCGCTGGTCAGTCCCATCAGCTCACCTGGCTGCAAACCGGCCGCAGTGGACTCCGTGATCTGACATTCGGGTTGCGTTGCAACGACGGCTTCAACCGCGCGCTTGCGCATGCGTTCGGCTTCAAACTCGGCATTGCCGGTGACCAGCAGCACCTGACCGAATGGGGACGACACGTAGGCAGACTACCGACCGGCCAAGACAGCCAAGTCTGACGACCCATCGGCACGGCGCCGCACCGTGATGCGGTCGGCCACTCGCTGCTTGAGATCTTCGACGTGGCTGACGATTCCGACTGTGCGACCGCCACGAGAAAGCTTCGACAACTGACCCATGACGGCATCAAGCGTTTGCCCATCAAGGGAACCGAAGCCTTCATCGATGAACAAGGTGTCGAGCTGCACTCCCCCAGATTCTGCCGTGACCACGTCGGCGAGACCTAGCGCCAAGCACAGCGATACGTAGAACGTCTCGCCGCCCGACAAGGTGCGAGGTTCGCGGCGCCGCCCGGTATCGCCGTCAAAGACTGTGAGTGCCAGGCCAGTGCGCCGCCCAGAGGAACTCCGCTCCTTCTCGTCACTCACCTCAAGTCGGTACCGACCGTCGGACATCGGGCCGAGCCGCATATTCGCTGCCGCTACGACATCGGCGAACCGGCGCAACAGGACGTAAGTGCCCAGCGTGAGTTTCTTCAGATTCTGTGGCGAGGTGCCGTCGGCCAATCCAGCCATGCGTGTCACAGCAACAGCGTCGGCGTCAGCGGCGGCCTGAGCATCTTCGGCGATGCGCAAAGCGTTGACTGCGCCCGAGACCTGCTCAAGTCGACGGGCGGCCACTGTCAACAAGCCAATGGTCGCTTCGTGGGCGTCGCGCGCGACGGCATGTCGTTCGGCCAAGAGCGTTAGGTCGGGCCGCTCCGTCGGTCCATCACCGAGCGCCACGATGTCGGCCGCAGCGAGCCCTTCGGCAACTCGCGCCCGTTCTGAGTGGTGCGTTTGGAGGCTATGTTGCAGCCGTTCGAGCTCGGCCGTGGGCAACGCCGCCGACTCGACGTCGTCGGGGCCACTGAATTCATGGGCGGTAAGTGCCTGGACCAACACATCGCGCACTTCAATCAGGTGCGCGTCCGCTGCTGCAAGCGAAGTGACGGCAGCGGCGAGACGGCGCACGGCATTACGCTCCGTTTCAAGTGACGACCCGATATCTGCCAATGATCGTGGGTCATCGCCGACGGCTTGATGAAGCTTGTCGCGATCGGCGTCCAATGCCGCCTGCGCCTGGCCGATCTGTTCGGCCAAGGTTGCGAGGTCGGCCGCAACGGCGCGGCGCTCGTCCTCGTCAGCCTGTGCGGACCGGTCAAGGCACACAATCGCTTCGCGCACTTCGTGCTCTTGATCGGCGAGAACTTGAAGTCCTTCGAGTTCGGCCACGGCGGAATCATGCGCTGCCTTTGCCTGCGCTATGCCCTGCCCGCCAGCCTGCTGGCGATAGAACTCAATCTGCTGAACATCAACGTCAAGCGCTGCACGCGCCTCGGTGAGTGACTCCGTGATCTGCCTAACCCGCGTCTCGGCGAGATCAATCTCGCTGGCCTGCGGATGATCAGCGCTGCGGCTAGCCGGGTGCGGATGCGAATCTGATCCGCACACCACGCACGCCTCGCCGACGACCAACTGTTCGGCAAGTTCGCCAGCGATCCCCCGAATTCGAGCGACCTGCAGTTGAGTGCGAACATGTTCGGCCGTTGCAGCGTCTCCAGCCAACTGTTTGACCAGCACTTCGGCACTGCGAACCTTGGCGCTGAGCCCCTCAACCACTTCAGCAGCTTCAAGCCGAGCAGCCGCATCCTTAGCTGCGGCCTCCAACTCAGGTCGTTTGGCGAGCCCCAACTGCACCTGCTCCTGCCGCTCAACAAGGGCGGCACGCTCAATGGGGCGTGCGGCACTCCGCCTAGCCAGTTCGACGTCGCGGGCTTCGACAGTGAGTTGGCGGTCGACCAGCGCGATGCGCGCCGCATCTCGGTCGGCCATGCCAGATTCGATCGCAGCCAACTGCGCGAACCGCGTGATCTCTGCGGTGAGGTGATCGATGCGCTGCGACGACTCGGCCGGGTCGACATCTGGTGCTGCCGCGGCCGCTGCAGCAAATTCGTCCGCAGCAGCAGTCTGGCGTTCAGCGGCAGCGCGCTCTTGACGCACATAAGGCAGGACTTGTCCGGCGCGGATAGCCACGTCGACGCGGTCGGCCGCTGCCGTGATCTCAGCCTCTGCCGCATCTAGCCGCGCAGTGCGCGCCATGAGGTCTGCGCGTCGGGTGATGGCGGCATCAAGGGCTTCGGCGACTTTTAGTTCAGCAGCCGATTCATCGCGCGCCACACACGCGACCTCCACTGCCAACTCATGTTCAGCGTGCTGTTGTTGGACGTCAGTGACCAGGGCTTGCGGATCGGCGACAGGGGCCTCGGCGTCGGCGACCCGCGCCAAAACATCGGTAGCCGACTCAACGGCACGGCGCGCCTGTTCAATCTGGGCGGCTGCGGCCTTGCGGCGTTCGACGAGCTCGCGGGTGATGCGTTCGTATACGTCGGTTCGGAAAATAGTTTGCAGCAGTTCCTTGCGCTCTTCGCCCGATGACTGCAGGAAGTTCGCGAACTGACCTTGCGGGAGCACGATGGCCTGCAAGAACTGCACCCGGTTGAGGCCAATGAGCCGGGTGATCTCGTCGCCGGCCTCCTGCGCACGGGTCGACACCGGCTGACCGTGATCGGGCTTGTCGATGTCGGTGAGTCGGGTGAGCACGACCGTTTCGTTGACTGTGGTGTGGCCGTCGCCGCGTTTTTTGGGTCGACTGAACGACGGCGTCCGACGAACCCGAAACAGTCCGGATTCAACTTCGAAGATCAGATCAACGAAAGGCTCGACTCCCACTGCGGCGTGGTGAGAGTGCAGACGCTCCTTGCTGGACTGGGCCCCCGCAAGTTGCCCGTAGAGCGCAAACACCACTGCGTCGATGATGGTGGACTTACCAGCGCCGGTGGGCCCCTCCATAAGGAAAAGGCCTGAGCGACTCAACGAGTCGAAATCGATGTGGTGTTCGCCAGCAAATGGCCCAATGGCCTGCAGGCGCAGCGAGTAGAGCTTCATGCGCCCACCTCAGCGGCGCGAACACATGCACACGCTTGGTCGATGACGCTCAACTCGTGTGCATCAGGAGGCTGGAGCGCGACGAACTCGACGAAGTCCGCGGTGACCTGCGCAGGAGACATGGACTCGCTGACGACTGGCGCCGTGGCGCGCGAGTGGTGATCGCCGACGGGCTCGTGCGAGATCTGCAGGACGTGCGGGAACCGCGCACGAATCTGAGCGTGTAAGTCCAACGGCATAGCAGGATCAGTGACGATGACCTTGACCCAGTGATCCACGGCGTAGTCGGTGGCCGACGAAGTGAGCTCGTCCCACGTGCCGCGCAGTTCGGTGAGCGAACGGGGCACGGGCAACGGCAACAACTCGACTACAGGCTCGGTCTCACCGGAGATATCAACCACGGCAACCGACTTGGTGTGATTGCGTTCAGAGAACGAAAACGCCAGCGGCGAGCCGCTGTAGCGCGCGACCGTGGTGCTTTCAGGAACCGGGACAATCTGTGCCCCATGCAGGTGCCCGAGCGCGACATAGTCGAAGCCGTCAAACACGCCAGATGGCACCGACTGGACACCGCCGACGCTCAGATCGCGTTCGCTGTCGGACGGTTGCGCTCCGACGACAAACGCATGTGCCATCACGACCGTGCGCGTCTTCGGGCGAGCTCGTTGATCGATGCGGATGCGCTGCAATGCTGCGGTGAGCACACCTGAGTGACTACGGGCCGGCAGCGCACCGTCTTCGTCGGCCAAGGCGGGGCGGGCCGCATCAGGGTCGAGATAGGGGATTCCATAGACGGCAACCTCGTCATCGCCTCGACGCAGCAGCACCGGCGTCGCGAGATCGTCAACAGCGGCCAAAATTCGGACGCTGTCGCGCATGATCTCAGCACCGAATCCGAGCCGCGATGCCGAATCGTGGTTGCCGGGGGTGACGATGACGGTGGTGAGATCGCTCAACCGGCGGAGTGCATCGGAGAACAGTTGCACCGTCTCCACACCCGGAATCGCTCGGTCGTACACGTCGCCGCTAATCAACACTGCGGCGACATCGTGTTGCTGCACGGCATCGACCAGGAAGTCGATGAAAGTCCGCTGGGCATCGTGCAGGTCGACGCCATGCAGCGTGCGGCCCAGATGCCAGTCGGAGGTGTGCAGGATCTTCACGTTGACCACGCTAGTGAGCAGGTCGGACAGTTTGACGCAGATCAGCCGCGCGTCACGACATTGAGTCGCCCATTTCGCACCACAATCGCGATATCGCCGTCCACATCAGTGCGCCAGAACGCCGTTCCTTGATCACGCAACAGTCGCAGCGCCGCCGGAGCCGGGTGCCCGTAGTCGTTGTCCTTGCCCGCGCTCACCGTCGCGACGCGCGCACCCACAGCGGCGAAGAACCGTTCGGACTGCCGAGCGCTGCCGTGGTGCGGAACCTTCAGTACGTCGGCTGCCAGCGGCATTCCAGATCGCAGAATGATCTCTTGCGCATCGGGTTCAACATCTCCGGTCAGCAGCAAGCTGACACCGTCAACCCGCACTCGCAGCACCACGCTTGCATCGTTGACTGTCGATCCGTCCTTCCCTGCGGGGTGCAGCCCTTGTGACGGCCAGACGACCTCCAGTTCGACCCGTCCAACGGTGAACTGCTGGCCCGCAAACACCTGTGTCAGCGCCGGACTCGTCGGACCTCCCACGACCGCATCAATGCGGCGTCCGCGATGGACACCGGGCCAACCACCAACGTGATCGGCGTGCGCATGCGTCAGCACCCCCAGGACGACCCGCTCCACGCCCAATCGGTCAAGGCACTGGTCTACTGCGATCGGATCAGGACCGGCGTCGACCACGATCGCCGCATGCGGGGCAACACTCACGACGCTGGCATCACCTTGGCCGACATCGCAGGCCACCATGACCCAGCCCTCAGGCGGCCAGCCCGGCGTGGGTGGTTTGAGCATCGCCACCAGAAGCCCCACGGCTAGCCCCGTTGCGACGACAGGACGCGACATCGCTATCCAACACAACGCAACAACTGCCGGCACCACGACAACAAGCAATTGCCAAGGAGCCGACCAGCCGATAGCAGCGCCTGAGAGGGTTGCTCCACGTTCGGCGACCTCAACTATCCAGGCCGCGCAGACACCGGCGGGCCAGGCGACGATCTGACCGCCCAACGGCCAGGCGACCGCCAGCAGTCCACCCAGCAGTCCAAGAACGGTCGCTGGCGCTACCACCGGACCAGCCAAAAGATTGGCGAGCACTGCGACCAGCGAAATTTCGCCAGAGATCGCAGCAATCGCTGGCGTGCAAGCTACCTGAGCAGCGAACGGGATCGCGATGCCGATGGCCAACCAGCGCGGCATCCAGCGCGCCAAGCGTTCAGTGAACGGCGGACCAAGCAACAAGATTCCTGCTGTGGCGCACACCGACAACACAAATCCAGCAGACCGGGACAACCAGGGGTCGAGAAACAGCAACGCGACAACGGCCACCGACAACGCCCGCAGGCCACCGCGGCTGCCGTATCCCAATGCTGCAACACCCACCATTCCCATCGCCGCTGCGCGCAGGACGCTGGGGTCGGGACGAGCCACCAGAATGAAGGCCGCGACGGTCAGGATCGCGGTACCCCAGGTGACACGCCGGCCCGCCCCGAAGGCGCGCGTGAGGGCCAGAACGACCGCCAACACGATCGTCAGGTTGGTGCCAGATACGGCCATCAAATGCGTGAGGCCGGTTCGTTGGAAGTCGACCTCCATCGCTTCGGACACTTGTGATCGATCGCCGTCGATCAATGCGGGAAGCAGGGACCGCGGCCCGTCGGGAAGCGGGTCGACCGACGTCCGCACTCCGTCACGGATGCGATCGGCCGCCTCCCAAGCCCAACCGCCGCGATGCGCTGCAGAACGTCGCACGACGTCAATCACGGCAGCCTGGCGGCGCGAGTCCGAGGGTTCGAGACGACCAACGGCCGTGAACGTCCGACCGACCACCAAGTCAGCGCTGGCGCCTTCGACGAAGGCCGTCGCCGCAACATTGACTTGAACCGGGTGTCCCGCGATCTGTGCCCGCTTGATGTGCACATCCACGACCGCCTGTTGACGCCCGCTCCGATCAAACTGCACCGCGTCCCGCTGGACTCGTAGCTCGAACGTTCCCGATCGGTGGTGAGCTGCAGCGTCGGTGACCGGCGATCCTTCAACCCGGGCGATGCGCCACGAACACGAAGCGGCCACCACCGCGATCAGGCACAACGTGAGCGCAAGCCACGTGCGGGTTCGCATGGCTGCGGCGGTTCCGAGCAAGACAATGACCGCGAGCAGCGACCACGCCGATGCCACTTCTGACCACCATGCCGCGGCGGCCCAGGCGATTGCCGCGGCGGGCAGCAGCCGCAGATCGTGCACGTTCAGACCGTGACGAGATCGCGCAGCTCGTTCAAGGTGGCATCACCTATGCCCCGCACGTCCAACAGATCATCAACTGAGCTGAACCTGCCGTGTTCATCGCGCCAAGCCACGATGGCCTGCGCCGTGACCGGACCGACTCCGGGAAGCGTGTCGAGCTGATCGACTGAGGCGCTGTTCAAGTTGACTTTGCCGCTGGTGGCGCCCGGCGCCTCCGCGGCCTCGTCCCCCACGACGATCTGCTCGCCGTCGTCCAAAATGCGCGCCATATTCAACGAGGACGTGTCGACATTCTTGCCACGCACCCCACCTGCCGCCGCGACTGCTTCGTGAACGCGAGAGCCCCGCGGCAGCGTCACGATGCCGGGGCGTTTCACCTTGCCGATGACGTCAATCACCAACTCTCCACTAGGTTCCTTCGTTGCAGAAGACGCGAATTGGACTGGTGCGACCGGCTCGCTGGCCTGCGGGCGTTGCGCGAGCAAATACCAGGTGAGCAGCACGCAGGCCGCCACCGCGCCCACGGCAACCACCCGCAAATGCGCTGGCACCACGACTCGCGGCGCTCGTTCTGGCGTCGACGGCGGCGATTCTTCGGGCGGCAGTTCGGCATTGAACGAAGCCGCTAGCTGAGCGAGACGCCGGCGAGCGACGTCCGCGCGGGTTTCCATCTCAGGTTCGTCAGCCATACCTCGACGCTAGGAACCCACCGGCCTCGCCGCCAGCGCGATTTCGCCGGATGTGGACAACCAACGGTGTCGACCTGCGTTGTGGAAAACGCCTAGTACGGAGCGACCGTTACCGCGATCATGCCGGGTCCGACGTGCGCACCGATAGCAGCGCCGACTTCGTCTACCGGTACCGAGTCGCGCCCCAACGCCGTCGCCAAACGCCCAGCAACCTGTTGCGCCACGGCCTCATTCGCCAAGTGCTGAATGCCGATCTGGTACTCGCCATCGATGGCTTCGACTGCTTCGGCGGCCAAAACTTCCAGCCGCGCCAGCGCCTTGGCTTCCGTGCGCACCTTCTCAAGTGGCACGACCAATCCGTCCTTGATCGTCAGGATCGGCTTGACCGCCAGGGCCGACCCGATGAGCGCAGCAGCGGCACCGACCCGGCCACCGCGACGCAGGTACTCCAAGGTGTCGACGTAGAGCAGCACGGTTGCAGCCCGGGACGCGTTCTCGGCAGCTTCGACAATGTCCTTCGCGCACGCACCTGCTGCCTGCGCACGTGCTGCGCTGCCAGCGGCGAAGCCCACGCTGACACCCACCTGCTGGGTGTCGACGACGGTGACCGGAACCGGTGACTGGCGGGCAGCGAGCCTGGCTGAGTCAGCGGTGCCAGACATCTTGGCGCTGAGGTGAACCGAAATGATCTCGGTTGCGCCCTTGGCTGCAAGCGTCTTGTAAACCTCAACGAACTCTTCGGGCGTCGGTCGCGACGTGCTGACCGGCAGGAACTCCGAGAGCGCACTTGCGATCATGTCGGCATCGACGTCGACGCCTTCGGTGTAACTCTTGGCACCGATAATGACCTTCAACGGCACAACCTCGATGCCTTCACGCGAAGCGTCGACAGGATCGAGTGAAGCGGTCGAGTCCGTCACGACCACGATCTTCGGTGCCTTCTTCCGAGCCATGCCGTGATGCTATCTAGTAACCCGTGCCGCTCGCCCATCTGCCAGCCGTCACTTCACTGGGCAAACTGTCACTTCACGAGGCAAATTTGCCCGGTGGAGTGACGGTTTACCACGTTCACGTGGTAAACCGACCCACCCTCAGACGACGATGCTGACGAGCTTGGGCGCCTTGACGATGACCTTGCGCACGGGGCGACCGTCGATGGTGCGGACCACATTGGGTTCAGCGAGTGCTAGAGCCTGCAGGTCGTCGTCGGAGATGTTGGGGGCGACTTCCAGCTTGCCGCGAACCTTGCCCAGCACCTGCACCACGCACGTCACGGTGTCGGCCACCAGATAGTTGGGGTCGGCAATTGGGAAGGGCTCACGCACCAACGACTTCTCGTGACCGACCAGCGACCACATTTCCTCGGCCACGTGCGGCGCGATCGGCGCGACCATCAAGATCAGCGGCTCTACGGCAGCCCGAGCGTGCGACTCGACCTTGGTCAAGTGATTGGTCAGCTCGATCAGCTTCGCAATCGCGGTGTTGAAGCGCAGGTGCTCCATGTCAGCGCGCACGCCATCGATCGTGCGGTGCAGAACATGCAGGGTCGCATCGTCCAGCTCGGCATCAGTGACCACTGGCTCGCCGGTGTTCTCGTCGACGGCCAGGCGCCACAGCCGCTGCAGGAATCGTTGGGAGCCAACGACCGCCCGAGTTTCCCAAGGTCGCGAGGCATCCAGCGGTCCCATTGACATTTCATAGACACGCAGCGTGTCAGCGCCATATGCGGCGTACATGTCGTCCGGGGTGACGGCATTCTTCAGGCTCTTGCCCATCTTCCCGTACTCACGGTTGACCGGCTTGCCCTCGAAGGTGAACGTGCCGTCGGCCTCTTCCACGACCTCGGCGGCCGGAACGTAAACACCGCGGTCATCGGTATAGGCATAGGCCTGGATGTAGCCCTGATTAAACAGTCGGTGGAACGGCTCTTCACTGCTGATGTGGCCCAGATCGAACAGCACCTTGTGCCAGAAACGGGCGTACAGCAGATGCAGCACGGCATGCTCAACACCGCCGACATACATGTCGACGCCGCCGGTCTCACCAGGATTCTTGGGGCCCAGCCAGTACTTCTCCAACTCCGGGTCGACCAACTGCTCGGAGTTGTTGGGGTCGGGGTAGCGCAGTTCGTACCACGACGATCCCGCCCAGTTGGGCATCGTGTTGGTCTCGCGGCGGTACTGCTTGGGTCCATCGCCTAGGTCAAGCGTGACGTTGACCCACTCCTGGACGCGTGCCAACGGCGGTTCGGGCTCGCTGGTGACGTCGTCGGGCCCGAAGGTGCGCGGCGAGTAATCGGGTACTTCCGGTGATGCCAGCGGCAGCATCTCGTCGGGCAGCGCGATCGCGTTGTCGAACTCGTCGAACACGATGGGGAACGGTTCGCCCCAGTACCGCTGTCGACTGAACAGCCAATCGCGCAGGCGGTAAGTGGTGGTGCCGGCGCCGACGCCGTTGTCCTGCAACCAGCCGATGATGCGCTCTTTCGCGTCAGCGACCGACAGTCCGTCCAGCGAGACCGTGTCATTCGAGGAATTGATGATCGTGCCGTCGCCGGAGTAGGCCTCGGTCTGGCCGATTTGCTCCTGCAATGTCGGCACGACGGGGATGTCGTACGCCGTTGCGAACTCGAAGTCGCGCTGATCGCCGGACGGAACGGCCATGATGGCGCCGGTTCCGTAGCCCATCAGGACGTAGTCGGCGATGAAGACTGGAATGGTTTCGCCATTGACCGGATTGACTGCGAATGCGCCGGTGAAAACGCCCGTCTTGTCTTTGTTCTCTTGGCGCTCCACATCGGTCTTGGCGGCCGCCGCAACCCGGTATGCAGCGACGGCCGACTTGGGGTCGGCAGCGCTATTCGTCCAGGTCAACGGGATATCGCTCGGCCATTCATCGGTGGTCAACGCGTCAACCAGCGGATGTTCAGGCGACAGCACCATGTAGGTCGCGCCGAACAGCGTGTCGGGACGCGTCGTGAAAACCTCAATGGCCGACTGGCCGGACATGAACGTCACATGGGCGCCATGCGAACGGCCAATCCAGTTGCGCTGCATCTGCTTGACGTTCTCAGGCCAGTCAACGCGATCCAGATCGTCGATCAGACGATCAGAGTATGCCGTGATGCGCATCTTCCACTGCCGCAGATTGCGCGTGTACACCGGGAAGTTGCCGCGCTCGGAACGTCCTTCAGCGGTCACTTCTTCATTAGCCAGGACAGTGCCCAGGCCCGGGCACCAGTTGACTGGCGAATCGTCGATATAGGCCAAGCGAACGCCGTCAATCAGCAAGCGCTGCTCGGTGGGCTGCAGATTGGCCCAGGCAGTTCCATCGGGCGCAGTGCGTTGCCCGGATTCATATTCGGCGCGCAGTTCGCTGATCGGCCGTGCCTTACCCAAGTCCTCGTCGTACCAGGATTCAAAGATCTGGACGAAAATCCACTGCGTCCAGCGGACGAATTCGGGGTCGATTGTGGCGAAACTGCGTCGCTCGTCGTGGGCTAGACCCAGACGGCGCAACTGTCGCCGCATCGTGGCGATGTTGTTGAGAGTGTTGGTGCGCGGGTGCTCGCCGGTCTGAATTGCGTGGATCTCAGCTGGCAGACCGTAGGCGTCGTACCCCATGGTGTGCAGCACGTTGTCGCCCAACATGCGCCGGTAGCGGCCGATCACGTCGGTCGCGATGTAGCCCAGCGGGTGGCCAACGTGCAGGCCAGCCCCAGACGGATACGGGAACATATCCATGATGTAGAACTTCGGGCCCAAATCACTGGCGTCTGAATTAGCCAGATCGCCGCTCGGATTAGGCGCGTGGAAGGTGCCCTCGGTGGACCAGCGGTCCTGCCAGCGCAGCTCGATCGCGTCCGCAAGCGCCGCCGTGTAGCGGTGCGTAGCGTCAGGATCGGTCGCGTCGTGCTGCGGGGGCTGTTCGGAGTTCACCAAACGATGTTATCGGCGACGCTCACATCGTTGAGAGCCGCGTTCAGGAGTCGGCGGCGAATTTCTCCACGCGTCGCGTCGGCCCAGAGACGATCAGTTCATCGCCACGCTGCACAACGGTGCCCGCGCCGGCGTATTCGAACTCTCCCCCGCCGCTCTTGACCGCCACAATCGTGATGCCGTAGGAGTTTCGCAGGCCCGACTCCTGCAAGGTCTTGCCAAAGGCTGCCGCTGGAGCAGCGGTGCGAGCGATGGCGAAGTCGTCAAATTCGACGAAGTCAGTCATTGACCCAGTGACCAAGTGCGCCACGCGCTTGCCCATCTGCGATTCGGGGCGAATCACGTGGGTTGCCCCGACCCGCTCCAGGATCGCCGCATGCTTGCCGCTAATCGCCTTGGCCCACACTTCATTGACTCCCAGGTCAAGCAGGCTCAGCACGGTCAGGACGCTGGCTTCCAGATCAGTTCCGATGCCGACGACGGCCACATCAAACTGATCGGCACCGATTTGGCGCAGCGCTTCTGTATCGGTGGCATCAACTGACACCACATGGGTGAACTCGCTGGCGTAGCGCTGGACGATGTCGTGACGTTCGTCGACGGCGAGCACTTCGTGGCCCAACTGAACTAGCGATCGCGCGACGGCATATCCGAATCGGCCGAGGCCGATGATGAGCACCGAATCACGTGATGTCTTCTGCTGGCGGTCTGGCACATGGGCCATCGTGCCGATTCAGCGTCCGAACATCAAGCAGACCCGCGCCTGTTCCCGATTTAGCCGATGATCGGCTGCTCCTCTGGCAAGTGGTAGCGGGGAGCGCGGCGGCGCAGGATCAAGGCGCCCGCGACTGCGATCGTGCCGACTCGGCCCAAGAACATCAACAAGATGATGACCAGTTGTGCTGCTGCCGGCAGATCGGGGGTGATGCCGGTGCTGAGTCCCACGGTGCCGAAAGCTGAGGCACATTCGAAGAGCACCTCCTCAAAGCCGTAATCGGTCAGCAGCATGACCGCGAACGTCGTGGTCGTCACCAACATGACCGCCAGCAACGCAATGGTGATCGCGGTACGAATGACCCGCGCACCGATGGAACGGACACCCACCGTGACTTCAGGGTCGCCGCGCAGTTCAGCAAGGATCACGTAGAACAGGAGCAAGAACGTCGTGATCTTGATGCCACCAGCCGTTGAGGCGCTGCCGCCGCCGATGAACATCATCACGATGCCCATATCGAGAGTTTCTGGCCGCGCCTGACCCCAGTCGAAACTGTTCAGGCCGCCCGATCGCGGCATAATGCCGCCTTCGATACCGGTCACGAAACGGTGCCAGAACGGCAACTCCCCGATAGTGGCGTCGTTGTTCCACTCCAGGAGCAGGAACATAATGGCGCCGATCACGAGCAACCCGATCGATCCCCACACCGTCAGACGCGTGTGCACGGTCCATCGACTCGGTGTCCGCCAGCCGGCGAACAACTCGGCGAGTACCGGGAAGCCGATCGCGCCGACGAATACTGCGGCCGAAATGGGCAACAACACCAGCGCATCGCCTGCGTAGGAGGTGAGGCTGTCACTGTGCAGCGAGAAGCCAGCGTTGTTGAACGCCATGACGGCGTCGAAGAGGCCGTGCCAGGCCGACGTTGCCCAGCTGTCGAAATACTCGCCCCGGTAGCGGAACGTCAACACAACGGCCGTGACCGATTGGAAGAACAACATCGTGATTGCAACTCGACGAAACAGCGGCCTGACCTCACCGATGTTGACTACGTGCATTTCGGCCTGAGCGACAAGCCGAGTCCGAATTCCAAGACGTCCGCCGATAAACAAACCAAGCACGGTGGCTAGCGCGACAATGCCCAAGCCACCCACCTCAACCAGGATCAAAACGATGACCTGTCCGGGTAGTGACCAGTAGGTTCCCGTGTCGACGGTCGCAAGTCCAGTCACGGTGACCGACGACGCCGATGTGAAAAATGCCGCCATGAAGTCCGGTGACTGCTGACCCGCGCGCGCAAACGGCAGCAACAACAGGAGCGTCCCGACCACGATCAAGGCCATAAATGTGATGGGCAACAGGCGCACCGGATGTGCGATGGAAGCCGGAATACGCAGGCGTGGCGGGCGCGTCACGACGGTGACGCTACCTACGCCACCGTTCGGATGCCACCACCGACCTGTCAGATAGCGTTCATGTCGTGCACCATTTCGGCGTTGTCGCCCTCACTCAAGGCAAACGGCCTGACGAGTTTGCTCGCGCCCTGGCCTCAGTTAAGGCGCAAACCGGAGTGACCACGGAGATCGTCGTGGTCGGTAACGGCTGGAACCCGGAGGGCCTGCCCGAAGGTGTGCGCGCCGTGCACTCGGAGTCGAATCTCGGCATCCCGGCTGGCCGAAACGCTGGTGTCCCCCACGTTTCGGGCGACTTGCTGCTCTTCCTCGACGACGACGCGGCACTCGACGACCCCGCGACACTCGCCACTGCGGCAGCGATGTTCGATGCCGACCCTGAGCTCGGCATCGTCCAGCCGCGCGTCGAATCACCTGGAGAGGCGGCACCGACGCGCTGGATCCCGCGGCTCCGCAAGGGCGATCCGAAGCGGTCCTCCCCCGCGTTCTCTTTGTGGGAAGGCGTGCTGGTTGCTCGCCGCAGCGCGTTCGAAGCATCCGGCGGCTGGGGCGATCCATACTTCTACGCCCACGAAGGCATCGAGTTGGCCTGGCGCACCTGGGACGCCGGTTATTCGGTTTGGTACCGCGGGGATCTGCACTGCCTACACCCAGCGATCGACCCGGCCCGGCACAACGAATATCTGCACAACAACGCGCGCAACCGAGTGTGGCTGGCCCGCCGCAATCTGCGCTGGCCCATCAGTTGGCTCTACGTCGCGTCGTGGACTCTCGTGCAGGTTCTTCGGTCTGCGAAGACGCCTGCTCAGTTGAAGCCATGGTTCGGCGGCTGGATCGACGGCTGGCGTTCCGATCCTGGCGGCCGGCGCCCCATGAGCTGGCGCACCGTGTGGACCATGACCCGCCTCGGACGCCCCCCGATCATCTAGCCCCAAATCACCGCAGCCAACAACAGGTGATGGGGTTGGTGATTAGTAGGCTGTGCGGGACATGAATAGCCCGCAGCTGCCTCCCGTTTCTGTCTTCATGACCGTCCGCAACGAGGAGGACCACCTCGAAACGTGCGTCGAGCGACTTCTGGAGCAGGATTACGCGGGCACCTTGGAGATCGTAGTGGCCGTCGGGCCGTCAGATGACGCGACAGCCGCCATCGCTCAGCGCCTCGCCGATCAGCA
>JBEBVW010000019.1:0-22912 GCA_040392565.1 Aeromicrobium sp. | reverse complement strand
AGCACGGCACAGCAACGTGGCCATACCGTGCATGGGCGGCAGCGCTCGCTTGGCGAAGGCCGTCGTAAAACGGGTATCCGGTGCCGCGATACGCACATCGCACATCAGCGCTTGCGCGAGACCGACGCCGGCGCACATGCCATCGATGGCGGCGATGATCGGAATGCGCACGGTCGTGGGGAACCACTCCGGCTGCTCGATCAGCGCCATATCTGGATTGGTTGTTCCGGTGTCGCTGTAAGTCTGCAGGGCTTCGGTATCGGCGCCGGGACAGAACGTGCCGTCGGCTCCGGTGACGACAACGGCCCGCAGGCCGGGAGTGCGCGACAACTCATCGAGTGCTGCGAAATAGGCCGACTGCAGCGGAACAGTCCAGGCGTTTCGTCGGTGTGGACGGTTGAAGGTAATCGTCGCAGTGCCAGGGCGATCGCGGCTGATCACGACGATGTCGTCAGCGGATTCCATCTGCTCGCACCCATCTACCCAAGGCAACTGTCGATTAACTGTCATAGTTCAACCATGGGAAACCATACTTCATGTGTCAAGCGTAATTTGTCACTTCCTATCTAGTAGTGAATGTCGTTCATGATCTACTATCGCAGGCATGGAACTGTTCAATGAGGAGCAGCGGGCATCGTTCTACGCCGATGGCTGGTGGACTGATCGCACGTGGGCATCAGACCTGCGCGCTGCGGTTGCAGCCGGTTCAGAACGACTTTCGCTGGTGGACCCGACCGACCGAATCCAGATCGATGGCCAGATGCCGCGAAGCCTCACCTGGGGCGAAGTCGACGATGAGGTACGCCGAGTTTCGGCGGCACTCTTTGCTGCAGGCATTCGTCGCGGGTCGGTCGTCGGAATCCAATTGCCGAACACCGTCGACTTGCCAATCGCGTTGGTTGCCGTTGCCCGGCTGGGCGCTGTCGTGTGCCCGTTCCCGGTTCAGTACCGCCGCCACGAGCTGCAGCAAATGTGTTCGCTCGCGGGCGTGCAGGTGTTCTTCACTGCTGAGCTAGCGGTCAAGCGCACTCTCGCCGCTGATGCTGCTGAACTCATCGACATGGTGCCGTCGCTGACGTCCGTGCTGACCGCGCAAGACCTCGCTG
Organism: Aeromicrobium sp.; assembly: GCA_040392565.1. Taxonomy (GTDB): domain Bacteria; phylum Actinomycetota; class Actinomycetes; order Propionibacteriales; family Nocardioidaceae; genus Aeromicrobium. The sequence continues at coordinate 21,806 of JBEBVW010000019.1, read as the reverse complement.
CGGTCACCGACGAGCAACGAGCGGCATCAGATGACTACGCCGAGGGTTTGGATCTGACCTCAGCAGATCCGGTGACGATCGTGTGGACTTCCGGCACGGAAGGATTCCCCAAGGGTGTTCCCAGGAGTTACGGCGAGTGGGAAGTGCTGGGAACGGCATGCTCTCAGTCGCCTCGGGTTGGTTCGGAGGATGTCCTGCTTAATCCATTCCCGATGGTGAACGGGGGCGGCCTTGCCGGAATGTTCCTGCCGTGGCTGCTTCACGGATGCGCACTGGTCCAGCATCATCCGTTCGACATTGAGATCTTCTGCAAGCAGATCGAGCAGCATCGTGTGACGTACACCTGTGCCCCGCCGCCGGTCCTCAACGCGGTCGTATCGGGGGACGCGCCGGACGCCGATCTTTCGTCGCTGCGCGCGGTGTCGTCGGGGTCTGCGCCGCTGGCTGGCTGGATGATCGATCAGTGGGAGCGCGGCCGCGGAGTCGAGGTGCTGAACCTGTTCGGCTCCAATGAAGGCGGCATGTTGTTCGCCGAGCCGGAAACAGTGCCAGATCCCCATCAGCGTGGCCGGTTGTTCCCGCGTTACGGCGTTGCCGATCTGCCCTATCGGACTGATGTGGCTCGAGCCATGGAAGCGCGATTGATCGACCTCGGCACCGGCGAGGAAGTCACGTCCACCGGCCAGCCGGGTGAATTGCGGCTGAAGGGCCCGGCAATCTTCTCCGGCTACTTGGGCCGCGGTCGTGAAGGCTTCGACGATGACGGCTGGTTCTGCACTGGCGATGTGTTCGAAATCAGTCCTGATGATGAGCGGCTCCTCGTCCACGTGGACCGAGCCAAGGATTTGATCATCCGCGGGGGCTACAAGATCTCAGCTGCCGAAATTGAGTCGTTGCTCGTCGCCGACCCGCGGATCGCCGAAGTCGCCGCGGTGGCGATGCCCGATCCGCAACTGGGTGAACGGTTGTGCGTCTTTGTGGTGCCGGCCGGAGATGAGCCACTGCAGCTTGACGACGTGGTTGCCATTGTGAGTGCAGCTGGCACCGCGAAATTCAAATGGCCCGAACGACTTGAAGTCATTCAATCCCTGCCACGCAATCCGATCGGCAAAGTGCTGAAGCGCGAACTGCGGGAGCAATTACGTACCGACCAACTCAACACTCAAACAGGAGCTGACCGATGACACTTCCCCGCCTGCGACAGATTGTGCTGATCACTGCCGACCTCGAGCCTGCAGTGGCCGAAGCGCGGTCGACGTTTGCTCTGCCCAAGGGTGTCCGCGATGCCGACGGCATGGCCGAGATCGGCTTCGAGCATGAGGTGCTGACGTTTGATCAGACGTTCTTGGAAATCGTTGCGCCGCTCGACGCCGACGGGCCGCAAGGCCAGATGGTGCAGGCGCAGGGCGAGCACGGATTCATGACGGTGCTGCAGGTCGACGATCTAGCCGCAGTGGTGGACCGCGCTGGCGAACTTGGCTTCGCGCCGGTCTTGCACCAGGAGTTCCACGGCAATCCGATTAGCCAGTGGCACCCCAAGCATCTGGGCACGCTGGCCGAATTCGACGAGATGGACCGCCCTGACAACTGGCACTTCGCGCCGGAGTCCTTTGAAGTCGGTTCCACCGAAGTCGCGCAGGACATCGTGGCCGCCCAGATCGCCAGTGACGACCCCGAGGCAATGGCTGCTCGATGGGCCACAGTCCTCGGCGTCTCCGCCGATGGCGCTCAGGTACCGCTGGCGAGCGGCACGGTGCAGTTCATTCCCACCGGGGAGGGTCGTCGTGGTCTGCGCTCAGCCGATCTGGTGGCGACTGATCCGCAGCGCGTCGGTGAATCCGTCACATTGTGTGGCGTCGAGTTCAGGTTTGTCGCAGGCGCCTGACGATGGATGAGCCACAGATTGAGTATGCCGTCGATGACGGCATTGCAACGATCACGATCAATCGACCCGAAAAACGCAATGCGCTGACGTACCCGATGTTGGATGCGATCCGCGAGCACACCTTGGCTGCCGATGCTGACCCAGATGTTCGGGCCATCATCTTCACGGGTGTGCCCGGTCAGTACTGCGCTGGCACTGATTTGGGACAGCTGCACGATGTGGAGCCTGGGACGACGGCGGCGGATCGACCAACGCACACTGACGGGCATCACTGGTTCTTCTGGGCCTCGTCCACACCCGTCATCGCTGCGATCGATGGCCCTGCGGCCGGGCTGGGCGTTGAGTTGACGACCCAGGCCGACTTCCGGATCGCCTCCACGCGGGCCAAGTTCTCGTGGATCTTCGTGCAACGCGGCCTGATTCCCGATGCTGGAATGGGTACCTGGCTGTTGCCCGATCTGATCGGCGCACAGGAAGCTAAGCGGCTCGTGTTCTCTGGTGACTTCATCGATGCCGCCGAGGCTCAGCGCATCGGATTCGTCATGGATGTCGTCGAACCTGAGGCGCTGATGGATCGAGCGCGCACGCTCGCCAAGCAGATCTCCACAGGGTCACCGTTCGCGATCTCGCGGGCCAAGGACTTGATGAACCATGCGTCACGACGCACCCGCGACGAACACCTGCAGCATCACGTTGTCGCCATGACCGAATGCCAACTGTCTGATGACCATCGCGAAGGCGTGGCCTCGTTCTTCGAACGTCGGACCCCACGATTTACCGGCCGCTGAGGCCAAAGGAGAAATTTCATGGATTACCAGACCATTGAGTATTCAATCGATCGCGGTGTCGCGACGATCACCCTGAATCGTCCCGAACAGCTCAACAGTGTGACTGATGAACTGCACGATGAACTGATCGCGGTCTTCGGCCAGGCCGAGGCCGATCCCGAAGTACGAGTCATTGTCGTGACCGGTAATGGCAAGGCCTTCTGCGCTGGCGCTGACGTCTCGGGTGGATCGGCCACCTTCGATGCGCAGGAGCGCGGATGGGCCGAGAACGCCGAAGACTACCGTGACGGTGGCGGCGAAATCACGCTGCAAATCTTCGCGTCCACGAAACCAGTCATCGGCGCGATCAACGGTGTTGCCGCTGGACTTGGCGCCACCATGTTGTTGCCGATGGACATCCTGATGGCGTCAACGAAGGCCCGATTCGGCTTTGTGTTCTCCCGCCGCGGGCTGGTGCCTGAGGCGTGTGCGACCTGGTTCCTGCCCAAGCGTGTCGGCATCCAGACCGCTGCCGAATGGTTCTTCACCGGTCGAGTGGTGCCTGCAGCAGATGCGCTTGAGGCTGGCTTGATCCGCAGTGTTCACGAACCTGAGGACCTGCTGCCAGCGGCCTATGAGTTGGCACGCGAGATCGCCGACAATGCAGCCCCGGTCGCCGTCGGACTGACTCGCCAGGCGATGTGGCGATTCCTGGGATCGGACCATCCGATGGATGCACACCGGATGGATTCGAAGATCAACTTCACTCTCGGTACCTCGCCGGATGTCGTTGAAGGCATTACGGCATTCCTGGAGAAGCGCCAGCCGCAGTTCGCCGGGCGGCTGCCTGGCGACGCCCCCGTGGGCTACCCGTTCTTCAACGATCCGTCATTCCACTCGGAGGCTTGACCGTCGCCTAGAGGCCAGTGATCTGACCTTCAAACCGGATCTCACGACGTGCCAGCACGCCATTGCACGCATTGCAGGTGAACTGCGGCTGTAGGCGCTGCTGGCACGGCGTGTGTGTCAGCGTGAGGCCGGTGTGTACTCCGTCGGCGCTCATCCAGCGTTCGGCCCACCCGTTGATCGTGCTGGTGACACCGAAGAAGTCGAGTGCCTTGGGCGTCAGCCGGTACTCCTGTCGCTTTCCACCGCCAATCTCTTCGCGCTGCATGAGGCCGGAGTCGACGAACAACGCGAGCCGCTGTGTCAAGGTGACCGGCGAAATTCCGAGATTGCTTTGGAAGTCGTTGAAGCGACGAGTTCCGGTGAAGGCATCGGAGAGCAGCAACGTCGACCAGCGATCACCGAGCACGCCACTTCCGTCAATCGGGGTCGTCATGGACGGTGAACGCCGTGAACGCTTGCGACCGCTGTCCTGCAACAGTTCGACGTCGACGTGGCCGATGAAATCGTGGAGGCCGACGCCGATCGCACCGCAGGCACCGCAACCGAAGACGGGGCGAGCTTTGTGGCCGCATGGGGTGTGGACCAGGTGGACATGGGCGTCGCGGTGGTGGGGGCCGGCCCAACGTCGATCCCACGACCACAACGCGACCAGTACCGACCACAGGTCAAGCCCAGCGTCAGTCAGCAGATATTCGCGACGCGGTGGATTGGTCTGGTATTCACGAGTCGACAAGATGCCGTCGTCTACCAGCGAATTCAACCGGCGCGACAGCACCGGGTCAGAGATCGATAGCCCGGTTCGCAGGTCTTGAAAACGCCGTCGGCCGTTGAAGACCAACATCACAATCCGCAGCGTCCACATATCGCCTAACAGCACCAAAGCGCGAAAGAGCGGCGTTGTTCCGCTGTCGTCCGAAGTGGTCGGCATGGCCCATCTCCCGTGGTGATCGCGTATATCTGCTGCTGAGCGAGGTTAGCAGCATTGTGCACTCTTGTAATCGAATTGCAACGCTAAAGAAAGTTACTTCAAGCGACACCCCTCACGGGTTGACTCTGCTAACTGAAGCCATGTATAAATCATGCGTACGGTCACATCCGTGACGTGTATCACCTGCTTGGTCGCTCCTGATCCAGCGCATGAACTTCGATAGTGAAAGGCGCATGATGCTCCAGGTTTCCGACGTCGTGCTTCGGTTCGGCGGCGTGACGGCTCTCAACGAGGTGGGCTTCTCCATGTCCTCGGGTGAGATCTGCGGCTTGATTGGCCCGAACGGTGCCGGCAAGACTTCGCTGTTCAACTGCGTCACCGGTGTCTACCGACCCGACGAAGGCTCGATCCGCTACGGCGACGTCGACGTTCTGGCACTCCGACGCCACCAGGTTGTCCGTGCCGGTATTGCCCGTACTTTCCAGAACCTGGCTCTGTGGCCGTCGCTGACTGTTCTGCAGAACACGATGCTGGGCGCCCACGGCGTTCGTCCGCCGCGGTTGGTGCCGTCGCTGATCGGCTGGCCCGGAAGTCGGCGTGTGGGCCGCGAGGTCGAAGCTGAGGCCTGGGCGCTGCTTGAGCGTTTGGATCTGCTTGACGTTGCGCACCACCCCGCTGCTGGTTTGCCGTTCGGCACCCTGAAACGCGTCGAGTTGGCGCGTGCACTGATCAGCCACCCCAGCCTGCTGCTGCTTGATGAGCCCGCGGGCGGACTGACGCACGCTGAGGTCGCTGATCTTGGATCGCTGATTTCTGAACTGCGCGATGAAAACGGATTCAGCGTCCTCGTGGTCGAGCACCACATGGGCATGGTTATGAGCATCTGCGATCACGTTGTCGCGATGGACTTCGGTCGCACGATCGCCGATGGCCGTCCCGAAGAGGTCCAGCGGGACCCGGAAGTCGTCGCTGCTTACTTGGGGAGGTCCGCATGAGCACGCCGCTGTTCACAGCCGAGAACCTGGTCGCCGGCTACGGCGGCGCCACGGTCCTGCACGACGTTTCAGTCACCGTCGATGAACATGAAGTGGTTGTTGTCCTGGGTGCGAACGGCGCTGGCAAGTCGACACTGCTGAGCGTCCTGGCTGGTCAGCTGCCCGCGTTGCAGGGCTCGTTCACGGTCGACGGCAAAACTGTCGGTCAGATCCGACCCGACATCATGCTGCAGCACGGCATCAGCTTGGTGCCGCAGGGTCGTGGCACCCTAGCGCCGCTCAGCGTTCTGGACAATATGCGTGTTGGCGCGATCAGTCGCTCGGACCGCCGCGAAGTCGAAGCCGATATCGATCGCTGGTTCTCGGTGTTCCCGCGTCTTGCTGAACGTCGTGATCAGATCGCCGGCACTCTGTCTGGCGGTGAGCAGCAGATGCTCGCAATTGCTCGTGCTCTGATGAGCCGCCCCCGTTTGTTGCTGTGTGACGAGATCAGTTTGGGTCTTGCGCCGGTCATCATCCAGGGCCTGTTCGAAACTTTGCGCGAGATCAACGCCGAATCAGGTACCGCACTGCTCCTCGTTGAGCAGAATGCCCAACTGGCACTCGACATCGCATCGCGCGTCTACCTGCTAGAGGTCGGCCACGTCACGGCAAGCGGAACCGCTGAGCAGTTCCGTGCCGATGACAGCATCCGCGCCGCCTACCTGGGCTACTGAGGAAGAAAGAGAAGCTTCGATGGAGATCTTGCTGTCCCGGGTGTTCGCGGGTGCGACGTCCGGATCGATCTACGTGCTGATCGCCTTGTGCTTGGTGATCGTCTTCCGTAGTTCGTCGACGATTAACTTTGCACAGGGTGAATTCGCGCTGTTCACGACCTATGTCACCTGGTGGATGACCGAACGCGGTATCCATGTGTGGCTGGCTATTGTTCCGGCGATTCTGGTCGGTTTCCTGATGGGAGCGGCTGCCGAGCGCTGGCTGATCCGACCAGTGAAGAAACGTGACGAGACCGCGGTACTGATTGTGGCGCTCGCGCTATTCACCGGCCTTAATGGTCTTGACGGCTGGATCTGGGGATCCGACGACAAGGTTTTCCCCCGGATGTTGCCAAGTGGTGAAGGTAGCTACATCACGATTGCGGGTGCGCGCCTGCACTACGATTCGATCGCGATCATCGCCATCATGTTTGCCGTCGTCGGCGGCCTGACGCTGTTCTTCAACCGCACCAGCATGGGCTTGCAGATGCGAGCGGTCGCCGCCAATCCGGAGTCAGCCGCGCTGTGCGGTGTGCGAGTCGGTCGCGTGCTGACGCTGTCGTGGGGCCTTTCGGCTGCGCTGAGTGCATTTGCTGGCGCACTGCTAATCCCGCTGGTTCCGCCGGGACAGCTTGGCCTTGCCGGCATGTTCCACGTGTTGATCTTCGCCACTGCAGCTGCGCTTCTGGGCGGCCTCGACAGCGTCAAGGGCGCCGTCGTCGGCGGCCTCGGCCTTGGCATCGGACTGGCGTTGGTTAACGGATATGTCGGCTTCCTGGGTGGATCGATGTCCCTGACTGTCGCGCTTGTCGTGATCGTCGTGATCCTCCTAGTCCGTCCCACCGGCCTATTCGGGGCCCGTCGATTGGAGCGAGTGTGAGCAGCCCAAAGGTCATCGTTCGCGATTCTGCGATCCACCGCGCCCTGATCGGGGGTGGTGTCGTTATCGGCATCGCGCTCGCGTTGTGGGGCAGCGGACTGGCACCTTTTGAACAGGGTCAGATCACCCGCGTCATGATCTACTCGATCGCGATTGCTGGCCTGAACGTCGCGACTGGATACGCCGGACTGCTGTCCGTCGGTCACTCCGCGTTCTTCGGAATCGGTGCCTATACGACCGGCATCCTGGTTGTGAAGCACGGCTGGGGTGCGTGGGCCACAATCCCGGCGGCCTTCGGTATCTGTCTGGTCGTGGGTCTGCTGGTTGGACTTCCTGCCTTGCGGATCCGTGGCCTTTACCTGGCCATGGTGACCCTGGCGTTCGCCGTCGCATTCCCCGAGATCGTGGGCCGGTTCGAAAACTTGACCGGCGGTGCGGGCGGTATGACTATCCACCGCACCTCGCTCCGTCCTCCCGAATGGACCGGATTCTCGCTCGGCGAGAAGGGCGCGTGGCTGTTCTGGCTGTCGGTCATCGTGTTGGCACTGACGATCTACGTGACCGCCAGCTTGACCCGCAGCCGCTACGGCTTGGCTATGTCAGCTGTTCGCGAGAATGAGATCGCTGCGTCGTCCTCGGGCGTCAACATTGCGATCGTCAAGACGGCAACCTTCGGTCTGTCCGGTGCCATCACCGGTGCCGCTGGCGCGTTGTTCGCGATGTACATGGGCAGCCTGTACGCAGAAGGTTCGTTCACCTTGTTGGCCGGCATCACATTGCTGATCGGCCTGGTCATCGGTGGTGAGCGTACGATCCTCGGCCCCATCATCGGCGGTCTGGTCGTGGTCTATGTCCCCTACTACACCTCGGACATCGGTGGCGGTCAGGCTTCGGCCGTGCTGTTCGCTGCGGTCCTTCTCTTGGTCATCTTTGTCGCCCCTGCGGGCGTCGCTGGAGCCATCAACAAGTTTGTCGCCCGGTTCATGGTCGTCCGGTCGGCACCACCCGTCAGTACCCCCGCATTGACGGAATCACCCGTGTCGGATCAAGCCCCCACACAGAATGAAAGGCAGATGTCATGACCGCTCTCAACACCAGTCGCCGCAGGCGAATTGCGCTTCCAGCGCTTGCCGCTGCAGCGCTGCTCATCACGTCGGCCTGTGGTTCGGGTTCTGACGACGGCAACAAGGACGAAGCAGGCGCCCTCAGCATCAACGTCGATGACTGCGAGAACCCTGACGCCGTGACCGCCAAGATCACCGACAAGATTGTCCTTGGATACAGCGTGCCGCTGTCCGGACCGGTCGCCGGACCGGTCGAGCTGTCGACTGCGGGCTACAACGCTCGTATCAAGATGGCTAACGACGCCGGCGGAATCAACGGCGTCAAGATCGAGGTCAAGTACCGAGATGACGCGTTCCAGCCTGACAAGACCAAGTCAAACGGCACCGAGTTCATCCAGAAGGACAAGGTTGACCTCCTGTCCACCTTCGGTTCCGGTGGCACCGGAGCACTGGCTGACGACCAGAATGCGGCGTGCGTGCCGCTGCTCTACCCGAGCTCGAGCGATCCGAAGTTCCTGGACATGGAGCTCTACCCGTGGACGGTTCAGTTCTTGCCTTCGGCAGCCGCTGAGACTGCGTTCCTGGTCAAGTACATCCAGGACAACGTCAAGGATCCCAAAGTGGGAGTTGTAGAGAACCCCACGGCCAGCGGCAAGGCGCAGGGCGAGGCATTCCTGGCAAACGCGAAAAAGGCGAAGTTGACTGTTGTTGACACTGTCGAAGACACCGACCCGGCGGCTGCAGCCACGGCGATGAAGGCTGCCGGCGCCAATGCGGTCTATCACGGTGGAGTCACGGGAACCTGTGGCGTCTTCGATTCAGCTAGCGCTCGCGTCGACTTCAAGCCTGAACTGGTCGTCAAGGCAAGCAACTGCGTCAACGCGGCCGAGTACATCGCTGCCGGAGACAGCTCTGACGGCGTCGTGATTGCTAAGTACCTGAAGGATCCGGCTGATCCTGACCAGGCGAAGGATGCTGGCGTCGTCAAGTACATGGAAACCGTCGCCGATGCTCCGGACCCGGCGAATGCGATTACTGTCGCCGGCTGGTTGCAGGCCGATCTCCTCGTTAACACTCTGCAGCAGGCTGCGGACTCCGATGAGGGCTTGACCCGCAAGAGCATCATCGAAGCAGCTCATAGCCAGGACTACGCGTCCCCGATTTTGATCGAGGGCATCAAGTGGCTGAGCTCGGCGGACCGTAACGCTGGTGTCAGCGGTTTCGCGCCGTTCGCGTGGGATGCCGCCAAGAAGCGGTTCGTCGGCGTTGGTGAGGTCACTACTGTCGACTGATTGACCGGCTGACAAGAAGCCTGGTGCTACCTGTTCAATGGGTAGCACCAGGCCTCTTGCTTTGGATTGCCGAAAGTGGGCTAGATGGAGGGGTCTGCGAGTTTGACGTCTGGTCCGGCAAGTTCGACATTGCAGTGATCGCAGGTCAATCGTCCGTGGAAAGTCGAACCGCACGGCACGTGGACGGCATCAAAAACGGGGCCTTCGCCCTCGCTGAGCCAGTGATCGGCCCAGTCGATGGTCAGCGCAATGACGGGGTAGAAGTCGCGACCTTTGGAGGTCAGCCGGTATTCGCTCCAGTCGGAGCGGTCAGCTTGAGAGGTCTGCGCCAACACATCGTGCTCGCACAGCGCCGACAGTCGTTCAGCCAGCAGGCTGGGGGGAACTCCCATTGCGGCTTCGAAGTCGGTGAATCTCTTAACGCCAATGAATGCTGCACCGACGACGCCGGCAGACCAGCGGTTGCCATAGACGGCCATGGTGTCGGGGTAGAAGGTATGAGCGATGGCATTGCCGCGCTTAGGTGAGCGTCGACGTGTAGTGGCTTGGGGCACCGACCTTCGCCACCCGCCTGATGGCCCCCACACCGTGGTGAGGTCCTGGAGTTGGATCTGTTGGTGGCACGACGCGCACGTCATGATCGGGCTGATCTCATTGCCACACCGTGTGTGGTGGATCGGCGGGGTCTCGTAGCTGTGCTCGCTGACCCATCGGCGCTCCCACGTCCAGATGGCGACCAAGATCGGCCAGGTCGCCCGGCCAGCCGGAGTCAAGACATACTCCGAGCGCGGCGGGTGCTGCTGATATTCGCGGCGTTCCATCAGGCCACCCTCAACTAGGCGCTCGAGGCGCGCAGTCAGCACGGCATGGGAAATCGGTAGTTGTGACGAGAACTCGCTATAGCGGGTCATCCCGTTCAGTGCGTACCGCAGCAGGAATAGGTTCCACTCATCGCCCAAAAGGCCGAACGCTCGAGCCAACGCGTTGGGAGTCAGTGAGGACGGCGACGGTTCGGGGCCTCCCGGCAGCGTGCTGGTACTCACGTGGCGATCGTAGGGCACGACCGCCCTGGAAGTCACTCTGACAGTTGTAGTAACGTGGGTCACGTTGGTGCATCGGGTGCCAGCGACGTTCTTGGAAGGACCATCACGTGGATTCCCAGGCCTACGTGTACGACGCCGTCCGCACTCCGCGGGGCAGGGTCAAACGAGCCGGCGGAACGCTCGCCGAACTGACCGCAGCTGATCTCTTCGCGCAATTGTTGACCGCCCTGGCCGAGCGGGGACTTCCGCCCGAACAGGTCGACGACATCATCGCGGGCGTCAGCACTCCGACCGGCGAACAGTCGCCCGACGTTCCGCGCGTTGCCGTCATGTTGGCTGGCTGGCCGGACGAGACGCCCGCGGGAATGGTCTCGCGGATGTGCTGTTCGGGCCTCGACGCCATTGCGTCGGCGGCAGGACAGGTGCGTTCTGGAATGTTGAATTTGGTCGTCGCTGGTGGCGCGGAGTCGATGTCGCGCGTGCCGATGATGAGCGATCGGCCCGGAGTTGTTACCGATCCACGGCTAGCTGCAGCTACAGGATTTGTGACCATCGGAGTTTCAGCCGACTACACCGCAGCCAAGTACGGCTTCAGTCGTCAGCAACTAGACGAGTACGGCGTGCGTTCTCACTTGCGGTCGGCTGCCGCTCCGACCTGGGAATGCATTGTGCCGGTGAAGGTCAACGGCGAAGTGGTCCTGGACCGCGACGAGGGCGCCCGGGCCGACACCACGCTCGAATCGATGGCCACGCTCCCTGCAATCTTTGGCGACGACCCGCTGTGGTCAACGGTCGAAGACCGCTTCCCTGGCTTCACTCGACCGACCGAAGGTTTGCACACCGTTGGAACCGCGCCGCAGTTGTGTGACGGCGCTTCGGCGTCGGTGATTGGTTCTGCCGCCGCCGCGGACATTCTTGGCCGTTCACCGCGCGCCCGAATTGCGGGTTGGGCACACACCGCCGTTCGCTCGCCGGGTCTTGACAGCACGATCGCGGCGGCTCGCCTCGCCCTTGAGCGTGCGGGCATTTCAATTGACCAGGTCACCGTTGCTGAACTCAATGAGTCGTTCTCGGTCAGCCCGCTGCTGTTGATGTCTGAACTCAAGATTGATCCTGAGATCGTCAACGAGCACGGTGGCGCGGTGGCCCTTGGTCACCCGCTGGGTGCCAGTGGCGGCATCATCTTGGCCAATGCGATTGAGCGTCTGGAACGTCACGGCGGTGGCTACGGACTGTTGGTCATTCCGGCCGGACTCGGCGTTTCGATGGCTGTCGTGATTGAGGCGGTGGCGTCATGACATACCGCGTCGTTCAGTGGGCCACCGGTGCGATGGGCAAGGCCATCATCCGCACCATGATTGACCACCCCGAAACCGAAGTGGTGGGAGCCTATGTCTACGGCTCAAAGAAGGTCGGCGTCGATGTGGGTGAACTGGCCAACCGGGCACCCGTAGGTGCGGTGGCGACCAATAGCGTCGAGGAGATTCTCGCTCTGGACGCCGATGTCGTCGTGCACGCTGGCCGCCTCGGTCCGTATGGCACCCACGACGACGACATCGTTCGGCTGTTGGAGTCGGGCAAGAACGTCATCAGCATCAACGGCTACACCGACCCACTATTCCACGACGGACCGCGACTGGACCGTTTGCAGGCGGCCGGCGAAGCGGGCGGCGCGACCCTGATGGGCGTGGGTCTCAACCCCGGCTTCATCGGCGAACAGTTGGCCGTGGTGGTGTCCGGACTGTGTGCTTCGGTTGATCACATCGAGGTCGTCGAGGCCGCTGATGCGCGCGAACTACGCGACCCGGTGTACCTCTTTGATGCCCTGGGATTCGGTGGCGATATTGCAGCCAATGATCCCAACGACGTCACTTGGGGACCGGTGAGTTCGCTCAACGGAATGTATGAAGAGGTGCTGGCCGCCATGGCACACCACTTGAACATGGAGTTGGAGCGGGTCGAGACCGATCACGTCTTCCACCCGGCCGAATCTGACATTCATCTGCCGGCCGGCGTGGTTCCGGCGGGAACCGTTGGTCACACCAACTGGCGTTGGCACGGCATCGTTGGCGGCGAGCGCCGGCTCACGGTGTCAATCCACTGGTTCGTCGAGACAGCGCACCTGGACACGCCGGAACCGCCGCTGTGGCGGGTGCACCTGACCGGCCATCCGGGTGTTCGACTGTCGGTCGAACTGGAGAAGCACGCCGACGATCACAGCCGCATGGGCGCCGAGCAGTACGCAGTCGCCGGCCAGGTCATTAACAGCATTCCGCACCTTCTTGCTGCGCCTCCGGGCGTCATGGTGCGACCCATTGCCACCCCGTCCCGAGGCGCCGCGTCGATCGACGTAGCCGCACTTTCCAACTGAACGAGGAGAGAACTCCATGTCACAGACCACTGTTGCTGATCTGCTTCGCTCGAGCGCGAGCCGTTTCGGTGATCGTCCGGCGATCGTCGGAGAGGGCCGATCGGTCACCTATGGCGAACTGTCGCAACGAACCGACCGAATTGCCTCGGGCCTCGTTGCCGCGGGCTACGGAGTCGGCGATCGCGTTGCTTACCTAGCGCGCAACGCCACCGAATTTTGGGAGCTGTTCTTTGGCGCCACCAAGGCCGGCGTGGCGATCGTTCCGCTGAACTTCCGGCTGTCGGCCGACGAAGTCGACTGGATCCTTGGCGACTGCGATCCCGTCGCGGTGCTCGTGGAAGATCAGCTCACCGATTTGGTGCCGGCTGGATTTACCGGCCAGCGACTGGTGTTCACGCAAGGTGATGACCAGCCGCCAGTTCCCAACGGCTGGGCGTCCTATGAGGCGTGGTTGGCCGAGCAAGACCCGACCGATCCGCACCGCGACGCGCGTGGCGAAGACCTGCTATCGCTGATGTACTCCAGCGGCACAACTGGCCGACCCAAGGGGGTCACCACCACCGTCGATGCCATGTTGTGGGCGGTCGACGCGTTTGCGTCACTGTTCGACGTTTCGGAGAACACGGTCTCGCTCGTTCCCACGCCGTACTACCACATTGCGGCGGGTGGATGGTCGCTGATTTCCCTGGCGCACGGCGGCCGAATCATCCAGTTCACCGAGGTCACTCCGCAGAACATGCTCGGTCTGATGGTGGGCCACCGTGCCACCCACGTGATCATGGTGCCGACCGTTATGCAGTTGTTTATTGCGAGCCCGGAAGCGTCGCAGGCGGACTACTCCAGCGTCGAGCACTTGGTTTACGGCGGCTCCCCGATTTCTGAAACCGTCATGGTGGGAGCGCAGAAGGTCTTCGGCGCACAGCTGTCGCAGAGCTATGGCCTGACCGAGACGATCGGTGTGACCACCTTCCTGCGTCCGGACGACCACGTCGTCGGACCCGACAGCAAGTTGCGGTCGGCCGGCCGTGCCGTCCCGGGGTTGGAGGTCAAGATCGTTGATCCAGACACCGGCAAGGACTGCCCCACCGGCGAGGTCGGCGAAGTTGTCACGCGTGGCCCGGGCGTCACTCAGGCCTACTGGCGCAATCCCGAAGCCACCGCCGAAGCTTTCTGGCCGGACGGCTGGTTCCGCACGGGCGACGCCGGTTACATGGACGCCGACGGCTACGTGTTCCTCAAGGACCGTATCAAGGACTTGCTGATGTCTGGCGGTGAGAACATCTACCCGGCCGAGGTCGAGAACGCCATCATGGCGCACCCCGACGTTGCCGAGGTCGCCGTTATTGGCGCGCCGTCAGAGAAGTGGGGTGAGACCCCGATTGCGATCGTGGTGCCCAAGCCTGGCGCCACCATCGAAGAGGCCGAGCTGATTGCGTTCACCCGCGAGCGGTTGGCGCATTACAAATGCCCCACCTCGGTTGCGCTGGTCACCGAATTGCCTCGAAACCCTTCAGGCAAGGTCCTCAAACGCGAACTACGGGCGCCCTACTGGGCCGGACACGATAGGACAATTGCATGACAACGAATTCAGAGTGGGCCATCATCCGTCAGGTCGTGATCGGCACTGACGATCTCGAACGCGACAGCGCGACCCTCCGCTCAACGCTGGGTCTGGCCGAGGGCTTCGCTGATCCGTTGCTGGACGACGTCGGACTCGCCGACGAGACGATCCGCGTCGGAGCGGAGGCGCACTTGGAGTTTGTGGCGCCGCTCAATGACACCGCCCCAATCAACGGCTGGATCGCCAAGCACGGTGGCGGTGGCGGCTATGCGATGGCCGTCCAGGTGCCTGACGTCCAGGCCGTGGTTGACCGCGCTCACCAGCACGGAGTCCGGGTCGGCCTGGAACTTGAGGCATACGGCCGTCGCATCGTGCAGTTCCATCCAGGCGATATGGGTGTGTTGGTTGAGATCGACGAAATCCCGAACCCGAGCGAATGGTTTTGGGACGACATTGAGGTAGTCACGCCGCCGGCCCCCGTTGTGGACGACGTCCTCGCGGTCGAGGTCCAGTCGCCAGATCCGTCGGCTCAGGCCGAACTATGGGCTGCGGTCTTCGGCGTCGAACTCGACGAATGGAATGATGTCCCGCGCATCACGCTCGGCACCCGCACCGTCAATTTCGTCAAGGGCGACCGCAAAATGCTCAGCGCCGTCGACCTGCGCCGCATCGACGGCACCAACGCCCCCGACACCCTGACCATCAGCGGAGTCCTCCTCCGACTCCGCTGACCTCCCCCTCCCGCTGAGTGACACGTTTTTGCGGATATTTGGCGTCAAAACCTGTAAAAACGTGACACTCAGCGGGGGAGGGGGCCGCTGGGTGGTTAGGTGTAGCGCTGACGGAGCTCGGTTTTGAGGAGCTTGCCGCTGGCGTTGAGGGGGAGGGCGTCGACGAAGGCGACTGCGACGGGGCACTTGAAGTGCGCCATGCGCTCTCGCGACCAGGCGATGACCTCGGCCTCGGTGAGATCGGCTCCTTCGGGGGCGCGCACAATCACCGCCATGGGCGACTCGCCCCACCGTTCGGATGGGACGCCGATGACCGCGACCTGGGCGATGCCGGGGTGCCCGGTGAGCACGCTCTCGACCTCGGCGGGATACACGTTTTCTCCGCCGGAGACGATCATGTCTTTAAGACGATCGTGGAGATACACATAGCCGTCGGCGTCCATCGATCCACCGTCGCCGGTGCGAAGCCAGCCGTCTTTGGTAATTGCGGCCGCAGTCGCCTCGGGGTTGTTCCAGTAGCCCTTCATGACATGGCTGCCACCGATCACCACTTCGCCGCGCACGCCAAATGGCACGTCTTCCATGGTGGCCGGATCGACGATTCGTACTGGCACATTGGGCATCGGGCGGCCGACCGATTTCAGCCGATGCACATTCGTCGGATCGGGTCGATGGTCCTGTGGTGTCAGCATCGTGACGCCGCCGGTCGATTCGGTCAGGCCGTAGCTTTGCAGGAACTTGCAGCCAAAGACCGCTGTCGCTTCAGCGAGCACAGGAGCGGGCATGGGTGCTGCGCCATAAACGAGATAGCGCAACTTTGACCAGTCAGCCTCGCGCACTTCGGGAAGTCCGAGGAGGAACTGGATGACGGTCGGTACGGCGACGGCGTGCGTCACCGAATGCTCCAGCAGGATGCGGCACAGGTCGGCTGGGCTCTCGGGATTGCGCAGCAGCAAGGCCGCGCCGTTGACGTTTGCCACGACCGCTAGGCCGAATCCGGACACATGGAAGAACGGAATGGGCGCCAGCGCGACGCAGTCGGTGTCGAGCTCCATCACGTAGTGCATCGCGGCAATCGCTTGACCGAGATTGGCTCCGGTGAGTTCGATTCCCTTGGGTCGACCAGTCGTGCCGGACGAGTAGAACATCAGAGCCGTATCGCGGTGTGGATCGCGCGAGAATCCGGGATCCTCGTGGGGGACGGAAGCGGTCCAGTCCTCGTAGGCGATCGAACCCTCTCCTCCAGCCACCGTCACGACCCGCTTCACCGACGGCTGGGCGTTGGCGACCAACGCGAGGTGGTCCAGGCCGTTACCCAAGACGACGACGGTCGGACTGCTGTGCTCCAAGATGTATTCGATTTCAGGGGGCGCCAACCGGAAGTTCACCGCTGTCGGAATTGCCCCAATCTTGGACGTTCCGTAGAGGACAGCCAGGAACGACGGCGCGTTTTCGCCGACATACGACACCCGATCGCCAGCGCGGACGCCATCGGCAAGCAGCGCTTGAGCGACGGCGTTCGACATCTGGTCCAGCTCGCGGAACGTAGTAATGCGCCCCGGCTCAATAACTGCCGGCAGGTCTGGCGTCGCGATGGCGCGCTTGCGGACGATGTCCTCAAGCCGCTCGACGCGGGTGCCATCGGCGTGCAGCGCGTAATGCGGATCGCGGTACTCCGGCGGAGTGGGGACCATGACTTGGCCGATATGCGCGGTCATCCTCAAGCCTTGGTGCTGAGCGACTCAACGAACAGCAACTTGCCGAGGCCTCGCTCGTACCGAACCGGATCGAGTTGCATGCGGGCGCGCGATTCATACGCCATACGGTCGGTGTCGGCAGTCCATTCACCGCGCTGCATTGCCTTGAGCCCAGCGATGGCGATATCGCGTGGGTCTTCCTTGTGGCCGTCCACATGGGCTGCCATCTGAGTGTCGACCGATCCAACGATCAGCGACGTCGTGGTGATGCCATCGGGTTCCAATTCGGCACGGGAGATCCCGCCGAGGTAGAGGGCAGCGGCCTTCGACGGGGAATAGCCACCCATAAACGCAGTCGGAGCAATCGCGGCGACCGACAGGGTGTTGACGATCGACGAACTGGTCCCATTCTTGAGGGCGTTCGTGGCTAGCACTGGGGCGAATGCGCGGGTCGCATGGAGCGGAGCGAAGTAGTTGACTTCCATTTCGCGGCGAGCCGCATCGGGGTCAGCGCACTTGATGAGCCGGTCCTGGGCATGGAATCCGGCGTTGTTGATCAGCACGTTGGCATCTGTGCAATGTGCCGCCGCCGCAATCACGTGATCGGGCTCGGTCACCTCAAACTCGATGATCTCCGCGCCTGTGGCCGCTAGTTCTGGCGTCACTGAAGCCAGGTCACGGACACCCGCGTAGACCTTGGCTGCTCCGCGGGCCAATGCTTCGTTGACGAACGCTAGGCCAATGCCGCGGTTTGCTCCGGTAATGACGAAGGTCGAGCCTTCGATACTTGCGCCACGGAGGGTGCTCATGGTGCTCCTGTCGTTGGATTTGGGAGATCCCCAAGGTAGGTTACTCTGGTTACTGTAGTGATCCGGTTCACTTTGTCGAGTACTGGATCGAGACGACAGACGAAGGAGTCAGAGCGATGGCGATCGCACGTGGACTGCACCCGGCAGACAAAGTCGCGGATTACCAGGCCAAGGGTTGGTGGACCACAGAAACCGTCGACCAACTGTTCGACGCGAACGTTGCTGAGCGCGGCGACAAGCTGGCGATCGTCGACCCGTCCAACCGTGAAGCGCTTCTTGGATCTTCAGCTCGCCGCCTGACGTGGGCCGAACTTGGCGACGAGGTCACTGCCCTCGCTGCGCGCCTCGATGGACTCGGATTGAAGCGTGGCGACGTGCTGGGCGTTCAGTTGCCCAACACCATTGAACTCGCCGAGGTCTACATCGCTGCCTGGCAGTTGGGCATCGTGCTCTCGCCTCTGCCGATGCAGTACCGCCAGCTGGAAATCACTGGCATGGCAAACCAGGCCGAGATGGTCGCATTCATCACTAGCGCCAAATTCGGTGGCCGGTCGCCGGTTGCTGATCTGCTTGATGTGCAGGCCGACGTGCCCAGCCTCAAGACCGTGATTGCTTTCGGTGACGAGGTCGAGAACACCGACCTCCCTGAAGGTGTCCTGGCGTGGTCGCCGGCAGTCGCTACCGATGCTGAGCGCGACGTTGTCGCAGCTCGTCGCGCGGCAGACCCGAATGACGCGAACGACTGCATGACGATCTGCTGGACGTCCGGCACCGAAAGTGAGCCGAAGGGCGTCCCGAGGACGCACCTCGAATGGCTCGCCATCAGCTGGGCCACGGTCGATGCACCGCGCCTCGTCGCCGACGACGTACTCCTCAATCCGTTTCCCATGGTCAACATGGCCGGCATCAACGGCAAGTTGCTGCCGTGGCTGCGCACCGGTTGCGTTCTGGTGCAGCACCACCCGTTCGACTTGGCTGTCTTCTTGCAGCAGATCGCTGTCGAGCGCGTCACCTACACGGTTGCGCCGCCGGCTCTGCTGTGGATGCTGCTGCATAACGAAGAACTCATGGCCAAGGCCGATCTGTCCAGCATCACCCGCTTGGGTTCGGGGTCGGCACCGCTGCAGCCCGCCATGGTGCGCGGTTGGCAGGAGAAGTACGGCGTCGGCGTCATCAACTTTTTCGGCTCCAACGAGGGCATTGGCCTGATGTCGAGCGTGGAAGACTTCCCGGATCCGGACGATCGCGCACAGTACTTCCCGCGTTACGGCGCACCCGGCGTGACGTGGTCCGGCCGCGTTTCCGAATGGGTGGGCGTCAAGCTCGTCGATCAGTTCACCGGCGCTGAAATCACCGAGCCCGGAATCCCGGGTGAACTGCGTATCAACGGCCCGACGGTTTTCCCGGGCTACTTGAACCCCGAAGGTCGGGCGTATCCGTTCGACGAGCAGGGCTACCTCAAGACCGGCGACATCTTCGAGATCACCGGTGACCGCAATCAGTTCTTGCACTACATGGACCGCGCCAAGGATCTGGTGATCCGCGGTGGCATGAACATCGCTCCGGCTGAACTTGAAGGTTTGATCGGCGATCATCCGGACGTGATCGATGTTGCCGTGATCGGTGACCCTGATGAGGTTCTGGGTGAGCGCGTCGCGGCGATCGTGACGCTGCGTCCTGGAGCGTCGATGACCCTTGAGGATCTGGTGGCGTTCCTGAAGGAGAAGAAGATCGCGTCCTACAAGTTGCCCGAACGGCTGGCCATTGTGTCGGAACTTCCGCGCAATCCGGTTGGCAAGGTTCTGAAGCGCGAACTACGACTGAAGGTGAACTCATGAGCAACGACATGACCGACGAGCAGAAGCTCGAACTCGCACGCGAGATGTTTGCTGCGTGGGACGAACTCAATTGGGACCGCGTGGTGGCGTTGTTTGCCGCCGATGGCGTTCTGCACAGCATGATGCAGGAACCGGTCGTCGGCCGCGAAGCGATCGCCGAGCGCATGGCGGTCCTCGCGAGCAAGACCACACGTTGTGAGCTGCAGATCAAAACTCTTGGCATCCTCGATGGTCGAGTTGTCGTGGAGCGTGTTGACGACTTCGACTTCGACGGCAATCACGGCGTCGTCCCCGTAGTCGGCTTCATGCGGATGGCCGGCGGCGAAGTCACCGAGTGGCTTGAGTACTACGACCGCCCCACCTTGCTCGCCGGCCTCGGCATGGCCGCCGACTTCGCTTCCTGACCCCGCTGAGGAGTCACTCCGTACCCGCTCGCGAGTCACTTAAGACCCGCTTGGGAGTCACTTAAGACCCAATCGTGGGTACTAAGTGACTCCTCGGTGGGTACTAAGTGACTCCTCAGAGGGGGAGGTGAGCTTCGGCTACGGTCGTGGCGATGGCTGCTTCCCACTGGGTGGGGGTAAGTCCGAGGAGTGCTTCGGAGTGACGTGAGTCCATCACCTGAGGCTTGGTGAACAGGTGCAGCATTTCGGCGACTTCGGCCAGGTCGTGGTTGAGGAGTCCGATGGATCGCAGCAGCCACGGCTTTAGGGGCGAGACCTTGACGCCGTCTTGTCCCGCCGCGCGGGCGTAGGCTGCCGCCACTTCGCGTTGTGTGCGTGGCGCGGACGTGGGCGCCATCAGAATGCGGTCGGGGGCCGCCGGTAGATCGGCGGCGCGGATCATCGCAGCGGCAAGATCGGGCAAGTACGTCCAACTGTGCGGCTGGTCGGCATCACCGACTGGGCGAACCGTCTTGCCGCTGATCGCTGGCTCAATCATGCGATCGCCGGCATGCGCATTCGTGCCTGCGCCCGGACCGAAGTAGTCCGACGCGACGACGCTGATCGTTCGTGCTTCTGACGCGGCCCGCGCCTTGAGGAGGCGAGCACGAACGCCAGGCTTGCCTGCGAGACCCGCTGCCAATGGGGTACTTTCGCGGACTGGCTGCTGCTTCAGATCGAAGGCGTAGAGACTTTCGGGAAACACCACCACGGCATCCCTTTCGGCAGCTACAGCCATGATGGTGCGCTCCATTGGCGGCAGTTCGTGGTCCCACGCTTTGGCGTCGTACACCGTGTGAACGCAATGATGGATCACCGTGGCGTCGTCGGCGGCAGCGCGGACTGCATCGATGTCGTTGACGTCGACAGTGACACGTTCAACCAGTGGATGAACGGGACCTGACCCCGATCGTGTCAGGACTCGAACGGGCGTTCCGGCGTCTGCATATTGCCGCGCGATCGTGCTTCCAACTGGTCCGGCTCCGGTGATGATGATCATGACTCTCCAAAGTGTGAGCGGTGCTCTCCTTTCCAAACGTGCCGCACCTAGATCCACAAAGCAAGAGCATTGCTCACATTTGCGTGCATAGATCACGAAATGGCACGATGCCACTGTGACCAAAACTCCACGAGCATTGGCGCGAGAGCAAACGATGCGCGAGATTGTGCGCATCGGACGTGAGCAGTTGGCGGCTGTTGGCCCCACCGAGCTGTCGCTGCGGTCAGTCGCTCGCGAGCTTGGCGTCGTCTCATCGGCGGTGTATCGATATGTCGCCAGCCGTGACGAACTGCTGACATTGCTCATCGTCGACGCCTTCGACGAACTCGGCGATGAAGTGGACGCAGCACTGAATCGGGGCGGTCGGCATGCGCGTGCGCAGATCCAGCAGATCGCTTCGGCGGTGCGGGACTGGGCGGCGCGGGAACCGTCGCGCTATGCGTTGATCTACGGGACGCCTGTGCCTGGGTACCACGCGCCGGCCGAGCGCACGGTTGATCCGGGGACGCGGGTCGTCATGGCGCTGCTAGGTGTCGTTGAGCAGGCCTACCTTGACGGAGCTGCGGCGGTACCTGGCGGCCCACTGCCGCGACCGGTGCGCACCGACATGGACGCGCTTCGTCGCGAATATGACCTGCAGATGCCAGCGGTGCTGCTCGCTCGCTGTTTCGCGTTATGGACGGGGCTGTTCGGCGCCGTCTCATTCGATGTCTTCGACCAGTACGGAACTGACACCATTACCGATCGCGCCGCTCTACTTAAGGTTCAGATCGATCTCTACATAGATGCACTTGGCATTGCGTGATCTGGTCGAACCCCTCATGGCTTTCTGTCACTC
>JBEBVW010000018.1:0-23067 GCA_040392565.1 Aeromicrobium sp. | reverse complement strand
GCAAGGCCAAAGAGCAGGTCACACACTCGCTCGTTTACAACTACCGTGACCGCAAAGCCAAGAAGGGTGACTTCCGTCGCCTGTGGATCCAGCGCATCAACGCTGCGGTTCGCGCCGAAGGTATGACCTACAACCGTTTCATCCAGGGCTTGAACCTGGCTGGCGTTGAGGTCGACCGCAAGATCATGGCCGAGCTGGCCGTCAGCGATCCCGCTGCGTTCAGCGCATTGGTTGCTACCGCGAAGGCTGCTCTGCCGGCCGACGTGAACGCTCCCAAGGCTGACGCCGCGGTCTGATCCGCGACGCCGTCCCAAAAGTATCGGCAGGCACCGGTGGCGAGTTCTCCGTCTGACCTGACCGTCCGTTCTGGACGAGTCAAGCAGGCACGGAGGCTCGCCACTCGTGCGTTCCGGGCCGAAACGGGGGAGTTCCTCGCTGAAGGCCCACAAGCCGTGCGTGAAGCCCTCGGCGTTGCGGGAGTCGTTGTCGAGGTGTTCGCGACCGTAGAGGCTACCGATCGCTATGGCGATCTGGCCGAGGCTGCAGGCGACCGGTGGACCATCTGTGATTCTGAGGTCGTCGAGGCCATTGCTGATGCCGTCAACCCGCAGGGCATGGTGGCTCGCTGCCGCTCTGTCGTAGCCGACTTGGCGGATCTTCCTAGTGATGCCACCTATGTCGTGGTGTGTGCCGATGTGCGCGATCCGGGCAATGCCGGTGCCGTCATCCGCTGTGCCGACGCAGCTGGCGCCGATGCAGTTCTGTTGACCGGTGACAGTGTCGACCCGCTCAACCCCAAGGCCGTCCGTGCTACGGCAGGCAGCTTGTTCCACCTTCCGGTGATCGCTCATCGAGACACCGCAGAAGTGCTTGCGTTGCTGCGGCAGCAGGGGCTCCAGGTGCTTGCTGCTGATGGCACCGGTGACGTCGGCCTGTACGGCGTAGATCTGGATCTGACCCGGCCCACTGCCTGGTTGATGGGAAATGAGGCCTGGGGTCTTCCCGACGACGTGCGCGCTCTGGCCGATCGCGTCGTCGCGGTGCCGATTTATGGTCAGGCCGAGAGCCTCAATCTGGCGACTGCAGCCGCGGTCTGCCTTTACGCTGGCGCCGCAGCGCGTCACCGCTAGTCCAATCGGTCACCCCAGGTACAACTAGTCCCACTAGTCACTTCGTACTAGTCTCCGGACGTGGACTACGACGACTACCCAGACGGCGTCATCATCGCCGGGCCTGATGGTGTCGTTGAATACGTGAATCCTCGCGTCGTCGAAATGGCGAAGGCGGTCGGCGATGAAATGATCGGCATGCATCTGGCCGACGCCGTGCCCTTCGATGATTTGAACGGCAACTCTTGGTACGACATGGCTCGTCCGTATGACGGATTGGCGATCCGTACTCGACTGTCTGAGTCGTCGTGGTACTCACCACGCGGCAGCGAATACTTGGTGACTGCTGCGTTGGTTCGTGATCGCCCTGCAGGCAAAGTCGAGAAGGTCATCGTTAGTGTGCGCAACGCACGCATCCGCAATCAGCGAGATCGTGAACGCTCCGACATGGTGGCTACTGCGGCGCACGAATTGCGGTCGCCACTGACCGGCATCAAGGGATTCACGTCGACGTTGCTGACGAAATGGGACAAGTTCAGCGAAGATCAACGTCGTTTGATGTTGGAAACGGTCGACGCGGACGCCGATCGGCTGACTCGCTTGATCAGCGAATTGCTTGACGCCGCACGTATTGACGCCGGTCGATTGACCTTGCGGCAAGGCCCAGTGCGGCTTGCGGATCTCACTGAGCGCGTCCTTGCGAGCATTTCTGCTGCATCGGGAGAGCGGTACAGCGTGGATTTGGATGCCGATCTGCATCTGGTCTGGGGCGATGCTGACCGAATCGCTCAGGTCGTCACGAACTTAGTTGAGAACGCGAATCGACACGGGTTGGGGCTTCGCGGGCTTAGCGTCCGCAATGAACAAGACCGGCACCACATCGACGGCGTCACGATTGAAGTGCAGGACGCTGGTCCGGGTATCCCCGAAGAAGCTCGCCAACGCGTTTTTTCGCGTTTCTGGCGGGCCGGTCCAGGAGCTGGCAGCGGCTTGGGCATGTACATCGTGCGCGGCATCGTCGAAGAGCATGGCGGCCGCATCCACGTCGGCGACGCGCCCGACGGCGGCGCGTGCGTCAAGGTGTGGCTTCCCGTCAACGAACCCGAAGGCATGACCGACTAGACTCGGGAGGCACCGCATCTCTCTCGAAAGGCCCGCATGTCCGCGCCCGAGGCACCTCGTGCCGACGTCGTCGACCGTCTTCGGTCGCAGGCTCTCGCAGCGATCGCGGCGGCTACCTCGCTCGATGAACTCAAGCAGGTCCGTCTCGACCACGCTGGCGACAAATCGCCCCTCGCTCTAGCGAACCGTTCCATCGGGCAGTTGGCTGCCGAAGAACGCAAAGAAGCTGGCCGCCTCGTCGGTGAAGCGCGTGGCGAGATCAACCGCGAGTTGGCCAGTCGCACGGCCGACCTTGAGGCGGTGGAGGAAGAGCGTCGCCTGATCGAGGAGCGAGTCGACGTTACCTTGCCTTGGGATGTTGAGCCGGTGGGTGCACGTCACCCGCTGACGACAATTCAAGACCGCGTGGCTGACATCTTCGTCGCTATGGGATGGGAAGTTGCCGAAGGCCCCGAGGTCGAGGCCGAATGGCTCAACTTCGATGCCTTGAACCTCGGCCCAGATCATCCGGCTCGCACGATGCAGGACACCTTCTGGGTCCGCACCGACGAGTCAGAAACCGGCGAGTCCGGCATGGTGCTGCGTACCCACACTTCTCCGGTGCAGGCGCGCACGATGTTGACCCGCAAGCCACCCATTTACGTCATCTGCCCGGGCCGGGTGTTCCGCACCGACGAACTTGATGCGACCCACTCGCCGGTGTTCCACCAGGTCGAGGGTCTTGCCATCGATGAGGGACTGTCGATGGCGCATTTGAAGGGCACGCTCGATCACTTCGCCCAGGCCATTTACGGGGAGGGCATGACCACGCGTTTCCGTCCGTCGTATTTCCCGTTCACCGAGCCGAGCGCCGAAATGGATTTGCTCTGCTACGTCTGCCACAACGAACCGGGACAGGTCGCTGATTGCCGTACCTGCCGCGGTGAGGGATGGGTCGAATGGGGCGGATGCGGCGTCGTCAATCCTCGTGTCCTGACCGCCTGCGGAGTCGACCCGGAGCGCTACTCCGGTTTCGCCTTCGGCCTCGGTCTTGATCGCACCATCACAGGTCGCTACGACATCGCCGATTTGCGCGATTTGTTCGACGGCGACATTCGATTCACCGAGCCGTTCGGGGTGGAGCTGTAACGATGCGCGTACCTGTCTCTTGGTTGGCCGAACACGTCGACCTTCCCGCTGGTCTGTCCGCCGACGACCTCGCTGCTCGGCTCACGGCTTTCGATCTAAAACTCGAAGAGATCATCTCTTCGGGCATCACCGGCCCGTTGGTGGTCGGTCGCGTCCTTGCCCTGGTCAAGGAAGAGCAAAAGAACGGCAAGTCCATCAACTGGTGTCGGGTCGATGTTGGTTCGCACAATGAGCCAAGCGTCCCGGACGCACCCGGTGACGATCAGCCATCTCGCGGCATCATTTGTGGTGCTCATAACTTCGTTGAGGGCGATCTCGTCGTCGTTTCGCTGCCGGGCACCTACCTGCCCGCCTTGGGCTTTGAGATCAGTTCGCGCAAGACCTACGGACACATCTCCGACGGCATGATCTGCTCGACCGCTGAACTGGGTCTTGGCACAGAATCCGATGGCATCATCGTGCTCGAAGCCGGATCGGCACAGCCAGGCGACGACGCGATTGACGTATTGGGCTTGGGTGAAGTCGTGCTCGACCTTGAGGTCAATCCCGATCGGGCCTACGCCTTGTCGATGCGTGGAGTTGCGCGTGACGCAGCCATCGCTTTCGGCGTGCAGTTCAACGATCCTGCGGACCTTGAGCCGGTCCCGGCTGGCGACGGCTACCCGGTCGTGGTTCAGGACGTTGGATGTCACGTATTCGCCGCATTGGAAGTCAACGGATTCGATCCCACTCGGCCAAGCCCGTCGTGGATGGTCCGCAGGCTCGAACAAGCCGGCATGCGCGGTATCAGCCTGGCCGTCGATGTCAGCAACTACGTCATGTTGGAGTTGGGTCAGCCCAGCCACGCCTACGACCGAGCCAAATTGGCCGGTCCCATTCAGGTGCGCCGCGCGACGGCGGGGGAGCCGGTCGTCACGCTCGATGACGTCAGTCGCACACTTGACGCCGCGGATCTGGTCATTGCCGACGACGCCGGGCCTGTGGGTATTGCCGGAGTGATCGGCGCGGACCGCGTTGAGATCGACGACAACACCACCGACATCGTGGTCGAAGCTGCACTATTCGATGCGCCCACGGTGTTTCGTAGTGGGCGCCGTCACCGCATCACCTCCGAAGCCGGAAAACGCAATGAACGCGGTGTCGACACCACGCTACAAGCGCGCACTGTCACTCGCGTGGCGCAACTGCTCGTCGAACATGGCGGAGGCATCATCGCGCCATCGATGACCTTGGTGGGCCAAGCTCCCGAGCCAGTGGCCATCGAACTTGCGGTGGATCTCCCGAGTCGCATTAGCGGTGTCGACATTGATCCGATCACGGTTGTGGAGTCTCTGCAGGCCAATGGCTGCGACGCCGAACTTGATCACGAACGTCTGACAGTCACCGCACCCGCGTGGCGTCCCGATCTGCGTGATCCTTTCGACGTTGTTGAAGAGGTCATTCGCGTTGTCGGCTACGACAAGGTGCCCTCGGTGCTGCCGCTAGCGCCTGCAGGCCGCGGTCTGACACCCGCTCAGCGGTTGCGGCGTCGCGCAGGCATGGTGCTGGCGGGAGCTGGACTGATTGAGGTCAAGACGTTCCCGTTCGCTGGTCCAGCCGATTTTGATCGGCTGGGACTGCCTACCGATGACGTTCGCCGCTCACAGGTGTGGCTCGAGAATCCGTTGTCAGTTGAAGAACCGGGCATGACGACAACGCTGCTCACCGGTCTGATACGCGCATTGGTCCTCAATATCGGCCGCGGGCACTCAGACGTGCAGATCACCGAGACCGGTCGCGTCTTCCGGCCGCGTGCGGGTGTTGCTCCGATCTATGGTGCAGACCAGGCGCCGACTCCTGAGCAATTCGAGGCGCTGACCGCGGCTCTGCCTGATCAGCCGACTCATATCGGCTTCCTGATGTCGGGGGACCGCGCCCGCGCGGGGTGGGGCACCGATGCGCGTCGGGCGAATTGGGCCGATGCGGTTGCGGTGGTTCGGCGACTTGCGGCCGCGCTGCATGTCGAGATCGAGGTCAAGCAGGGCGCTCTGGCTCCCTGGCATCCGGGCCGATGCGCAGAGATTGTCGTCGGTGGTCGTGTCATTGGCCATGCTGGTGAACTCCACCCGCGAGTGGTGCGCGATCACGGGCTCAGCGGAGTCGTGGCAGCTGCCGAAGTTGATTTGGATGCGTTGATCGCTGCGGCGCCGGCGCTCGGACCGAAGCCAGTGTTCTCGACATTCCCGGTGGCCAAAGAAGACCTGGCTCTCGTTGTTGACGATCAGGTAGCGGCTGAAACGTTGGCTGCAGCGCTTCGAGACTCCAGCGACCTGATCGAATCGGTCCGACTCTTTGACGTCTACACCGGCGAACAGGTCGGCTCGGGTAAAAAGTCTCTGACCTTCGCCCTACGCCTGCGGGCCACGGATCGCACGCTGAGCGATCAAGACCTAGCCAGTGCCCGCGCCGCCGCGGTGGCCGCAGCCGAATCCATCGGCGCGACCCTCAGAACCTGAACCCTGTCCCCGCGATTTGTGACGTAGTCGGTCACTTCCTTAGCGGTAGGTGACCGATTTCGTCACAAAACGCGGGGGCCTGGATCAGAACTGGACGGTTGGGGGAGCGTCCTGGCCTTCGGGGGCGTCGTAGAACTCGCGGGCGTTGACGCCGGCGACACCGGTGAAGAACATCCACGGGATCGTCTTGACCAAGTTGTTCAACGTCGCGACGGCGTCGTTGTAGTACTGGCGGGCGAACGAGATCTTGTTTTCGGTTTCGGCCAGCTCGGTCTGCAATGCCTGGAAGTTGGCCGACGCCTTCAGATCTGGGTAGGCCTCGGCGACAGCCAGAACGTTGACGATGGCTTTGTCGAGTCGGTCCTGTGCTGCGGCGCGGTCCTCAACCGATCCACCCTTCGCCGCACTTGCCACACCTGCGCGTGCGGAGGTGACTTCATCGAAGACGGCGCGTTCGTGGGTGGCGTATCCCTGGACGGTATTGACCAGATTGGGAATCAGGTCGGCGCGTCGGGTCAACTGCACGTCGATGCCACCGAGAGCCTCTTGAGCTCCAATGTCGGCACGGCGCAATCGGTTGAAGGCGTAGACGCCGAAGAGCAGGAGCGCAACAACGACTCCGACGATGATCGCGATGGTCATGATGTCTCTTTCTTTCGATGTTGATGTCTGAACCTAGCGGTCACCACGACCCGCCACCGCCTCCACCTCCGCCACCTCCACCGCCTCCGCCACCTCCACCAGAGGAGGAAGAAGACTGTGATGCGGTGTAGGCGCTGATGGATGAAGACAGTGAGGACTCAAAGTCAGAGAAGGCGTCATTGCTTCCGAAGAAGTTCCGACCACCTCCGCCGGAATTGTGATCGGTGTACCAAACGGGTATCGGCGCGGCAGCTCCCGTGGCGACTTCGTACCTACGCGCCCAGCGGTCTGCGCAGTCGAAGGCGACGGCGAAGGGGATGTAGGCGGTGTACAAGTCTTTGCGCGCGCTGAAGTCGAAGCGGTCTTCTTGTGACTCAGTGGACAGCAGTCGCTTGAATCCGCCAGCGCGGGACCACAGATCACGCCCCAATTGCGTGCGGCGGCGGCCCACGCCAGTCGACAGCAGCCCAGCGCCACCGATCATGAATGCGGCAAGTGGCAGCAGATAGATTACGGGCAGCATCTGAAGCACCACGGCGCCCAAGACGAACAGCACGCCGGCCGCGATGACCGCGACCAAAGACGCCCATTCACGGGCGGCCGTGGTTTGAGCACCGACGCCGCTCGCCCAGCGACGCGTTGCCCCCTTCATGCCGCTGCGGGTGGTCTGCAAACGTTCACCGGCCGACACGCTGCGCTTGCCGGCAACGAAAGTGGCGCCGGGCGTCGTCACGCCGAGAGACTTTCCGACGTACATCGTGACGTCGTCAACCTTGGCCCAAGCGGCATCGTCGCCTTTGCCGGTGACGGTCCAAGTGCCATTTGCTTCGGTGAGTGTGGTCAGGCCGCGTTCGGCTTGGTACAGCAGCGTTGCCACCAAGCCGCGCGACGGGACTTTCTCATCCATCACGTACACCGTCTGCACCGGACCCATGCCGGGTGGTGGTTCGTAAGTGACCGGGAATCCCGGCCGGCGTTCGCGCGATGCCCGGTCGAGTCCGTATGCGAGTAAGCCCACGGCCGCACTGATCGCCAGCATGACGAAGAACGCCGGCAGATCGCGCCCCAGCGAGCGGTCCCATGCGATTGACCACGGAACGCTGACGCGGTCGGGAGCGGGGGTCGCCAGGCCAACACGTACCGTGACCGGGGTTCGGGGAGGTAGTGCAGAAGCAGTGATGGTGACGGTCTTGGTTCCACCGCCGGTAATGGCACACGGTCCTGCGCCGTCATAGCTCGACGTGCACTGGACTTTGCCTGAGGCGACGGGTAGGTCGACGGTAATCGTGGCCTCGTCAATGTTCATGCCCCAGCCGGGTGCCACAACATTCCAGTAGAAAGCCGATTCGGCAGGTTGTTCGTCAGTCCAGCTCGAAGAAGCGAACGTGCCTTGCCCAACGCTGGCCGGGGAAAGTGCGCCCCTGATCGTGTAGGTGATGACGTATTCGTGGGTGCCGGGGGAGACGTAGGAGTTCGGATCGCCGACTTTTGCGACCCGGAATCGACGACCGCGCTCCCACAACAGGTCGAAGGGCACATCGCTGCCGTCCAGCTTGACGTCGATGTTCTCCGGGATCAGCCGAACGTCGGCATCAGATGGATCCTTGAGGTCCCAATAGCGGAAGATGCCGTGACGGCCGGAGGGAAACTCCGTCGTCAACCGCTCGGTCGCGGTCAGCGTGCCGTCCTTGGCCACCGAATAGTTCGCGTCGTACCGCATGATCCGCACCGGATCGGGACCCGCAGTGGAGGTGGTCGGCACCGCCGCGATCAGGGCAGGGAACACCAGGACCCCCAGCGTGACCAAGACCGCCAGGATGCGCAGGGCGACGCGTTTCATAGCCAGGACACTAGTCCACCCGCTGAGTGACACGTTTTTACCGCTTCCTGGGAAGAAAACCTGCAAAAACGTGGCACTCAGCGGGGAAGGGCCTGCGAGAACTTGCAGAGCCGTGCAATACTATGAGGACTATGTCCAAGGTTCTTACTTCACTTCCAGCCGGCGAGCGCGTCGGCATCGCCTTTTCAGGTGGTCTCGACACGTCCGTTGCCGTCGCTTGGATGCGCGACAAGGGAGCGGTGCCTTGCTGCTACACCGCCGATATCGGCCAGTACGACGAACCGGACATCTCCGGCGTTCCTGGGCGTGCGATGCAGTACGGCGCCGAACTAGCTCGGGCTATTGACTGCAAGCGCCCATTGGTCGACGAAGGACTCGCGGCGCTGGCGTGCGGCGCCTTCCACATCAAGTCGGCGGGCCGCACGTACTTCAACACCACGCCACTGGGGCGGGCCGTCACCGGCACGCTTTTGGTGCGCGCGATGCAGGAAGACGACGTCAACATCTGGGGCGACGGGTCGACGTTCAAGGGCAACGACATTGAGCGGTTCTACCGCTACGGACTTTTGGCCAACCCCGAGCTGCGCATCTACAAGCCGTGGCTCGACGCTGACTTCGTTGCCGAACTTGGCGGACGCTCGGAGATGAGTGAGTGGCTGGTCGAGCACGGTCTGCCGTACCGGGACAGCCAGGAGAAGGCGTACTCGACGGACGCGAACATCTGGGGCGCAACTCACGAAGCAAAGACCCTGGAACACCTCGACGTTTCCCTGGAGACGGTCGAACCGATCATGGGTGTCAAGTTCTGGGACCCCAGCGTCGACATCGATGCGGAAGACGTCACGATCTCCTTCGTCGAAGGTAGGCCCGTTGGCATCAACGGCGTCACGTTTGATGACCCGGTTGCTTTGGTCGACCAAGCCAACACGATTGGTGGTCGCCACGGATTGGGCATGTCCGATCAGATCGAGAACCGGATTATCGAGGCCAAGAGCCGGGGCATCTACGAAGCGCCCGGTATGGCGTTGCTGTGGATCGCCTACGAGCGGTTGGTCAACGCCGTCCACAACGAAGACACCATCGCGAACTACCACGCGCACGGCCGTCGTTTGGGCCGGCTGATGTACGAAGGTCGGTGGCTCGATCCGCAGGCGATGATGCTGCGTGAATCGGTGCAGCGGTGGATCGCGTCGCTGGTCACGGGCAGCGTCACGCTACGGCTGCGCAGGGGCGATGACTATTCGATCCTTGACACCCAGGGCTCCAATTTCTCCTATCACCCGGAGAAGTTGTCGATGGAGCGCACGGACAATGCGGTCTTCGGGCCGACTGATCGAATCGGTCAGCTGACGATGCGGAATCTGGACATCGCCGACTCGCGGGCCAAGTTGGAGATCTACGCAACGCAGCCGCTTGACCAGGGCCAAGTCCTGGTCGAGAACGGCACGCTGTTCGGCGAGCTTCCAGCTGGCGGCGCGATGCGCATTGAGGCCAACCCTTCCGTTGACGGCGACGAAGAACTCGCAGTTGAGTCAGCGGCCATGGAGTTCGGAGCCGACTGATGTCTGCCAACGGCAAGAAGATCACGGTCGCGGTCGCAGGCGCCAGCGGATATGCCGGTGGCGAAGTACTCCGGCTGTTGCTGCAGCATCCCGACGTCGAAATCGGTGCGCTGACGGCTGCGTCGAGCGCCGGTTCGCGGTTGGTCGAGCACCAACCGCACCTGACACCACTGCACGACCGCGTGTTGGTGGAGACCAATGCCGACACGCTAGGTGGCCACGACGTGGTGTTCCTTGGCTTGCCACACGGACAGTCGGGCGCCGTCGCTGCCACCTTGGGCGACGCCGCGCTGGTGATCGACCTTGGAGCCGACCATCGGCTGGAATCGGCGCAGGACTGGGCCGACTATTACGGCGGCGATTTCGCGGGCACCTGGCCGTACGGTCTTCCCGAGTTGATCGTTGACGGCGGCCGGCAGCGTGCTGCGCTGCCCGGCGCCAGTCGACTCGCTGTGCCGGGCTGCAACGTCACAGCGGTCACGCTGGGTCTGCAGCCGGCGATCGCTGCCGGTCTGGTTGACTCCACCGATTTGGTGGCGGTCCTGGCCAACGGATTCTCAGGCGCCGGAAAAGCCGCGAAGCCACACCTGCTGGCCTCGGAGGGCTTGGGTTCGGCATCGCCATATGCAGTGGGCGGGGTGCACCGGCACAACCCCGAGATCATGCAGAACCTCCGCCACGCCGGAGCCGATGAGGTGTCGATTTCGTTCACCCCGACATTGGTCCCAATGGCCCGCGGCATCCTCGCCACCGCGACTGCACGGATCATCGGTGACCCCTCTACAGTTCGCGCAACGTACGAGGCTGCGTACGGCAACGAACCGTTCGTTCATCTGCTGCCTGAAGGTCTTTGGCCCTCGACCGCGGCAACGCTGGGCTCGAACAACGCATTCATCCAGATCGCAGTCGACGAACGTGCTGGCCGCCTCGTCACCGTCACTGCCATCGACAATCTCGTCAAAGGCACCGCTGGCGGCGCCATCCAATCCATGAACCTGGCCCTAGGACTACCCGAAGCAACCGGCCTACCGACCGAAGGAGTCGCACCATGACCCCGACTACTTCACCATGCAACGCGTCACTTCACCACGCAAATTTGCCCGGTGAAGTGACGGTTTACCACGTGAACGTGGTAAACCGACACACGGGAGCGAACGCATGAGCGTCACCGCAGCACAGGGCTTTCGCGCAGCAGGCGTAGTGGCTGGGCTGAAGGCGAGCGGCAAACCTGACCTGGCCGTTGTCGTCAACGATGGACCGAGCCGAGTTGCCGCCGCCGTATTCACGAGCAATCGGTGTAAGGCTAATCCAGTCTTGTGGAGCCAGGAGGCCATCAAGACCGGTCGGGCCAGCGCCGTTGTTATCAACTCAGGTGGGGCCAACTGCTACACCGGAGCGGAAGGCTTTGCCACGACCCATCGCACCGCTGAACGCGCGGCAGAGTTGCTTAACATCGGCGCTATCGAGGTGCAGGTGTGTTCGACCGGTCTCATCGGTCTGATGAACAACCCCGACGACCTAGTAGGCGGCGTAGAGGCAGCTGTCGGCCAATTGAGTGCCGACGGTGGACTTGCCGCAGCGACAGCCATCATGACCACCGACACAGTCGCTAAGGAAGCTGTTCAGCACGGTGACGGATGGACAGTCGGCGGCATGGCGAAGGGCGCTGGCATGTTGGCGCCGGCGTTGGCCACGATGCTGGTCACTATCACCACCGATGCCGATGTCGATCAAGCGACTGCCGATGCCGCCCTCCGCGCAGCGACGGCGGCTACCTTCGACCGTCTCGACTCCGATGGCTGCCAGTCGACCAACGACACTGTTTTGCTGATGGCCAGTGCAGCATCGGGCGTCAAGCCTGACACTGAGGCGTTCACCCAGGCCGTCACGGCCGTCTGCCATGACCTCGCACTGCAGCTGCTGGCCGACGCTGAGGGCGCCGATCACGAAATCACTATCGAGATTCGCAACGCAGCAACTGAGGCCGATGCGCTTGAAGTAGGTCGGTCAATTGCACGCAGCAACCTGTTCAAGTGCGCCATCTTCGGTAAAGACCCCAACTGGGGCCGCGTTTTGGCCTCGGTCGGCACCACCGAGGCTGCATTCGACCCAGCCGATCTTGACGTCGCGCTCAACGGAGTCTGGGTGTGCCGCAACAGCAGTCCAGGCGAATCGATTGATTTGGTCAGCCTGGAGGAACGCGCAGTCAGCGTGACGGTCGATCTGAAGGCTGGCGACGTCACCGGGACGGTGTGGACTAACGACTTGACGCTCGCCTACGTTCACGAAAACTCCGCCTACTCCACCTGAGGATGACGATGAGCGACGACACCAACGCAGACCAGACAGCTCCCGGCGATTGGCATCCCGAGGACTGGAAGAGGGCGACCGCGAAAGCAGCCACACTTGCCGACGCTTTGCCGTGGTTGAAGAAGTACCACGGCGAAGTTGTCGTGGTGAAGTACGGCGGCAATGCCATGGTCGACGACAAACTCAAGCACGCGTTCGCCGAGGACATCGTGTTCCTTCGCTTGGCCGGCTTCAAGCCTGTAGTGGTCCACGGCGGTGGTCCGCAAATTAGCCAGATGCTTGATCGGCTCGGCATCGAGTCAGAATTTCGCGGCGGTCTGCGTGTCACAACACCCGAGGCCATGGACGTGGTGCGCATGGTGCTCACCGGACAGGTGGGTCGCGAACTGGTAGGCCTGCTGAATCAGCATGGCGATCTTGCCGTTGGTTTGTCCGGCGAGGACGGCGGACTGTTCACTGCAGAGAAGGCAATGCCGGTCATCGACGGTGTCCCCACCGACATCGGACTCGTGGGCGAAGTGGTCGGTGTGCGTCCCGAAGCCGTGTGGGACCTGATTGACGCTGGCCGCATCCCGGTGGTTTCGACAGTCGCTCCCGACCCCGAGGGTCAGGTCTACAACGTGAATGCCGATACCGCCGCGGCCGCATTGGCAGTGGCGCTGGGTGCTGAGAAACTGCTCGTTCTGACTGACGTCGAGGGGCTTTACGCCGATTGGCCGAACAGTTCAGACGTCATCGGAGAGATCAGCCCAGAGTCTCTCGAAGAGCTTCTGCCGTCGTTGGCAAGCGGCATGATCCCGAAGATGACGGCCTGCTTGAAGGCAGTTAGAGAAGGCGTGAAGCGCGCCACCGTGGTCGACGGTCGCGAACCGCATTCGGTA
Organism: Aeromicrobium sp.; assembly: GCA_040392565.1. Taxonomy (GTDB): domain Bacteria; phylum Actinomycetota; class Actinomycetes; order Propionibacteriales; family Nocardioidaceae; genus Aeromicrobium. Next base: position 9,978 of record JBEBVW010000018.1, on the reverse strand, counting down.
CTGCTGGAAATCTTCACCGACGAGGGCGTCGGCACCCAGGTCGTTCCTGGTGCACCCACTCGCATTCGTACTGCCATGTACTCGACCAGCGTCAGCAAGAAAATCGGTGATGAGTCATGACACAAGTGCAAGCATGGACTGAGCGTTATCAGCATGCGCTGATGAACACGTTCGGTACTCCAGCGACGGTCTTGGTTCGCGGCGAGGGCGCCTACGTCTGGGACGCCGACGGCAAGAAGTACCTCGACCTGCTGGCCGGTATCGCCGTCAACTCGCTCGGCCACGCCCACCCCGCTCTTATCGATGCAGTCACCACTCAGATGTCCACGCTGGGGCAGGTCTCCAATGTCTTCGGCACGCCGCCGCAGATTGAGTTGGCTGAGAGGCTGCTGTCGCTTCTGGGTCGCGAAGGCCGGGTGTTCTTCACCAACTCCGGCACCGAAGCCAATGAGGCCGCGCTCAAGCTGACCCGCCGCACCGGACGCACGCGCATCGTCTCGACGCACGGCTCATTCCATGGCCGCACGATGGGTGCGTTGGCGTTGACCTCGAAAGAGGCCTACCGCGCCCCCTTCGAACCATTGCCGGGTGAAGTTATGTGGGCGCCGTTCGGTGATGCCGACGCAATTGAGGCGCTCCTTGACGACACCGTTGCAGCGGTCGTAGTTGAACCGATCCAGGGCGAGGCCGGCGTCATTGAGCCGCCCGATGACTACCTGGTTCGGTTGCGCGAGATCACCCAGCGTCACGGCGTCCTGCTGTGGCTCGACGAAGTGCAGACCGGCATCGGTCGGACCGGCGATTGGTTCGCCCACCTGCCTTCAGGGATCTCTCCGGACATCATCACGCTGGCCAAGGGCCTGGGCGGCGGCTTTCCAGTGGGGGCGTGCATCGCCGTCGATGAAGCTGCCACCCTGTTCGCGGTCGGCAATCACGGCACGACCTTCGGTGGCAATCCGGTCGCGACGGCGGCCGGGCTTGCGGTCATCAACACGATTGACGCCGACGACATCATGGCCAATGTGCGTGTCGTCGGTGCGGCGTTGCGGGACGGTCTGTTGGCCCATCGGAAGGTCGTGGAGATTACGGGTCGCGGACTTCTCCTCGGTGTGGTGCTGGACGGCGTCGACGCAGCGGCAGTGTCGGCTGCGGCTCGTGAAGCCGGCATCATCGTCAACGCACCAACAGCCGATCGCCTGCGGCTCGTGCCGGCCCTGAATCTGACCTTGGACCAAGCCGACGAGGCGATCCTCGGGCTGTCTGCTGCGATCGACAAGGTGGCGAACGCATGACCCTGCGACATTTCTTGCGCGATGACGACCTGAGCCCAGCCGAACAGGCCGAGGTGCTGGCTCTCGCTGCTGAACTGAAGGCGGCGCCGTATTCGCGTCGACCGTTGGAAGGCCCGCAAAGTATTGCGGTCATCTTCGACAAAGCGTCAACGCGTACCCGGGTGTCCTTCACCGTCGGGATCGCCGATCTGGGCGGCACCCCGGTCGTCCTCGACACCACATTCACGCAAGGTGGTCGTGGTGAATCGGTGGCTGACACCGCGCGCGTGCTGGGCCGCATGGTCAGCACCGTTGTCTGGCGTACCTACGAACAATCCGGTCTTGAACAGATGGCGCAGTACGCCGGTGTGCCAGTGATCAACGCGTTGTCCGACGACTTCCACCCCTGTCAGATCTTGGCCGACTGGCAGACCGTCATCGAGCACAAGGGGAGCCTCGCTGGCCTGACTGTTGCCTACGTCGGTGACGGTGCCAACAACATGGCGCACTCCTATCTGCTCGGCGGGGCGACGGCGGGCATGCACGTTCGCATCGGTTCGCCCGCTGGCTATGCGCCAGCGGCAAAAGTTGTTGCCGACGCCGAACGCATTGCGGCTACGACCGGCGGTTCGGTCGTTGTGACCACTGACCCCGTGGCCGCTTTGCAGGACGCCGATGTCGTCATCACCGACACCTGGGTGTCGATGGGCCAAGAGGCCGAGAAGGCCGAGCGACTTGCGTTGTTCGGGCCGTACTCGGTCACGCAGGATGCCATGGCGCACGCTGCGTCTGACGCCATCGTGCTGCATTGCCTCCCGGCCTATCGGGGCCTCGAAATCGCTGCTGACGTGATCGACGGCCCGCAGAGCGTGGTGTGGGATGAGGCCGAAAACCGGCTGCACGCACAGAAGGCGCTCATGGTGTGGCTGTTGGAGCAGTCCGGAGCGGATCGATGAGCATCCCCGCCACCAAGGCTGCCCGCCAACAGCTCATCGTTGAACTGTTGGGACGCAATGAAGTGCGGTCTCAGGGCGATTTGACGGCACTGCTGGACGAGCGCGGTGTGTCTGCCACTCCGTCGACCGTGTCACGAGATCTGGTCGAACTTGACGCCGTCCGGGTTCGTCGCGAAGACGGCGCGCTGGTGTACGCGGTGCCTGGGGAGGGCGGCGACCGCACCCCTCGGGCCGGAGCGACGACTGCTGCCGCGCACAGTCGGCTGCAGCGGTTGGCGCACGAACTCCTCGTCTCAGCCGACGCTTCGGCGAATCTGGTGGTGTTGCGCACCCCACCAGGCGCAGCACAGTTCCTCGCGTCGGCGATTGACCACACAGCTCCGGGCGACGTGCTTGGCACGATTGCCGGCGACGACACCGTGCTGCTGATCTGCCGAGACCCCGCTGGTGGACTTGAGGTGGCAGCACGATTCACTGCACTGTCTGATGCGAGCGACGACGAAGGCGGAACCGACCGATGACCGATGAGCCCAATGAAGAGCAGACCCGGCTGTGGGGAGGCCGGTTCGCTTCAGGTCCATCACCGGAACTAACCGAGCTGTCGCGATCGACCCACTTCGACTGGCGCCTGGCGCCCTACGACCTCGCCGGATCGCGCGCCCACGCTCATGTGCTGGCGGCAGCTGGCCTGCTGTCCGTCGACGATCTCGCCGCGCTGCTCGCCGGCATCGAAGCGTTAGCAACTGACGTGGAGTCGGGCGCATTTGTCGCCGACCCAGACGACGAAGACGTGCACACTGCGCTCGAACGCGGACTGCTGGAACGCCTTGGCCCGGAACTGGGCGGTCGCCTGCGGGCCGGCCGGTCGCGTAACGACCAGGTGGCCACGTTGTTCCGCATGTACTTGCGCGACCACGGGCGGGTCATCGCTCGATTGGTGCGCGAATTGGCGGGTGCCATTGCTGACCAGGCACAACAGCATCTAGGTGCGCCGATGCCGGGTCGTACGCACCTGCAGCATGCCCAGCCGGTCTTGCTGTCACATCATCTGATGGCGCACGCCTGGCCGCTAGTGCGCGACTTGGAGCGGCTCGAACAGTGGGACGCACGAGTCGCGATGGATTCGCCCTACGGCTCCGGCGCGCTCGCTGGATCGTCGCTTGGTCTTGATCCGGAGAAAGTTGCTGCTGATCTCGGGTTCACCGGGTCGACGCCCAACTCCATCGACGGCACTGCCTCGCGAGATTTCGTCGCCGAGTTCGCGTTCATCACCGCCCAGATCGGCATCGATGTGTCGCGACTGGCCGAAGAAATCATCATCTGGAACACCAAGGAGTTCGACTTCGTCACGCTGCACGACGGCTACTCGACCGGGTCGAGCATCATGCCGCAGAAGAAGAACCCTGACATCGCAGAATTGGCGCGTGGAAAGTCGGGACGATTGATCGGCAATCTGTCCGGTCTGCTCGCGACGTTGAAGGCGCTTCCCTTGGCCTACAACCGCGATTTGCAGGAAGACAAAGAGCCGGTCTTCGATTCGATCGACACGCTCGAAGTCCTGCTTCCCGCGTTCACCGGCATGGTGGCCACGCTGACGTTCAACACCGCACGCATGGCCGAATTGGCGCCGCAAGGCTTTGCTCTCGCCACTGACATCGCCGAGTGGCTGGTCAAGCAGGGCGTCCCATTCCGTGTCGCCCACGAACTGTCGGGCGCCTGCGTGCAGGAGTGTGAACAGGGCGGCATCGAACTGTGGGATCTGACCGACGACGACTTCGCCAGCATTTCGGAGCACCTGACTCCAGGTGTGCGCGAGGTCCTCAGCGTGGACGGTTCACTGGCCTCCCGCGACTCGCGCGGCGGCACCGCGCCGTCCCGCGTCGCAGAACAGCTCGCCGAGCTCCGCGCCCGGCTCGCTTAGGTGTGTCGGTTTACCACGTGAACGTGGTAAACCCACACAACACCCCGCCAAATTTTTTGGGGTAATTAAGGGTTGCCAGGTGTTGTTGGAAAACCCCAAGAAAGCTGCGAAGCTGGCTGAAGCGTAGAAAGGCGCGAGTCGCGCTCGGATGAATGGTTCAAGTTGGCCGTCGGCGTGAACTGAGTTGACGGCGTGGGCGACGGCGCGCTGGGCGTCGGCCACCAAGTCTTCGCGGGTGAGGCCGAGGTCGGTGACAAGTGTCGCCACGGGGGAGTTCCCGTAGGTCGCGAACAACATTTCCACCATGCGCGTTGCCAAACTGCCCACCGGCTCGCTGCCCAGCGCGTGGACGGCCACGTCGTGCGTCAATCCGATGACTCGCCGAGTGTCGTCTTGCGAGGCGATGCGCGACAGTCCAGAAATGCGGGAGCCGGACCTCTCGTCCCATAACTGCATCAGCGCGGACTTGAGTTGCGGATCCTTCAGGGTGTCGGCAGCAACCTTGTTCAGCCGTCGCGCCGCAAGCTGGGCGCCCTTGCCGGCTGTGTCGCCGAGCAGTTGTTCCATGCCACTCGCACCAGCGCCGACGACCTTGGAAGCCGCCCCGGCACCACGTGACACCAAGCCGCCGATACCTGGAATCTTCTCGGCCACCGCGCGGTTGGAGGCCACCACGTCACCGACCATTCGCGACACGAACCGCGATACGACGCTCGCGATCAGCGGACTTTCGACGACCTCGTCGAGGACTCGCTTAATCAGCGGCTCTGACCGAACGAGTTCATCGATGATGCGTTCGACGTCATCTCGCGCGATGACGTCGGCGACGGCAAATGGCTCGCTTGGGCCGGCATGCAGGACATCGGCACACCCTTGCGACAACGTTGATGCGCCAGCCGACGGCGGCACCGTCGTCATGACCCGCCGGACGACGCGAATAACCTCGTTAACGTCGAGCACCTGGTTCAACGTCATCGCATCGCCGAGAGTGAGCAGGTCGCTGACGATGCCATCTACGACAGCGGACTGATCGGCTCCGGCCAACTGTGTGATCGTAAAACGGACGTGCGCATCGAGCAGCCGTTCGGCCAGGTTGTCAGAGGTCATGCACGTGAGCCTAGGGCGCCATCGCTACGCTCGCCGCATGCGTTCGCGTCGTGTGCTTTCAGTTGCCCTTTCCCTGTTCGTGTTGTCGTTGTCCGCCTGTGGCGGCGACCAAGATGCCCCATCAAAGGGATCGGATGACTCGGCCACACCCACACCTGCGGCGACGTCAGCTGCGGCAGGGGAGTGCAGTTACACCAAAGACAGTCCGGCAGCCAAGAAAGCTGAACTTCCGCCAGCCAAGCCGCTGACTGCAGACAAACTGACCGTCGCCACCAACCGCGGCGACATCACCGTCACGTTCAAGCCCGACTCGGCGCCCTGCACTGTCAGTTCCTTCGTGTCTCTGGCCAAGCAGGGCTACTTTGACAACACCAAGTGCCACCGCCTCGTTCCGGGCTTCGTGCTGCAGTGCGGTGATCCGTCGGCCACGGGCACGGGAGGTCCGGGCTACCGCTTTAACGACGAACTCAAGGGCAATGAAACCTATCGGGCTGGCACGGTCGCGATGGCAAACGCAGGCCCCAACACCAACGGCTCACAGTTCTTCATCATGCTTGCCGATTCCGGTCTTCCGCCGCAGTACACCGTGTTTGGCTCCGTCGACGATGCCGGACTGAAGGTGGCTCGCGCGATTGAGAAGGATGGCAACGGCCCCGACGGCGTCGCACCTGCCAAGGCCGTCGTGATCAAGAGCGTCTCCTGACCGAGCGTGAACCCGAAGTTTTAGGTCGAGCGCGCGGGCTGCTCGGCCGGGTCCTCTACGGCCATGACGCTGCTGTGCGCATCACCGAAGTCGAGGCCTACAACGGCACCGACGATCCGGCGTCCCACGCCTACACGCGCACGCCACGCTCGGAGATTATGTACGGCCCGCCATGGCGGCTCTATGTGTATCGGTCGTACGGGATTCACCACTGCGCCAATGTGGTGACCGGCCCGAGCGAGACCGCATCTGCGGTGTTGATTCGTGCTGGTGAGGTAGTCGAAGGCCTGGAAGTGGCGCGCGAACGTCGCGGAGGCGCTCGCGACATCGCGCTGGCGCGAGGACCCGGGAACCTTGCTCAGGCACTCGGCCTGACGCTGACTGACCTCGGAACCGAACTGCTGCAGTCGACCGGGGTTCGACTTGGACCCGAAACCTCCGATCAGCTACGGATCAGCGCCGGTCCACGCGTTGGAGTCAGCAAGGCAGCCGACGTGCCGTGGCGCTTCTGGGTCACGGGTGATCCCACCGTCTCGGCCTACCGCCGCAGCCCACGAGCCTGACTTAGCGCCAGCAGTCGTCGACCAGTTGCTGTGCCTCGTCACGGCTGAGCCCACGGAGGCGGGCGATCGTGACGAACTCTGCGGCCGCGCGCAAGGCATCGGCGTCGTCGACATGCGGCATGGCGACCACAGTGCCCTGACGGCCCCGAGTTTCAACGACGCCGTCGGACTCCAACGCTCGATACGCCTTCGCAACGGTGTTGACGGCGAGGCCGAGCTGTTCAGCCAGCCCGCGAACGGTCGGCAATCGATGCCCTGCTGCCCAGGTGCCGTCGGCGGCACGAGCAGCGATCTGCCGACGCACTTGCTCGAATGGTGGCTCGGCTGACTCTGGGTCGATCGTGAGGTCTGACATCAGGGCTTCGGTTGCTCGGGAATCTCGCACACGCCGTCTTCGCAGACGGGCGCATCGTCGTCACCGAGCATCTCAAAGGGGCCCGTTTCCGATGGGCCACTCTCGAACTGGCCGGTCACTGGCTGGCTCCCGCGGCCTGCTGCAGAGCGCCCACGAACACACTCGGATCCTGTGCGCCCGAGACGCCGATGCGGCCGTCAAACACGAAGAACGGGACTCCGCCGATGCCGTACTCCATGGCCTGATCAATGTCGGCCTCCACTGCGTCGGCATAGGTGCCGTCGGTCAAGGCAGTGACAACCTCAGCGCGATCCAGACCAACTTCGGCAGCCAGATCGGCGAGGTCCTCAACGCGACCAACATGATGACCTTGCTCGAAGTACGCCTTCAGCAGGCGTTCCTTCAACTCGATTTGCTTGCCGTGCGCCTTGGCTAGATGCAACACCTGATGCGCCAGACGAGTATTCGTGTGGAGGAGCGCGTCAAAGTCGTAGGCCAATCCCTCAGCAGCGGCCAGTTCGGTCATTTGACCCAGCATCTGACGAGTCTGCTCGGCCGGCATGCCCTTGTGTTTGGAGAGGAAGTCGACCTCAGATCCCTCAAAGTCCACGGGAGTATCGGGGGCGAGCTCGAATGAGTGGTACTCGATCTCGACGTCCCCGTCGTACTGCGCGAGCGCTTTTTCGAAACGTCGCTTGCCCACGTAGCACCACGGGCACGCGATATCGGACCAGATGTCGACTTTGACGCTCATGCCGGTTGCAACACCAGATGTATTCGTCAGATTCCCGTGCGACGCTAAATCCATGGATCAGCGCATCTCGTTCATCACCCTGGCCGCACGTGATCTTGGGGCCTCTCGCCGTTTCTATGTCGATGGTCTTGGCTGGACGCCCGATCTCGACGTTCCGGGTGAAGTCATCATGTTTCGCGCTGGCAGCCACCTGGTGTTGTCGCTGTGGGATCGCACCGCCTTTGAAGCCGAGGTGGGCCACATCGGGGATGGCGGGGGAGTAGCGCCGTTGACGCTGTCCCACAACGTCGCCACCGAGGCCGAAGTCGACGCCGTGTTGGAGACGGCGCGTGCAGCGGGTGCTAGCCCCGTTCATCCCGCTGTTTCTCGCGACTGGGGCGGGTACACCGGCTACTTCGCAGACCCCGACGGTTTCCGCTGGGAGATCGCGTACAACCCAGGCCCCATTGGGCAGGTCGTCCTGCCCTGAGAATCGGCGCCTGAGATTATGGGTCAGTGACTACCCACGTACTTGATGACCTAGACGCGCGCGGCCTTATCGCGCACTCGACCGATCGCGACGCTTTGCGCGAGGCGCTCGACGCCGGACCCATCACGTACTACGTGGGCTTCGACCCCACCGCGCCAAGTTTGCACATCGGCAACCTGCTGCAGATCCTCACCGCACGCCGCCTCCAACTAGCCGGCCACCGCCCGTTGATGCTGGTGGGTGGATCCACCGGCCTGATCGGTGACCCCAAGGAATCGGGCGAACGAGTCATGAACAGCCCCGAGACTGTGGCCGAATGGGTCGACCGCATTCGGGGACAGGTGTCCCGCTTTATGTCCTTCGAGGGCGATAACGCCGCGACCATGGTCAACAACTTAGATTGGACGCAGGGCCTCGGCACCATCGACTTCCTGCGCGACATCGGCAAACATTTTCCGGTCAACCGGATGCTTGCGCGCGATGTCGTCAGCAGCCGTCTGGAATCGGGCATCAGCTACACCGAGTTCAGCTACGTGCTGCTGCAGTCGATGGACTTCCTAGAGCTATACCGCCGCCACGGCTGCATCTTGCAGACGGGTGGCAGCGATCAGTGGGGCAACATCACCGCAGGTGTGGAGCTGATCCGTCGCTCCGATGCTGGCAAAGCACATGCACTTGCAACTCCACTGATCACCAAGGCGGACGGAACTAAATTCGGCAAGACCGAGTCCGGCACCGTGTGGCTTGATCCCGACCGCACCAGTCCATATGCGTTCCATCAGTCGTGGATCCAGGCCGAAGACAGCAAGGTCGGGGAGTACCTCAAGCAGTTCACCTTCGTTCCGGTCGATGAAATCGATGCTCTGATGGCCGAACACAATGAGAAGCCGGGACTACGGTTGGCGCAACGCCGGCTGGCTGCCGAAATGACCACCATCGTTCACGGTGCTGAGGAAACGGCGGCTGCAGAACTGGCGGCGCAAGCGTTGTTCGGTCGCGCTGAACTTTCCGACCTACCTGAATCGACATTGGCCGCTGCGCTGCGTGGAGCGGGTGCCGTGGACGTCGAGCCAGGCATTTCCATCGTCGATGCGTTCGTAGCTGCAGGATTGGTCGAATCGAAGTCGGCGGCTCGGCGAGCGGTGGCCGAAGGCGGTGCGTACGTCAACAATGTGCGCGTCGATGACCCCGACCAAGCGCTGAATTCGGAGCAACTGCTCGGTGGCGGATGGGCCGTTTTGCGCAAGGGCAAGCGCTCCGTGTCGGGAGTACGTGTCGTGTCCGCATTGCCCTGACCTGGGCTTTTCCCGAGATTGCAGGCATTTCGTGCGATGGCAAGGGAATGTGAGCGGCGCCACACCTTCTCGATTTGACCTGATCGGCACCGCCACGTAATGTTCTTCTTGTTGCCCCGCACGACGGGGGGAAAGGCCGAAAGGCCGGTCTCCCGGAGCAGGCAGCCGCTCGAACCGAAACGGTCAACGCAGCGAAGTGTGAGCCCCAGATGGCTAGCTTCACAAATGTGACCGCTGACAACGGAGAGCGTAACGGTGACCGACCCGGATTTGACCGGTGAAAACGAGCCGTGTAGGTTAGAGAAGTTGCCCCCGCGACGAGAGCCCCGCAGGCTCGAGGCGTAGGTGTGCGTCTGATCCTTGAGAACTCAACAGTGTGTCAAAAGTCGACGAGATAATCAGTAATACCCCCGTCGACAGAAACTAGGCCTCGGCCTGGTCAATGTCGAAGGGATCAATTCCGACAAATTGACTGTCAGCAGTCAGATTGTCAGGAATCAAACCAAAGTTGTTGACCCGAGCTTGCTCGGGGAAATTTTCAACGGAGAGTTTGATCCTGGCTCAGGACGAACGCTGGCGGCGTG
>JBEBVW010000017.1:0-23152 GCA_040392565.1 Aeromicrobium sp. | reverse complement strand
GACCACAGGCCTGTTTGTCGCGCCTTGAGACACGAACGCAGGGCCGATTCCAAGCCCGATCGAAGAGCGAGGTGCCACGTGGCAGTGAATCCGGCAGCGAAGCTTGTGAAGGCTGGCTCCCAGCTTCTGCGCGGAGGGTCGTCTAAGGAAGATCAGACCAAAACCGCACCGACAACCACGACGAAGAACACCAACAAACCCAAGGCAAGTGGCGGCAGTTCTACTGCGGCCGCAACCAAGAAGTCACCTGCGACGACGGCTAAGAAAGCCGCTCCCGCTGCGAAGAAGGCCGCAGCTCCAGCTGCGAAAAAGGCCGCTGCCAAGAAGGCCGCACCGGCTGCCAAGAAGACCACCCCCGCTCCGAAACCAGAAAAGACCGTGACGAAGTCCACTTCCTCCACCACCACGACCAAGAAGGCTGCTGCCGCTAAGAAGGCAGCTCCGGCAGCGAAGAAGGCTGCAGCCCCGGCTGCGAAAAAGGCCGCTCCTGCCGCAGCCAAGAAGACTGCAGCAAAGAAGACTGCAGCTAAGAAGTCGGCCGCGGCCGACTTGGAGGAAACTGCGATTCCGCCTCACGTAGATGCGGCTGCAGTTCTGAAGACTCCCGCCGCCACCGTCGACGCTGACGGCAAGAAGGTTCTGCCCGATATTTCTGACGACGAGTTCGTCAAGGATGTCGAGAGCGATCCCACCATCAAGGAAGACGAGAAGGCGGCATTCACGCTGTCCTCGGCCGATGAGACCGACGAGCCGGCGCAGCAGGTTATGGTCGCGGGCGCCACGGCCGACCCGGTCAAGGACTATCTGAAGCAGATCGGCAAGGTTTCGCTGCTGACCGCAGCAGAGGAAGTCGAACTGGCCAAGCGCATCGAAGCCGGGCTGTTCTCGGAAGAGAAGTTGGCCAAGGGCGGTCGCATCAGCGCCAAACTGCAGGACGAACTCGACTGGATCGTGATCGACGGCCGTCGTGCGAAGAATCACCTGCTCGAAGCCAACCTGCGTCTCGTGGTTTCGCTGGCCAAGCGTTACACGGGCCGCGGCATGCTGTTCTTGGATCTGATCCAGGAAGGCAACCTTGGTCTGATTCGTGCCGTCGAGAAGTTCGACTACACCAAGGGCTTTAAGTTCTCGACCTACGCCACGTGGTGGATCCGTCAGGCCATCACTCGCGCCATGGCCGACCAGGCCCGCACCATCCGTATTCCGGTGCACATGGTCGAAGTCATCAACAAGCTCGCTCGCGTGCAGCGTCAGATGCTTCAGGATCTGGGTCGCGAACCCACTCCAGAAGAGTTGGCGCTGGAGTTGGACATGACGCCCGAGAAGGTCGTCGAGGTACAGAAGTACGGCCGTGAGCCCATTTCGCTGCACACCCCGTTGGGTGAAGACGGCGATTCGGAGTTTGGCGACCTGATTGAGGACTCTGAGGCCATCGTTCCGGCCGACGCAGTCTCGTTCACGCTGCTGCAAGAGCAGTTGCACGCCGTGCTCGACACGCTCAGCGAGCGCGAGTCCGGCGTTGTCTCCATGCGCTTTGGCCTGACCGACGGTCAGCCCAAGACGCTTGACGAAATCGGCAAGGTCTACGGCGTCACGCGTGAGCGCATCCGTCAGATTGAGTCCAAGACCATGAGCAAGCTGCGTCACCCGTCGCGCTCGCAGGTCCTACGCGACTACCTCGACTGAGTTAGACCCAAGACAGAACGCCCCGGCCAACGGCCGGGGCGTTCTGCGTTGAAAAGTTGAAACGACGTTAGTCGACGACGACTTCAGGCTTGGCTGACAGGCGGTCGGTCTCGTCGTGGATGTCCGCGCTGATCTCACGGAGCTTCTCTTCGTGATGGCGCGCATGATGTCCGCAGAAAAGCAGTTCACCGCCGGCGCCAAGAGTGACGCGTACATAGGCCTGGGCGCCGCAGCGGTCGCAGCGGTCAAGTGCATCCAGTGGAGCAGTCGCGGTCAATGTAGTCACGGTGCTGCCTCATTCCTTGTTCGGGGGCTTCGTGCTGGTCAACATCCAATCACGCTCCGGTATTCCCTGGCGGAGGGCTTCCACAACGCGATGGTGACGTACCCCATACATACTCCTGGATGCTGACAAATCGCGGCAGGCGCGCGGTGGCTGAGCCGCGTGTCAGGAGCGGTGTCGTCGGCGCGCGCGACTAGGCTGACAGGTGTTGAGATCTCGCCATTGCGGGGTCGTCGATCAGGAGGTTGAGCACCATCGAAAGCCAGGCGTACGACGCACGTAATTTGCTCGTACTTGAAGGTCTCGAAGCGGTCCGCAAGCGCCCCGGCATGTACGTCGGGTCCACGGATACGCGTGGTCTGATGCACTGCCTCTGGGAGATCATCGACAACTCCGTCGACGAAGCACTTTCAGGTCACGGCGCCCACATTGACGTGATGCTGCATGATGACGGCTCGGTTGAGGTCCGCGATCAAGGCCGCGGTGTTCCGGTCGACACCGAGAAGAAGACTGGTCTGAGCGGCGTCGAAGTCGTGTACACCAAACTGCACGCTGGCGGAAAGTTCGGCGGCGGTTCGTACAACGCCACCGGCGGCCTGCACGGCGTCGGCGCTTCGGTGGTCAACGCGTTGTCCTCGCGCATGGACGTCGAGGTCGACAAGAGCGGCGCCACCTGGGCCATGTCGTTCCGCAGGGGAGTGCCGGGTGTATTCGCCGGCGATGGGCCGGAAGCGGAGTTCACTCCCGACAACACGCTGCGCAAGGTCGGCAAGGTCGCTAAAGCCCGCACAGGAACGCGCGTTCGTTATTGGGCCGACCCGCAGATCTTCATCAAGTCAGCGACGTTCTCTTACGACGATCTTGTCGCACGAGCCCGCCAGACCGCCTTCCTGGTGCCCGGACTCGAACTCGTCATTCGCGATGAGCGTGCCGACGAATTGCACGAGGAAAAGTTTCGCTATGAGGGCGGCATCACCGAGTTCACTGAGTTCCTTGCAGAGGACGAACCGGTCACTGACGTCTTGCGCATTCAGGGCGAGGGCACATTCACCGAGACTGTGCCGATGCTCGACTCCAAAGGCCACATGACGCCTCAGGACGTCGAGCGCGAATTGGGCGTCGATATCGCAGTTCGCTGGGGTACCGGTTGGGAAACCAAAGTCTCGTCGTTCGTCAACATCATTGCGACGCCCAAGGGCGGCACCCACGTTCAGGGATTTGAGCGGGCGATCACCAAATCATTCAATGAGGTTCTTCGCACCACACGTCTGCTGAAGGCCGGCGATCCCGATGTCACCAAGGACGACATTCTGGAAGGTCTCACCGCCGTGGTCACGGTGCGATTGGCCGAGCCTCAGTTCGAAGGTCAGACCAAAGAAGTTCTAGGAACGCCTCCGGTGACCCGCATTGTGAACCAAGTGGTCAGCCGCGAATTGAAGGCGTTCTTGACGTCGAATAAGACTGCGCACAAGGCCAAAGCACGTTTGGTGATGCAGAAGGTTGTCGACGCTTCTCGCACGCGCATCGCTGCACGTACTCAGCGCGATAACCAGCGCCGCAAGAGTGCACTGGAATCCAGTTCGCTCCCAGCCAAACTCGCCGATTGCCGAAGTAATGACATTGAGAAGTCAGAACTCTTCATCGTGGAGGGCGACTCCGCACTTGGCACCGCCAAGGCCGCTCGAGATTCTGAATTTCAGGCGCTGCTGCCTATTCGCGGCAAGATCCTCAACGTACAGAAGGCCACCGTGGCCGACATGCTCAAGAACGCTGAATGTTCGTCCATCATTCAGGTCGTCGGAGCGGGTTCGGGGCGCACATTCGACATTGACGCCGCACGGTACGGCCGCATCATCTTCATGGCGGATGCTGACTCTGACGGCGCTCACATCCGTTGTCTGTTGGCCACGTTGTTCTATCGCTATATGAAGCCGCTGCTGGAATCTGGTCGTGTTTACACAGCAGTGCCGCCGCTGCATCGCATCGAACTGACCAATCCGAAAAAGGGTCAAGAGAAGTACGTCTACACGTACTCAGATCCGGAACTTCAACGCAAACTGGCCGAGCTGACCAAGAAGAACATCCGCTGGAAAGACCCAGTGCAGCGCTACAAGGGTCTGGGCGAGATGGACGCCGATCAGTTAGCTGAGACCACCATGGATCCGCGCCACCGGACGTTGCGTCGCCTCACGGTAGACGACGCCGAAGACGCCGACTCGGTGTTCGAACTCCTGATGGGCAATGAAGTCCCGCCCCGTAAGGAATTCATCGTCGCCGGCGCCTACGAAATCGACGCCGACACGATTGACGCCTAACTAGTTCGTTCAAACGTGTTGAGATCTGCGGTTCTCGAGGCTCGCAAGCGGTTCCTGAGGCGCGAGGTACGAGGCCTCGATGACGCGCCCCAACCAGCGAGTCTTCGTCAGGCGATGTGCTTGAGGAGGCCGGTGTCGACGTCGTAGAGGAAGCCGCCGACTTGGATGTTGTCGGGGACCAGAGGGTGACAGCGCACTTTGTGGACATCAGCGGTCAGGGTGGCGGCCTGGTCGTTGATGACGTCTAGCGACAGCCAGGAAGCGTCGACACCGTTTTTACTACCGATCTTGGCCTGCAGATCAGCTTCGGAGGACGATCCCATGGCACACCGAGTGTGCTCGACGATCAGGACACGCTGGACGTTGAGGGCTGCGATGCTCAGAACGATGGCTTTGAGCACATCGTCTTCGACTCGTCCACCGGGATTGCGGAGGAACTTCGCGTCCCCGGGCTTCAGACCGATCATGCCGAGTGGATCGAGTCGCGAGTCCATGCAGGTCACCATCAGCACGCCAGCCTTGGCGATGCCGTCAAAGCCATTCATGTCGAATGATTCGCTGTAGGTGCGGTTGGCGGCAAGTAGATCGTCGAAATCGTCTAAGTCAGTCACTTTTTCAAAATAGACCTGGGTTCTGAGGCAGGTTGCAGCAGGGTAGCTGCAAGCACCGCCGCGATCAGCGCACAGACTGCTGCGCCAATGAACACGGCGTGCAGTTGGGTGATGCCTGCATCACGCACGGCGTCGCGGTATGCCGAGCACAACTCAGCCTTGCCTCCGCACAATTCCTCGGCTGCGGGGATCTTCGCCGATGCCGAATAGAAGGCGCGCAGACCGATGGTGGTGAGTGCTGAGATTCCGAGCAACATGCCCACCATGCGGGCCACGATCAGCAGCGCGGAGGCGACACCGTGTACGGCGTCGGCGGTGTGGTCGAGCAGTGCTGCATTGACTGGAGCGATGGCGATGCCGAAACCCAAGCCGGCAGCGATCAACGACAGGGTTTCGGTGTTGTTCAACAGGGCGTCGTGATCCCAGGTGGACATATGCCAGAACGACGCTGAGCTGATCAACATCGCACCTGCGGTGAGCCATGCGGCCGAAATGAGTCGCAGCAGCCAGCCCCCGAGAACGGCGCCGATCGGTAACGCGATGAGGAACCGCAAGAGCACCAGGGCTGCGTCGAGTTGAGAGTCGCGATACACGGTGAGTCGAGCGAAGAATGGAATGTCAACCAGAGCGGCAATGAGCGCAGCACCGACAAAGAACGAGACAACGAGTGCGCCCCATGCTGGCCGACTGCTCAGCGCTCGGCGCGGCAGGATCGGATTTGCCGCAGTGCGTTGGCGCCAGCCGAATAGCACCAATGTCACGACGGCCAACGGGACGAGCCAGCGAGCGGCAGGGGAGAAAGCAGTCTTCTCGGGTTCGGCGGAAGCAAACGCGATGATGATCGAGCCGAGCGAAATGGTGAGGAATGCCGCTCCGATGAGGTCCGTGGCCGCGGCGATCTGTCGCCAAGAACGCCAGTCGAGCAGCGGATGACTCGCAGTGGCCAACCGCAAAAGGAACAGCACAACGAGCCCGTACAACGCGAGAGCAACAGGCGTCAGCCAGCGCGATTCGCCAGTCACCGGGAGAAACGCGAGGCCAGACGTCACCCCGCTGGTCAACCGTTCGGGTTCGGCCATCACCAAGGCGAGCGCAGCGACCGCAAGAGTCGCCAACGCCAGACCGATCCAGTCACGAGGGCCCGTCCGATGTTGCGGGGCCAGGTCAGCCGCGCGGCTGCGTAGGGCCAGTACGGCGGCAAGAAGCACCAGGCCGACCGCCGCGTTGAGCCAGAAGATCTCTCGCCAGGTGCCGAATGCGAGTACTGCAGCGCCGTAGAGGGGGCCGAGGACGCTGCCGAGTTCCTGTACGGCGCCGACAACTCCCAGCGGCAACCCGCGTCGGTGCGGAGGCCAGAGGTCTGCGACAAGCGCCAGCGTAGGCGGAATCAGACCGCCGCCACCGATGCCCTGGATCAAACGGCCGATCACGATGGTGTCCAGGTTGTAACCGGTGGCCGTGACGATCGATCCGATAGCGAAGACGACCAGCGAGCCGAGCAGCACCGGAACCCGGCCGCGCAAGTCTGAGATTCGGCCGATCAGCGGCAGTACTGCGACGTAACCGAGCAGGAAGCCCGAAATGATCGGCGCACCCCGTTGAAGTTCGTCGATGCCGAGGCCGGAGGCCGTCATCATGTCCGGCAGCGCCAGAACCACTACATAGGTGTCAGCAGCAGCGAAGGCGATCGCGACAGCGGCTAGTCCGAGCAACCAGCGCGACGACCGCGGGACGACGTCGGCAGAACTCATCGACCAGTCTTGGTCGGGGCCTTGATCAGACTGTTGTCGGTGTTCGCGGTGAGCTTGACGTCATAGGTGACCGCGGGAGAGCCCGGGTAGAACGGACCCTTGATGCGGGCGTCGTGCAAAACGTCGTCGTCGGTGAGTCGATAGGTGACGGAAAACGACTTGGCAGGATCAGCCGAGGGCAAGAACTGATGAACAACTGCGCCGGGCAAAGTACCGGTGATGGTGGTCAGTACATCCTTGCCGTCGCGGGACTTCCCGCCGTCTTTGAGCCCTTCGGTCTTGACCAAAATGATCGGCAAGCCGTCTCCCTTGGCACCCAATAGGCTCGCCGGGTCAGGAGCATGAAGTGCTTGGGGATCGATCGTCAGGTAAACATCTGGAACCAGGCTGGTTTTGGCCCAGACCTTCCCGTCAACCGCAATGACCTCAGCCTTGATCGTCGACCCGCCGGAAACGACATCAACATTGCCCTCGAATGCAGCCCCAGCTGCAATTTCACCCTGATAACCACGTCCCTTGGCGTTGGTTAGACCAGTGGTTCCATCGGGGAGCGATGGCGTGGACATCGAGATAGTGAGTGCGTCGGCATCGGTGATGTGTTGCTGAGCAGCGGTGAGCCGCTTGGTCAGAGCGCTGGTGCCACCGCCATCGTCGCTACTGCTGCCGCTGCAGGCCGCCAATAGCGCCACGGCGAGAAAGCCGGCAGTTGCACGGGCGAGATGGCGACGACGGCGTGGACTATCAGTGGCTGTGCTCACGTGGTCAGTCTCCCACGGCGGTGGGTCCGCTAGCAGGACCGGCGATAGCCAAGATCGGCTGTGCAGCAGGGACACCAGAACCATCGCGGCGTTCGTCGATGCTGGGAAGGTCGACCGGTGTGCCGCTGGTGGCACAGGCGACAGGGACCCCATCGCCAAGCCAAGCCAGAATCAATCCGTCCTCGCCCTTTAACAGTCGCTGGCAACGCACGCCACCGGTGGCGCGACCCTTGCTGGGATAGGCCGCCAACGGCGTCAGTTTGACGGCACCATTTTCGGTTCCGGGGAGTGCATCGCCCGACCCAGCGATGGTGACTACGTGAGCGGAGTCGACATCGGCGACTGCGCCGAAAGCGACAACGCGTGCATCACCGGCGAGCTTGATGCCGGCGATGCCGCCACCACTGCGTCCCTGCGGACGCACGAGATCGGCGCCGAAATACAGCAACTGGGCATCTGACGTGATGAAGCCCAATTGTTCCTCGCCGGTGGTCAGAACAGTTGCACCAACGACGACATCGTCGTCGGCCAGTGAGATGACATCCCATTCGTCCTTGCTGAGTATTTCCGGTTTGACCCGCTTCACCACACCGTGTCGGGTGCCCAACGCGATGCCAGGTCCGTCGTCGGTCAACGGCATCAACGCCAGGGGAGAGGCGCCACCGAGGTCGACCAACTCACCCAGCGGCACACCACCTTGCAAATTGGGCGCAGTAGCGGTGGGCGGCAGCGCCGGAAGGTCCAGCACGTTGATACGGCGAACAGTGCCTGCCGAGGTCAGTAGACCGACTTCGCCGCGTGCCGTGACTGGCACCGCGCTGCGGATGACGTCGTGCTTGACGCGATGTGTTGGGTCCGGTGGCGACAGCGGCGCATCATCGGCGGTACGGGCCAACAGGCCGGTGACCGACAGCATGGCCCAACAGGGATCATCGGTGACTTCTGCCGAGGCAGTCGCTGCAGTGACAGCGGTACCGGCCGACTCGAGCAGAACCGTGCGTCTTGGAGTGCCGAACTTCTTGGCGACGTCCTCGAGTTCTTCGCCTACGACTCGGCGTAACACCGCGTCGTCACCGAGGATTTCATCAAGCTGTTCGATGGTGCGGCGTAGCTCTTCGATCTCGCGTTCAATGTCGATGCGATCAGTACGAGTGAGGCGGCCGAGCGTCAACTGCAGGATGTATTCGGCTTGCGGCTCAGTGAGGTCGAAGACCGAGCGAAGACGTTCTTTGGCCTCGCCGCGGTTTTCGCTGGAGCGGATCAACTGGATGACTTCGTCGATGTCGACTAACGCCAGCAGAAGACCCTCGAGCAGGTGCAGCCGGTCGGCGGCTTTGCCCCGCCGGAACGTCGATCTTCTCCGAACCACGTCGAGGCGATGATGCAAGAAGACCTCAAGGAGATCTTTGAGCCCCAGTGTGCGCGGCTGGCCTTCGACCAACGCGACTGCGTTGATGCCAAAGGAGGTCTCCAGGGGAGTGGTCTTGTACAACTGCTCAAGAATCACTTCGGGAACGAAACCGTTCTTGATCTCGATAACCAGATTCAGGCCCTTGTGCCGGTCCGTCAGATTTTTGACGTCACTGATCCCCTGAAGTTTCTTGGTCTCCACCAACTTCTTGATGCTTTCGATGACCTTTTCCGGTCCCACGCTGTACGGCAGTTCGGTGACGAAGATGCCCTTGCGACGCGGCGTGACATTGTCGATTCGGGCCGTGGCTCGCATCCGGAACGGACCATTGCCGGTTGCGTACGCCTCTCGAATCCCCTCAAGGCCTACGATCTTTCCGCCAGTTGGCAGATCGGGTCCGGGGATGAAGCGCATCAGATCGTCCAGATCAGCATTCGGCTTTTTTAGAAGGTGGCGCAGTGCCTGCACGACCTCAATGAGGTTGTGCGGCGGAATATTGGTGGCCATACCGACTGCAATGCCGGTACTCCCGTTGACCAGGAGATTCGGAATCGCTGCAGGCAGTACGACAGGTTCGGTTTCGCGGCCGTCATAGTTGGGCTTGAAGTCAACAGTGTCTTCATCGATAGAAGCCGTCATGGCTTCGGCCGCAGCATCCATGCGGATCTCGGTATAGCGCATGGCCGCAGGTGGATCGTCTTGTGAGCCAAAGTTGCCGTGTCCGTCGGCCAAAGGAAGTCGCAGCGACCACGGCTGAGCCATACGAACCAACGCGTCGTAGATAGCCGAGTCGCCGTGTGGGTGGAATCGACCCATGACGTCACCAACGGGACGAGCGCTCTTCACGTGACCGCGGTCGTGCCGCAGTCCCATGTCGTCCATCGTGTACAGCAACCGTCGCTGGACCGGTTTGAGACCGTCCCGAGCATCTGGAAGAGCGCGCGAATAGATGACCGAGTAGCCGTATTCGAGGAAGCTGGACTTCATCTCGACTGAGATATCGGTATCGATGATGTGCTCATCGAAGTCGTCGTCGACCGGCTTGGTGGTGCGCGCCATGGTCCCCTCTGAAGATGCGTGTGCGTGAAAAGCCATTGTCGCTGTTCATGCCCATGGTCTGCGGGTGCCACGCCGCGCCAGTCATTCGGTAGGTTGGGGGTGTGACGAGCGAGGCTGTAGATGTCAGCCACTGGGAGGCCGACGTCCTGTTGAAGGACGGTCGGGTCGCACAGTTGCGTTCCATCACTCCTGACGACGCTGAACTTCTGGTGGAGTTCTATTCGCGCGTATCTGAGCAGTCCAAGTATTTCCGATTCTTTGCGCCGATGCCGCGGTTATCTCAGCGCGATATCGATCGCTTCACCAACGTCGACCACGAGCGTCGTGTGGCCTTCGTGGTGACATTGCACGGTGAGATCATTGGTGTCGGCCGATTCGACGCACCTGAGAACGATCTGTCCGTCGATGAAGCCGAAGTGGCGTTCCTTGTCGAGGACGCACATCAAGGACGTGGCGTGGGGCAGTTGCTCCTAGAACATCTGGCACAGGCTGGCCGGGAACGGCATCTTCGCCGGTTTGTTGCCGAGGTCCTGCCGGCCAATCAGCGCATGCAGCAGATCTTCCGCGAAATGGGCTACATCGTCGAGGGAACGCTGGACGACGGCATCCAACGCCTGACCTTCGCCCTTAACCCCACCGATACCTCAATCGGCGTGATGCAGGCGCGTGAGCAGCGTGCAGAAGCAGCGTCGATTGCCCGGATCTTCTCCGCGCGCAGCGTTGCCGTCGTTGGTGCCAGCCGTCGTGCGGGAACTATCGGCCAAGCCATGGTCCGTAACCTGGTATTAGGCGACTACAGCGGCGCCGTTTACGCCGTGAACTCGGCCGCAGAGGCAGTTTCAGGCCTGCCCGCCTACAAGACAGTGCAAGACATTCCCGGTGATGTGGACCTAGCGATCATCGCGGTGCCCGCAGATGCGGTGTCCGACGTGTTGCTCGACTGCGCGGCCAAGGGCGTGCACGGACTCATCGTGATTTCGGCCGGCTTCGCTGAAGAAGGCACGGAAGGTCGCAAACGCCAGCGTGCACTGTTGGGCCTCAGCCGCAGCTACGGTCTTCGCTTGATCGGCCCCAATTGCTTGGGCGTCATCAACACCGCTCCGGGTAACCAGCTGAATGCCTCGCTGTCGCCGGTGATGCCGCCACAAGGCCGCGTCGGCTTCTTCTGCCAGTCCGGTGCCCTCGGCACGGCGATCTTGGAGTCGGTGTCTCGCCGTGGACTTGGCCTCTCGACTTTCGTATCGGCCGGTAACCGCGCCGATGTGTCGGGCAACGATCTATTGCAGTACTGGCAAGAAGACAGCACCACCGAGGTCATCTTGCTGTATCTGGAGTCCATCGGTAACCCGCGCAAGTTCTCGCGGCTGGCCCGCAGAGTTTCGCGCACCAAGCCCATCGTTGCGGTCAAGTCAGGTGGATCGACGCAGGGTGTTCCGATGGGCCACACGGTCGCTCGTTCATCTGCGCCCGCGGCAGCTGTCGATGCGATGTTCAGTCAAGCCGGCGTTATACAGGTCGACACACTGGACGAAATGTTCGACGTGGCCCAGTTGCTAGCGCACCAACCGTTGCCGCGTGGCGATCGCATTTCCGTGGTCGGAAACTCCGATGCTGTGTCGCTGATCGTCACCGATGCCGCACGCGCAGCAGGTTTGACCGTCACCGAGTCGATTTCCCTCGGTGCTGACGCTGACGCCGAAGCGTATGAAGTTGCCATCGAATCTGCGCTGTCTGGCGATGACACTGACGCGCTCGTCGCGGTTTACGTTCCGCCGTTGAACACTCGCGGTGAAGAAGTCGCTGACGTGCTCGCAGCGATCGGGGAGCAGTCCGACAAACCAATCGTGTCGACGTTCTTGGGTGCCGAAGGCGTGCCGGAGCTTCTTCGCGTTCCTGACGTTGCTGGTGGTGCTGCGGGTCGCGGCTCAGTCCCGTCCTACGCAGCGCCCGAGTCGGCCGTTCGTGCACTCGCACGCGTCGTCCGCTACGCCGAATGGGCAGCACGCGATCACGGCGAATTCCACGTTGCCGACGATCATCGCCAGGGCGATGCACGCCAGATTGTGCGCGATGCCCTCGCGGTTGCGCCGCGCGGAGCGGTGCTATCTACCGATCAGGTGCAAGATCTCTTGGCTTGCTACGGCATCGACATGCTCACCTGGATTAACGTCCGCAACGCCGACGAGGCCGTGGCTGCCGGCGAGCAGCTCGGTTGGGACGTGGTGCTGAAGGCCGGCAGCGAGCATTTGCGGTCGCGCCCAGATTTGGCGCACGTGTGGCGCGAAATTCACAACGCCGACGACATGCGGCGGGCTTGGGAGATGCTCACCGGCTGGACCGGTATGCGCAAGGGAACCAAGTTCTTCGTCCAGAAATCCGGCCCCGACGGCGTGCAGACGTCGTTCTCGGTGATGGAAGATGAACTGTTCGGCCCGCTGGTGTCGTTCGGCTTGGCTGGTCCACCCAGCGACTTGTTGGGCGACCGCTCCTACGGCATCCCGCCGCTCACCATGATCGATGCAGCCGATATGGTCACGCAGCTGCGGTCTGCCCCACTGCTCTACGGCTACAAGGGATCCGATCCGGTCGATGTTGATGCAGTTCAGGACGTCATTGTCCGGTTGGCAGCGATGAAAGACGATTTGCCGGAGATCGCCGAGCTCGATCTGGAGCCCGTCACGGTGCACGCTGATGGAATCATCGCGTTGAGCGCCCGCGCGAAGGTCGTGCCGACATCGGATCGACGTCCCGAGTGGTACGTCAGGCGCCTCAGCGAGGCCGCAGACGCCAGCGATACGATCGCCTGATGCAGGATCTTCGCGCTGAACTCCACGCTGACATCTCGCGCAGCGGGTACTACCCGGAGATCGTCTCGCGAGCAATTGACGACGCGCTAGCGGGTGAACTCGTACGTGACTTCGTGCTGCAGCACGAGCCGACGTTTGACGGTGACCAGATCCGCCGTCATATGACGGTGCTGGTGCTGACGAATGCGCGCCTTTTGCTCGTGCACACCGACGAACACCCCGGCGATGACCTGCTGCCGAAGCCGTACACGTCAACGACGGCTGAAGCGGTGGCTATCCGCCAGGTGCGCTCGGTCGTGGTGACGCGCTTGGTCGCTGCGGCATCGTCGCAACTTGAGGAAGCCGTACTGACGATTTCGTGGGGAGCGGTCAGCAGGCTCGACCTGGAACCCGCCCGATGCGGCGACCCCGAATGCGAAGCTGATCACGGATACGCCGGCTCTGTCAGCGGCGATGACTTCTCGCTGCGCATGAGCGCGACTGCCGAGGGCGGCGCCGCCGTCGAAAGGCTGCTGACCTTCGCCCGGACCCTGTCTGAAGTCACCTCAGACCCGGCAGCGGCTGGGCGGCTGTGACGCTGACGTTGCCGGCTGGAGTGCGAGGACTCGACGGCCGTCACCGCATCGATGCGATCGTCCCGTCGGTCGCAGCAGCGGTCGGAGCGCGAGAGGTGTCGGACGTCAACCTGCTTGGTCTACCCGAGGCCTCCAGTTACGTCGTTTTTCTGGTGGACGGAATGGGGCTTTCGGCGCTGCAACAGCATCGTGAGCTGGCGCCGTTCTTGTCGTCGATGACATCGGTTGACGATGTCGTGTGCGGAATTCCGTCCACCACTGCGACCAGCCTGACGTCGTTGGGCACCGGTGCTCGTCCCGGCGCGCACGGGGTTGCCGGTTACACGACGCGGGTCCCTGAGACTGGTGGACGGCTCAACATGCTCAAGTGGGACCAGTCCGTCGAGGCAGATGTGTGGCAGCCATTGCCAACGGTATGGCAGCGCATTGCCGAGGCCGGGATCCCAGCGGCGACAGTTAACCAAGCGAAGTTCGCCGACAGCGGCCTGACCTTGTGCAGCCAGCGTGGCGTGCCATTCCATGGAATCGAATCGATCTATGAACGTCACGAGGTGATCCTCGACGTGGTGGAAGCCGCTTCAGCGACGGTCACCTACGCCTATGAGTCGCGACTTGACTTCACTGGTCACTCCAAGGGTGTGGCGTCGCAGGAGTGGCGCGAGATGCTGTCGTCGATCGATTCTGATCTGGCCGCGCTTCGACGCGATCTGCCCGGCGATTGTGTTCTTTTGGTGACGGCTGACCACGGCATGATCGATCTTCCAGCCGATGGGCGATTCGATGTCGACGCTGCGCCTTGGCTACTTCAAGACGTCACGATGGTGGCCGGCGAAGCTCGGTTCCGACATCTGTACACCAGAGCTGGGGCCGCCGACGATGTAGCTGGACTCTGGCGTGCTGAAATGGGGGACCGGGCCGTCGTGATCACCCGCGACGAAGCAGAGACGGCCGACTGGTTCGGGCCGATTACAGCCGACGTCCGTGGCCGACTAGGCGACGTCATGGTTGCTGCCCTCGATGATTTCGCGGTCTTCTCATCACGAGAATTTGCCATTGAGTTCATGATGACCGGTTTCCACGGGTCCATCACCGAAGACGAACTCCGTATCCCGGTTCTGGTCGCATGAAGACGACGGGCGGCTGAGCAACATGGCAGATCTGAACTTCTACTCCGGCACGATGGACTGCGGCAAGAGCACATTGGCACTGCAGATGGACCACAACCATCGCGCTCGCGGCCGCGAAGGCCGAGTTTTCGCTTCCCACGACCGCGCCGGTGAAGCACGGCTCTCCAGTCGTCTGGGCCTGGAGGTTGCTGCCATCGAGGTAAGTAGCGACTTCGACTTCTGGACATACACCGTCGACGAGCTGACTCAAGGCGGCAGGATCGACTACTTCGTTTGCGATGAGGCGCAGTTTTACACCACGAGCCAGGTCGATCAGTTGGCCAAACTCGTCGACGAACTCGACATTGACGTTTTCGCCTTCGGCATCATGACCGACTTCCGGACGCGCCTCTTTGAAGGTTCGGGGCGCCTCGTCGAATTGGCCGACCACGTACACACGCTGCAAGTGGAGGCGCTGTGCTGGTGCGGTGAGCGTGCCACGCACAACGCACGAACGGAAGACGGCGAGATGGTCACCGAGGGTGAGGTTATCGTCGTCGGTGACGTTGAAGACCCCAACCGTCCGGCCCCCCAAGTGGGCTACGAAGTGTTGTGCCGTCGCCATCACCGCAGGCGCATGACTGCGGTCACGGCGCGCGCTGCTGCGCTTTCGCCGGACGTTCTACCTTTCGACTGACTAATTCAGTCTTGGCGATCGCCGAACATGATTTCGTCCCAACTGGGGACGTGACGCCGCTCGGGGCGCTTCGTCTTGGGCCGAGGGGAATCCGGCACGGCGATGTCGTGCTCAATGACCTCGTCGAGGTGCTGAGCTTCCACGACCTGCTCGTCTTTGGGCTCTGACTCAAGAGCAGCAGAGGACTGCGCCCTGCGGTCACGAGCTTCCTTCAGCGACGAAACTGCGGGGTAGGCGACTGCACCGTCACGGTTCAACAGCGACTCGGCGGCGGCGATGTCGGCTGGCAACTCAAGATCAAGTTCGAGTTCGTGATGAGACGTTGCGGCCGCAACGTCTTCAAACGGTGGCAACTCGTGATCTGTAGCTTCGTCGTCCTGCTGCGGAAGTGGCGCACGATCGCGCACGGCTTCGGCCAACTCCATCTCAACGGGTGTCTTGGCTGCCTCAGCAACGTCGCCCACCAGATCGTGTGCGCTCTCGTCAACGGGCAATACGTAGCGACCTTCAATGTCATAAAGGAACGTCGCGGTGACTTCGGACGACGGGGGAGTGACGATGACGGTCCAGCGGCCATCTTCGCGGCGGAAGGCATCCCATTCGGCACCTTCGATGGTGCCGCCCTGGGCGCGCAGGTTCTCGGCGATCAAGTCTTCGAGCCGCACACCGGTGCCGGTGACGTGCTTGCGTCGGACCGTGGTGCGACCGGCTTGCCTGGCCATATGTGCGCGTTCGGCGAGCACAGGACCGGCGAAGGCGTCGACCGTGTTCACGGCCATGCCACTGGACTCGACGATGTCGTCGACGGTTTCGCCTCGACGCACTCGAGTCTGGATTTCACGCGGCGACAGGTGGGTGACCATGGGCTGCTCCGAAACGGTAGCGGCGTGCGACACGTCGCCAGCGGGTTCGCTGGCTGGGTCGGAGAACTGAGGCTGAACATCGGCCGATTCAGCGCCAATGGGAATCCGCAGCCGTTCATCGGTTACGGGGTCGCGCACGATCAGGAATCGATGGTCTTCGCTGAGACCTTCGACGCCGAGTTCGCGCATCCTGCCCTCCTGTGCCGCGGTCCCCGCTGGTTCACGGGCGACCTGTGGTCATCGTAAGTTCCCCGCACGGCGATTACTGGGAGGACGCGCGGCGTGGCGCCCGCAGTGTGCGACGTTCTCAAATCGTCAGAACGTCAGAGAATCGAAGGCCGGATCGTGATTGCCGAACCGATGATTGGTGACTGTGACTGACTGCTCACGCAAGAACGGTAGAAGCTCGACTCGGCCCGAATTGGTCACAGCGCCCGAGTAGATGGCGACATCAGGATCGCCCTCGACTGCGGCGGCAACATATTCCGACGACTGGCCGATGAGACGGATGCGTTCGGGACGCTCATTTGCCATACGTGCAAGCCAGACTTCGCCAGACTCCACGTTGGCGGTGATGCCGAGGTTCGCGGGAAGCGGGACTGCGGTGCTGACACTGAATTTGGCGCCCGATCGCGCTGCAGCGACAGCCACTCGCAACAGATCGATAAGTGGGCCACCGTCGAAACGGATTTCGACCGGAGTGGGCCGGTATCGCAGCAGATTGCGCTCCACGCCTAGATTCGTCACGTCCTTGGCTACACCGAACTCGCGTTCCCACGCCGTGGTAATCGACGAAGCGGTGGCGACCAGAGTGGCGTGCTCCGCCGCCGTTAGGTGCGCGGTGGCTGCTTCGACGAGTTTGCGAACCGGTGAGGAGAGATTCGCGATGCTGCCGGCGGTGCGCGGGCGTTTGGGTACCCAGGAGCCGAGGTGCGCGAGGTAGTTGGGGCCGCCGGCTTTTGCTGTGGCGCCGACCGACGAACGTTTCCAGCCCCCGAACGGCTGGCGTTGAACAATTGCGCCGGTGATACCGCGGTTGACATAGAGATTGCCTGCCTGGACCGACTCGGCCCAGACTGAGACTTCGTCGGGATCGAGCGAATGCAGGCCAGCGGTCAGGCCGAAGTCTGTGGCGTTCTGCCATTGCACTGCTTGGTCCAACGAATTGGCGTGCATCAGACCAAGCACGGGACCGAAATACTCGGTGCGGTGGAATTGGCTGTCGGGCCGCACTCCGTCGCGGATGCCCGGACTCCATAGTCGACCGGTGTCGTCGAGCTGGCGCGGTTCAAGTAGCCACGATTCGCCCGGGCCCAGTTCGGTGAGCCCCGACAGCAATTTGCCGGCAGGAGCCTCGATGACCGGACCCATCACGGCGGACGGGTCTTCGGGGAAGCCCACACGCAGCGATGCGACTGCATCAACTAATTGCCGACGGAATCGTTCGGACTGCCCGACGGTGCCTACCAGAATGGCCAGGCTGGCCGCGGAGCATTTCTGGCCCGCATGGCCGAAGGCGCTGCGAACAACATCAGCGACGGCGTGATCAAGATCGGCTGACGGCGTCACCACGACGGCATTCTTGCCACTAGTTTCGGCCAACAGGCGAAGATCGGGGCGCCAAGATCGGAACAGACGAGCGGTGTCCCAACCACCGGTCAGGAGTACCTGGTCAACGTCGGAGTGAGCGATGAGGGCCTTGCTCAACGGCCCTTCGTCCAGGCTCACGAAGTGGAGCACATCGCGCGGGACACCGGCGCGCCACAACGCTTCAACCATGACTGCGGCAGTCCGCGGAGATTGCGGTGCCGGCTTGATGATGACCGAACTACCGGTGGCCAGGGCTGACAACACCATGCCAGCGGGGATCGCGGCCGGGAAGTTCCACGGCGGCACGACCACGGTCAATCGGTGCGGTTGGAACTGGGCGCCGTCGACGGCATCAAGGCGCCGGGCTGATTCGGCGTAGTAGTGGGCAAAATCGATGGCTTCGCTGACTTCGACGTCGGCTTCAGCAATCGTCTTGCCGGCTTCGGCAGCCATGATCGTGATGAGATCGGCACGCCGATCTTCCAAGGCGCGGCCGGCTTCGTGCAGGATCCATGCCCGCACGTCTGATCCGCGTGCCGCCCAGCCGCTGGCTGCCTGCCGCGCCTCAACGATGACGCTCTGCAGGCTGGCCGGCCCCGGAACCCTGCTGGTGCGTACGGTTTCTGAACCGATCTGCGAGTAGGACGCACGATCAAGAGCGCGCAGACCCCAGGTGCGATTGGCGGCAATGGCCGGATCGGTGTCTGGTGTGTTGCTGAACCTGGTGCCGGTGTCGACGGCAGGCGCGGATGCAGCGGCGCGGTTCTGATCACGGTTGGTGGCGGGGACTTCGTCGTCGATTAAGGCGACCGAATCAAGGAACCGTCGTGATTCGCGTGCGAAGAGTGCTGGGTCGTCGCCAAGGTCAAAAGCTGCCGAAAGGAAGTTCTCAGTGCTGGCGTTCTCTTCCAAACGGCGCACAAGATAGGCAATAGCGGCGTCGAACTCAGCGGGATCGACGACAGGCGTGTAGAGCACCAGCGAGCCGCCCACTTCGGCGCGGACAGCGTCAACGGCTGCGGTGCCCATGCCGAGCAGCATCTCGAACTGGACTTGCTCGCGCACGCCACGGTCCCCGGCAAGGAGCCAGGCATAGGCGACGTCAAACAGGTTCTGTCCAGCGACGCCGAGGTGGATTGCGTCGGTGCGTTCTGGCGTCATGGCCCAATCGAGGATGCGCTTATACGACGCGTCGGTTTCTGTCTTGCTGCTCCACGCGGCGAGTGGCCAACCGTGCAATGTGGCGTCCACACGTTCCATAGCGAGGTTGGCACCCTTGACGACCCGCACCTTAATGGGGGCGCCACCCGAACGGCGCCGCGCTGACGCCCATTCCTGGAGTTGAGCCATGGCGGGAAGAGCGTCGGGCAGATATGCCTGAAGGACGATGCCAGCTTCGAGAGTGGGGAACTGCTGGAGCACCCGGGTGAAGGCGGCCACGGTCAGATCGAGATCGTGGTACTCCTCCATGTCGAGATTGATGAAGGTGCCGGTGGCAGCAGCTCTCTCGTAGAGCGGAGTGATCTGCTTGACGACGCGATCGACTGATTCATCGAACGCCCACATCGACAGTTGGCTCGCAACAGCAGAAACCTTGACTGATACGTAGTCGACATCGGGACGGTCGATCAATGCGAGCACGCCATCTCGGCGGCGTGTGGCTTCGGTGTCGCCGAGGACAGCTTCGCCCAAAAGGTTCAGGTTGAGGCGGTCGCCACGGGAGCGGAGCTTGGCGATGGCTTGCCCGAGTTGATCGGATCGAGCATCAACGATCAGGTGACCAACCATGCGCCGCAAGCGACGGCGAGCGGTGTTGACCACGAACGTGGGGGAGAAGCGCGAAACGATGGCGCCAGTGCGCAACATGAAGCGCTGCGTCCACGGCAAGAACGCGGGGATTCGCTGCGCGAGTGCCTGCAGATTGTGTGCCGCGACCGCGGGATCTTCGGGGCGAATGACGCGATCGACGAATCCGATCGTAAATTCGAGTCCGTCGGGGTCTTTCAGTAGTTCGGCAAGTTGGCGCGCTGAACGATCGCCGCGGTGGCGTCGGGGCTGACGTGGGTCGATCCAGGCCCGAACGAGTTCGATGCTTCGCTCAGCAAGGGTCAGGTCGTTCATCAGGGCCAGACTAGTCCGACTCACGGTTCTTGTGTGAGGTAGTTGCCTGTCGGCTTCACTGGAGCGGTAGCCCCTTCATTTGCGGCGAGCGATAGATCGTGCTGACGACTGTTCCGTCAAGCCACGTGGTGAGTCGCTCAGCCTGCAGTTGCAGCGCGTTGAGGGCGGCCTCCGGTTGCTCGTCACGCAACACGATCTGCACCCTGCCTTCGTCGTCCTGAACCCAGCAGCCGACGATCCGACCGTTCCACCACGCCGTGGTCCCGATGTTGCCTGCTCTGTCCATCAGGTAGGGCACGTCGTCGGGTGCGAAGTAGAAATCGCGTTGCTTCCACCCCATGGCGGTGGGGTCAAGCGCAGGCAACAGGCACGCCCAATCACTAACGGGCTCGACTGGATCGACATCGTCGGGCAGCACATAGCCGGTGTCGCCAGAGTCGAGGAGCACTTCGACTGCCTGGACGTCAGCGAGCGCCTTGCGAACGGCGGCCTTCGTCGAACCCAGCCACCACACGATGTCGGTCTCGGTGCCGGGCCCGAACGTGAAGAGCCAGCGCCGCACCAGTTCGGCGTAGCCATCGGCCTCGGAGGTGGGCTCGGCATCGACACCCAGCCACTGCGACATAGCTGTCCACTGCGGCCGGGAGAGACGCCAGTGGGCGGCGTTGGGACCACGCACGATGGCCCCACGTGCGCCAGCGGTGGTCACCACCCGTGGGGCGACTGGGGCATCTTGAGCCCACTTGCCACCACCGAAGGTCACAACAGCATCAAGATCGGGGATGCGTCGACGCAATGTGGTGACGTCGGCTGCTGTGCCATCTGCGACCTCCGCGATGACTTTGTCGATAGCCGATTCGAGCCACGCCCGTCCGTCACTGGTGACCTGCGCGGCCTCGAGATCTTTGATTAGACGGCGCGCTTCAGTTTCTGCGACTCGAGCCGAACTGCTGCCGAGCGCCGCGGGCAGTAACTCCCGCGGGAACACAAAGAGCGTCCGGCGCATGGCCAACTGTTTGACGACAGAGCGGCGCTCATACAGCGCTTCACCGACGTGGGCGATGGTCAGACCGTCGATGCGGGCCTGCAACGACAAATAGACCGACGCTGCTTCGGTGGCGTGGAGCACGGTCATTCGCTCGGTGGCTTCTTCGACATCGGCCGCGCGGTGCAGGGGGTGCAGTGCGTGCCGACGCGACAATCGGATTCGGCGTTGATCGTCGCTGATCGAGAAGGTCATAGATGCATCGTTGCAGGAGGTCCGGACAGTCGCGATGCGCTGCGTGCAACGATGGGCACATGGTCTCCGAGCGCGACTCCGACGCCCGCCCCTATGACGCCGTTCTGCTGGTTTCCTTCGGGGGACCAGAAGGCCCCGACGATGTGATCCCGTTCCTAGAGAACGTCACAGCGGGACGCGGCATCCCTCGTGAACGTCTCGCCGAGGTGGGCGAGCACTACACGCTGTTCGGTGGACGTTCACCCATCAACGACCTCAACCGTCGACTGTTGGACGACATTCGGTCCGACTTCGCCGCGAACGGTCTCGACCTTCGGGTGTATTGGGGAAACCGGAACTGGGATCCGTATCTCCGCGACACCGTGCTGCAGATGGAAGCCGATGGCGTGCGCCGGGTCGCGTGCTTTCTGACCAGCGCCTATCGCTCCTACTCCAGTTGCCGGCAGTACCGCGAAAACCTGTTCGCCGCGTCGGTTGGCACGCAAGTGCGGCTCGATCGCCTGCGCCAGTACTACAACCATCCAGGATTCATCGGTCCGTTCGTGGAGGCCACGAAACAGGCACTGAGTGAGAGCGGCCCAGAGGCACATGTGCTGTTCGTGACGCACTCAATTCCCGACGCAATGAACGATGCCAGCGGCGGGCCCGGCGTTGGTGCCTACCGGGCCGAGCACGAATTCGTTGCCGAGACCATCGCGCGCGAATGCGGAGCCGAGCAGACCAGCCTCGTCTACTGCTCACGTTCGGGTTCCCCCCGCACTCCGTGGCTTGAGCCCGACGTCAACGATCGGCTTGAGGAACTGGCTGCCTCGGGCGTGACATCGGTCGTACTGGTTCCGATTGGCTTTGTGTCAGATCACATGGAAGTCGTCTACGACCTCGATACCGAGGCCGCGGCAACCGCCGACCGCCTTGGTCTGAACTTCATCCGCGTGGCCACCCCGCAACAGCATCCCGATTTCATCGCCATGGTCCGTGACCTGGTACTCGAACGAGCCTCAGTAGAGCGTGGCGAACGCACCGAGCGCAGCGTCGTCGCGAGCGGTGAGGCCGAATGCAACGGGTGCCCAATCGACTGCTGCTTGAGCCCCGACACCGGACTCCAGACCGTCCCGTGACCGTCAACGTGACAGAGCTGTACGAACTCGCCCGAGTCACAGCGACGGCGGCTGCCGAGTTCGTGTTGGCCGAACGCCCTACTACTGGTCGGGTCGATGTGGCGGCCACCAAGACGAGCGATACCGATGTCGTCACAGAGCTGGACCGTCGTACCGAGGCGCTAATCCGCACGCTGATCACTGCGGCGCGACCGAACGATGGATTTGTCGGGGAAGAGGGTTCCGACGTCGTCGGATCGAGTGGTGTCGAATGGGTGGTCGATCCGATCGACGGAACCGTCAACTTCGTCTACGGGCTAGGCGCGTATGCGGTATCGATCGCAGCCCGACTTAAGGGAGAAGTAGTCGCGGGCCACGTCGTCGACATTCCCCGTCACCGCGCGTGGGGCGCGATCCGGGGTGAGGGGAGTTGGCGGTACACCGCTGACGGACAACGCGAGCGGCTCAGTGCGTCCGCTCCTGAGTCCATTGCCCACGCACTAGTGGCTACTGGATTCAACTACGTGCCCGAGGTTCGCGCCCAGCAGGCAGCCGCGGTGGCGAAGCTGTTGCCGCAGGTGCGCGACATCCGGCGGATGGGTTCAGCCGCGATCGATCTGTGCACCCTGGCCGAGGGCGGATTCGACGCCTACGTCGAACAAGGACTGCACCCGTGGGACTTGGCGGCCGGCGGCCTGATCGCCCAAGAATCCGGGCTGATTCTGCGCGGTCTGGACGGCCCGGCGGACGACCGATTGGCCATGGCTGCACACCCCGCGATTGCTGAGGAATATTTCGCGCTCGTGATTGCTTGTGGGTTCTAGGTCAGGCGCTTGACCCAGTGTGAAACAATCTGGCCGACTTCGCATACACGAACCACAGCACGACCGAGGGAGATAGAACCGAGATGGCGACCGACTACGACGCTCCGCGTAAGACAGACGACGAACAGTCTGAGGACAGCATCGAGGAGTTGAAAGCGCGCCGCCACGAGAAGAACTCCGGCAAGGTTGATGAGGACGAGACGGAGGCGGCCGAATCATTCGAGCTGCCCGGCGCTGACCTCTCGCACGAAGAGTTGGCGGTTCAGGTCGTGCCGAAGCAGAACGACGAGTTCACCTGCTCTTCGTGCTTCCTGGTTCACCACCGCAGCCAGCTGGCGTCAGACAAGGGCGGCGTCCT
>JBEBVW010000016.1:0-23941 GCA_040392565.1 Aeromicrobium sp. | reverse complement strand
CTTAGTTCCACCCGAGGAGTCACTTAGTTCCACCCGAGGAGTCACTTAGTTCCACCCGAGGAGTCACTTAGTTCCACAATCACGGAACAAAGTGACTCCTCACCGGGTACGGAGTGACTCCTCAGCGGGGACGTTAGTAGCTGGGTTGTGACGGGTCGATCTGGTTGACCCAGGCGACGACGCCACCACCGACGTGGACGGCATCGGCGTAGCCAGCACCCTTCAATGCAGCGAGCGCTTCGGCGGATCGGACGCCGGACTTGCAGTGCAAAACAATCTGCTTGTCCTGCGGCAACTGGTCGAATGCCTTGCCGTTGAGGATTTCGCCCTTCGGAATCAGCACCGAGCCGGGGATGTGGTTGATCTCGTACTCATTAGGCTCGCGCACATCAACGAGCATGAAGTCGCGGCCGCCATCGGCGCGCTCCTTCAGCCAGCCGTCGAGCGTGGTGACCGAAATGGTGGCATCTGCTGCAGCGTCGGCAGCTTCATCGCTGATAGCGCCACAGAATGCGTCGTAGTCCGACATCAACTCGGTCGGCAGCACGCCGTTGGGATCGCGACGGATCTTCAACGTGGAGTAGCGCATTTCGAGTGCGTCGTAGACCATCAGACGGCCAATCAGCGGATCGCCGATGCCGGTGATGAGCTTGATGGCCTCGGTGACCATGATCGAGCCGATCGAGGCACACAGCACGCCGAGGACTCCGCCCTCAGCGCACGAGGGAACCATGCCGGGCGGCGGCGGCTCGGGGTACAGATCGCGGTACTGCGGGCCTTCCTGGGCCCAAAAGACGCTGACCTGGCCTTCGAAGCGGTAGATCGAGCCCCATACGTAGGGCTTACCCAAAATGACGGCGGCGTCGTTGACCAGGTAACGGGTCGCAAAGTTGTCGGTGCCGTCGAGGATCAGGTCGTACTGACTGAAGATGTCCAGCACGTTGTCGTTGTCGAGACGCTCGTTGTGCACGATGGTCGTGACGTACGGGTTGATCTCGGCGACCGATTCTGCGGCGCTGACAGCCTTCGGCTTGTCGATATCGCTCTGGCCGTGGATGACCTGGCGCTGCAAATTCGACTCGTCGACCACGTCGTCGTCGATGATGCCGAGCGTCCCGACGCCTGCGGCTGCGAGGTACAAGAGTGCAGGGCTACCCAGGCCGCCGGCGCCGATGACCAGCACCTTTGCATTCTTCATGCGCTTCTGCCCGGTCATTCCCACATCCGGGATGATCAGGTGACGGCTATAACGACGGACCTCATCGATGCTCAGTTCATCGGCGGGTTCCACGAGTGGGGCGACCACAGTGACTCCTTGGGTTTCAGTGTCTGGCTCAACGCCACGACACCTCATATTGTTCCCGAGTCGTCCGACCGCCGAGCCACCCGTCCGCATGCCGAACTAGTCGGTAGGGTGACGACGTGACCGAAGCCATCGATGCTCGGCCCCGATCGGGCCGACTCCCCCGCTCCGCCCGACGCGCTCAACTGCTCGAGGTGGCCTTGGGAGTGTTCGTCGATCAGGGCTATCACTCAGCCTCCATGGATGAGATTGCTGAGCGTGCTGGTGTCTCCAAGCCGGTGCTCTACCAACACTTTCCCGGCAAGCTCGATCTCTACCTCGCACTGCTGGAGACGTCCTGCGACACGGTGCTGACCGGCGTGCGCAATGCGCTGGCGTCCACTACTGACAACCGTCAGCGAGTGCGCGCCACGATGGAACTTTGGTACGACTACGTCGCCGATCAGGGCGCCGCTTTCCGACTGGTCTTCGAATCTGATCTGACCAATGACCCCGATGTGCGCCGCCAGATCGACCGAGTCGTCGATGAGAGTGCGTCCGCGATCGCCGAGGTCATCCGCGAAGACACCGGCCTGCCCGAAGACGCCGCACATCTGTTGGCCGTCAGCTTGGTGGGCATGGGGCATGTCGGAGCTCAAAACTGGATGACCCGCGAGCCCCGTTTGAGCCGGTCGGCTGCCGTCGAACTCGTCGCTGGCCTCGCCTGGCGCGGAATCGGCGGCTTCCCCCGCGATCTACCTGCGGACAGCGACCGCAATGAAGGAAAGGAATGACCGTGGAGGTCAAAATCGGCGTCCAGCACGTCGCACGTGAACTATCCATCAGCACCGACATTGAGCCGCAGGCTGTGCTCGATGCGCTGTCCAAGGCCGTCGCCGAAGAAGGTGTCTTCAGCCTCAGCGACGACAAAGGCCGCACGGTCGCAGTGCTGGCCGAGAAGGTCGCCTATCTGGACTTCACTTCCGACTCAGGCCGCAAGGTCGGCTTCGGACTGTCCGCCGGCGCCTGACCGAATTCAGTGAGTTTCGTCCGGACCGGGCGATCGGGCTGCTACGCGTCGAGGCCCAGTTTTTCCATGCGCGCGGCGTGAGATTCGGTGATGCGAGTGAACATGCGGCCGATGCCGGCAAGGTCGAGGCCAGGACGGTCGACGCCGCCCACCAACACGACGCTCAGCGCATCGCGCTCAGCAACCACCATCTGAGCTTGGCTCAGGGCTTCACCCATCAGCCTGCGTCCCCACAGGGCAAGGCGTCCACCCACCCGCGGATCTTTCACGATCGCGCCGCGAATGGCCTCGACGACGAAGTCTGAATGGCCGGTACCGCTGAGCGTCTCGAGCACGAGTTCACGCGTCGCGGGGTCAAGATACGCCGCGATCTCACCGTAGAAGTCAGCCGCCAGACCGTCACCCACATAGGCCTTGACCAGACCTTCGAGCCAATCGCTGGGCGTGGTTTGGGCGTGGAATCGTTCGAAGATCGGCGCGAACTGTTCCATGAACGCATACGTGTCATCGGTGAATTCGCCGAGCTTGGCGTGCAACTTCTCGAAGTGATCCCATTCAGCCGCCATCATCGCCATGATTTCGGCCTTAGTAGCCAGGTCAGGCGCCATCGTGGCGTCCTCGGCCAGCCGCTCGCAGGCGCTGATTTCGCCATGACACAAGATGCCGATTAACTCGGCTATGCCGGTGCGATACGTCGGGTCGTCAATCGTCGAATCCGGTGCGGTGGAGTCGGGCTGAGCATCGGTCGAGGCCATAGACCGCAGCGTAGCGCGAGGATCGCAGCGACTTCGCGGTAGACTAGGGCCGTCGCCATTGCGACCGTATTCCGTCGTGAGGTCTCGTAGAGCGATTCCGTCACGACTCGCATACCGAGATTCAGTCACACTGCCTCACGAATAAGAGAAGACTCTGACTACGTTCACTGATCTGGGCGTTCTGCCCGAGATCGCCGATTCGCTCGCCGAAGTCGGCATCACCAGCCCGTTCCCCATCCAAGAGATGACGCTGTCGGTTGCCCTCATGGGCACTGACCTCATCGGCCAAGCCCGCACCGGCACCGGCAAGACCTTGGCGTTCTCGATTCCGGTCATCCAGCGCACCGTCGCACCCCACGACGCCGACTACGACCAGCTCGCAGCCCCCGGCAAGCCGCAGGCACTCATCATGGCGCCCACGCGTGAGCTCGCGATTCAGGTCGCCGGCGACATCGAGTTGGCGTCCAAGAACCGCGGCACCCGCAATCTGCTGGTCTACGGCGGTGTCGGATATGAACCGCAGATCGAAGCACTCGAAGCTGGCGTCGATATCGTCATCGGCACGCCCGGCCGTCTGCTCGACCTGGCTAACCGCGGCGTGCTGGACCTGTCGCACGTCAAGTCGCTGGTGCTCGATGAGGCCGACGAAATGCTCGACCTGGGCTTCCTACCCGATATCGAGTCGATCCTGGCCAAGACGCCTGAGACTCGCCAGACGCTGCTGTTCTCGGCCACCATGCCGGGCGCCATCGTCACGCTGGCCCGTCGCCACATGCGCCACCCGATGAACATCCGTGCTGAGAGCCAGGACGCCCAGCAGACTGTGCCCACCACATCGCAGTTCGTGTGGCAAGCGCACGAACTGGACAAGGCCGAAGTGCTCGCCCGCATCCTGCAGGCCGACGATGTTGCACGGGTTGTCATTTTCACCCGTACCAAGCGCACCGCTCAGCGCGTGGCCGATGACTTGATCGACCGCGGCTTCCCCGCAGCACCGTTGCACGGCGATATGGCGCAGGTGGCCCGCGAGAAGGCCATGAACAAGTTCCGCGAGGGCAAGGTCAACACCTTGGTCGCCACCGACGTCGCTGCCCGCGGCATCGATGTTTCCGACGTCAGCCATGTCATCAACTACAACTGCCCCGAAGACGACAAGACCTACGTGCACCGCATCGGCCGTACGGGTCGCGCAGGCGCCACGGGCACTGCCGTCACCTTCGTTGACTGGGCCGATATCCAGCGCTGGAAGCTCATCAACAAGGCTCTCGATCTGCCCTTCGACGAGCCGGTCGAGACATACTCAACGTCGGACCACTTGTTCCACGACCTCGGCATCAGCCGCGACGTCAAGGGCCGCCTGAAGCCACCGGCTCCCAAGGAGCCCAAGAGCGATAAGCCACGCAACGGCGGTAATCGCGGGGGCCAGAACAAGTCGCAGCAAAACGGTTCGCAACAGGGTGGTTCGCAGCAGGGTGGCGAAAATAACGGCGAGCAGTCGGCGAACGCCAACCGCAATCGCCGCCGGCGCAACCGCAACCGCACTCGCTCCGGCGCTGCTGTGCCGGCAGAGGCCAAAAACGACTGACGCAGTGGTCAGGCAGTCACCACGACTGCTGTGCCGATGGGCGCGAACTCCCAGAGGGTGATCGCATCGTCGAGCCATTGACGGATGCATCCGGCTGACAGAGGGGTGCCGAGTTCGGCCTTGGTCTGCTCAAGCACGCCCGAATTGTCCTTGGGCACCGAGTGGAAACCGATGGGTTCACTCTTACCTCGGGTGAACTGCACGAAGTACTCCATCGTGCCGCTGTAATCGAAGGCTGTAGCGGTTCGGAATCTCGCCTGCACACGGTACGACCCGGGGTTCAAGTTGTCGTGCATGCTGCCGGACACCAGGTACGTCGCTTCAACAGAGCCGTTTTGGCCTACCAGCCACACGCGTTGATCGCTTTGGTCGAACACAATGCGCCGACCTGAGCCTGAATCGGCAGGAACAGCAA
Organism: Aeromicrobium sp.; assembly: GCA_040392565.1. Taxonomy (GTDB): domain Bacteria; phylum Actinomycetota; class Actinomycetes; order Propionibacteriales; family Nocardioidaceae; genus Aeromicrobium. Next base: position 18,874 of record JBEBVW010000016.1, on the reverse strand, counting down.
GAGCGTCCGTCATCGAAGCGACCTTCGCCTTCGGCTCTGGCGGCAGCGGGGCTGGCGCAAGGCGCGCCGAGCCCAGCGCGGTGTGGGCCGTAGAAGCGTCAGCGGTAGTGCCACGCAAATTAGGTGCAATGACCACTGCTGCCACGCCGATGACCAAGGTCAGCGCGAAGGATCCGCCCAAGATCGCCGCTCGCCGCCGAGCCTGCGCCCGCTTGCGGGCGCGCAACAACTCAACGCGGCTAACCGCTCGAGATCGCTGGACGGGGCGTCCGCGGGCACTGTGCTGACCCACGGCCGAATTCTACGACGACGAAGCGGCCGCGCGCTTGGTCTTCCCACCGGTCGCTTTGAGGATCCACTCAGCCACTTCGCGGTAGGCCTGCGATCCCTTGTGATTACGGGCGGTCGACAGCACTGATCGGCCGATGGCGGGGGCTTCGGCGAAGCGGATTGTCTTGGGAATCGCGGGCTCGATGATCGGCAGTTCGTACGTCTCACCGATTGCCGCCAACACGTTCTGCGCGTGACGAGTGCGACCGTCGTACATCGTTGGCAACACACCCAGAATGCCCAGACCAGAGTTAATGAACTGCTTGACGTCGTGGACGGTGTCGAGCAATTGGCCGACGCCACGGTGTGACAACGTTTCGGCCTGCAGCGGGATCAGTACCGTGTTGGCCGCCGATAGCGCACCGACGGTCAGCACACCGAGCGCTGGTGGGCAGTCGATCAAGATGTAGTCGTAGTCGCTAGCTACCTTGTCGAGCGCGACACGAAGTCGCTGTTCACGTCCGGTGCGCGAGACCAAACTTTCTTCGGCCTGCGTCAGCGTGATGTTGGCCGGAAGCAGATCAGGCCCGTCCTCGGTCTCGACGATCGCGTCGGCCGCTTTTGCAGTACCCAACAGCACCTCGCCGATGGTGACGCCAAGCTCCTCCGGATCAAGTCCGACAGAGAACGTCAGGCTGGCTTGCGGGTCGATGTCGACCAGCAGCACCCGCTGCCCCAGTTCGACCAAAGCCGCACCCAGGGACGCAACGGACGTTGTCTTGGCGACTCCGCCCTTCTGATTGGCCACTGCGATCGTCGTCGTCACGCAGGTCATGGTGCCACACAGAACACGACTCGGGTGAGCCGACTGGAACCGTAGTTGGCATGCTTGGGTCATGGCCCGTCGTGCACTCGTCACCGGAGCGACCTCCGGCATCGGAAACTCATTTGCCCGCCAGCTCGCAGCGGACGGCTACGACCTGGTCATCGTGTCGCGTACCGAGAGCCAGTTGCAGCAGGTTGCCGACGATCTGCGCGCCAAACATGGCGTTGTCGTTGATGTCGTCCCGGCCGACCTCAGCACGTCCGAAGGCATGGACAAGGTCGCTGCGCGACTCACCGAAACCGCCCACCCGGTGGACCTGCTGGTCAACAACGCGGGATCATCACTGGCTGGCTGGTTCGGCACGACCGACATCGCTGACGAGGATGCCCAACTCGACCTGTTGGTGCGCGCCCCGATGCACTTGATGGACGCAGCCGTGAAGTCGATGTCGGGCCGTGGCGGCGGCGCCATCATCAACGTGGCGAGCGTCGCGGCATTCACTCCCCGTGGCGCCTACTCCGCGCACAAGGCGTGGCTGGTGAACCTGTCGCGCTGGGCCGACATTCAGTACGACGACGTCAACATCCAGGTCCAGGCGCTATGCCCCGGCTTCGTCCGCACCGAATTCCATCAACGCGGCGAAATGGACATCAGCGGCGTCCCGCGCTGGATGTGGCTGAACTCAGACAAGTTGGTCAAAGCGTCCTTGAAGGATCTGCAAAAGGACAAGGCCGTCTCAATTCCGTCGCTGCGCTACAAGATCTTGGCCACGATCGCCCAGTACGCACCTAAATCCCTGGTCGCGCGCATCGCTCGACGCGGCCGCTGAGGGACTGTCGAACGATGAGCACACCGCGCACACTGGCGCTGCCTGCCGGCGTTGAAGAAACCCGTATAGCGACCGATCGCGGCACCTTCGCTGCCCAAACGGTCCGCGGCGGATCCTCCGGGCATGTGCTGCTGGTTCCGGGATGGACCGGTTCCAAAGAGGACTTCACGCCCATCCTGCCGCTCTTGGCGGCAGCGGGGTTTGAGGCGACGGCGTTCGACCAGCGCGGACAGTACGAAACGCCGGGAACGGCTGACGCCGACTATTCGCTGTCGGGATTCGCCGCCGACGCTGCGGCCATCGCGACAGCTACGGGCGCGACACAGACGCATCTGCTGGGTCATTCATTCGGCGGCTTAGTCGCCCAGCAGGCTGTTGTCGACTCCCCTGATGTGTGGCGCTCGCTGACGCTGCTGTGTACCGGGCCAGGTCAACTCGGGCAATCCGAAGACGGCAACCTCGACAAACTGATTGCCGCTCTCGACGGCGGTGTCCCCATGGCCACGATCGCTGCGGCGCTCAAGGGCGGCGTCATCGACGGCGAACCAGACGAGATCGAAGACTTCGTTCTTGAGAAGTTCGAACGAACCGACCGAGTGTCGCTGTCTGCCATGACACGCCATCTCATCGATGCCCCCGACCTGACCGACGCAGTCGCCGCGACTGGCTGTCCCACTTGGGTCGGCCGCGGCATTGATGACGGGTCGTGGCCGCACGCCGCGCAGGATGAACAGGCTCGTCGCTTGGGCACCGAAATCGTCATCGTGCCTAACTCAGCGCACTCGCCAGCAATCGAGAATCCACCGGGACTCGCTGACGCCTGGCTACCGTTCTTAGCTGCGAACTGATCCTGGCGTCGGTGCGGTCCACCCGCGCCAAATCGCCAGCATTCTCACGACGATCGCAATCGTCGCCGCAGGTACTGCGACGAACGCGGTCGACAGATCCGTTGCGCTGAATCCGACTGCCGCAATCGCGGCACCGAGCATGGCTGGCACCGCGTAGAGCTGGCCCTTGCTCATGATCGAGGGCACCCGACCCGACAACACGTCACGAAGCATGCCGCCTCCGACGGCCGTGACGACTCCGAGGAGTGCTGCTGGCAGTGGCCCGAGTCCGTGATCGACGGCCTTCAGCGTGCCCGCTACACAGAACAGGCCAAGGCCGAAGGCATCAAGCACATTGATCATCGGATCGACGCGTGAGAACTGCGGATGCCAGATAAAGACCAGCCCTGCAGCCACCAGCGGTACGGCCAGGTAGCGCCAATCGGCCAATGCAGTGGGTGGAATCTGGCCGATAAGAACGTCCCGGATCCAACCGCCTCCGAGCCCTGAGACGGTAGCCAGCGTCACGATGCCAACAATGTCGAGGCGTTGTCGCACAGCGAGCAAACCACCGGCAACCGCAAAAACTGCGATGCCCAGCAGATCGAGAGTCAGGAGCAACATCAGCGGCCGAACAGTCGCTCGTACTCATCGGGATGGGTGGTGTTGCAGCCGAGGAAGAAGTCGGCTTTCTTTCCCGTCCCGTGATAATCGCTTGAGCCCGTGACGACTAGATCGAGCTCGTTGGCGATGCTTCGGAGCTCAACCCGCGTCGCTTCGTCGTGATCGTTGTGGTCGACTTCAATTCCATCCAATCCGGCGTCCACCAATGCGGCGAACACGTCCCTGGTGAGGACTCGCGACCGTTTGGACGACCAAGGATGCGCTACTACTGCCAGGCCACCGGCTGCTTTGATCAGCTCAATCGCCGTTTGGAGTGGGGCCGAGTATCGCTTGACGTACGCGAGGCCACCGTCATTGAGCCAGCCGTCGAATACTGCATCACGATCGGGGAACCGTGCTGGATACTTCTCAACCAACGCGTCGGCAAAATGGGGCCTCCCAGAGGCCGCCGCATCCCTGGAATGGCGGGTCAGATCCTCCATCGTAATGGGATAGCCCTGCTCGGCCAGTTTGGCCAGCATGGTGGGGATCCGTTGATCACGACCCTGCCGCACCCGCTCAAGTTCGTCGTTCAACGCACCGTCGTGCTGATCAAACTCATAGCCCAGCAGGTGCACGCTGTGACCCTGAAAGGTCGTGGAAATCTCGATACCGCGAACCAATCCGATGCCCACGTCGGCCGCGGTCTCAACTGCCTCATCCCAACCAACGGTGTGGTCGTGATCGGTCAACGCCACAACATCAAGACCCGCCGCCCGAGCGTTCCGCACCAGGTCGGCAGGCGAATCGGTGCCATCAGACCGATTGGAGTGAGTATGAAGGTCGATGCGCACCCCACCAGGTTACCGGCGCTCACCCCTCCCGCTGAGGAGTCACTCCGTTCCTAGTCGCGAGTCACTTTGTTCCACAATTCAGGTACGGAGTGACTCCCCGGTGGGTACTCAGTGACTCCTCAGCGGGTACGGAGTGACTCCTCAGCGGGGGACGTTCCAGTGGTGGATGACGGGGGTGCCGCGGTCGTCGCCGAGGGTCGAGAGGGTGGCAGTGTCGAGGATCAGGTGGCGGCCGACTGAGACGTCGAGGCCGAGCCAGCGGGCGGCGAGTGCGCGCAGCGAGTGGGAGTGGGCGAAGACCAGGGTGGGCTGATCGGACTCTCGAACGCGAGCGATCACGCGGTCGAGGCGACGCGCGACGTGCTCCGCGGTCTCTCCGCCAGGTGTTGGATGGGTCCACACGGTCCAGCCCGGAACCGTCTGTCGAATCTCGGCAGTAGTCACGCCTTCGTAGTCGCCGTAGGCCCACTCGACGAGATCCTCGTCGACCTCAGCGGCGTGAAATCCGGCTAATTCGGCAGTGCGGCGAGCACGTATCCGCGGGCTGGTCAGCACCGCGCCCACCTCTAGTTCAGCCAGCACTGGCGCCAAGGAACGCGCAGCGTTTTCGCCGTCTACCGTCAGCGGGACATCGGTAAACGACGTGTGCTTTCCCGTCGCGCTCCATTGCGTCTCACCGTGGCGGACGAGGTACAACTGCGCGACGATGGCCATGGCTCAGCGTGGGACGAAAACCCAGTAGTCGAGGTCAAGCAGCACGCCCGAAGAGTACTTGCCGTCCTCGCCCTTGAGCGTCATCGACTCATCGCGGCCCTTGGTAGCCACCAGTCGCAGACGCAGCGCGCCCACACCGGGAGCCGAGGTTTCGCCCTTGTCGAGCACCTCTGACCAGGCGTAGATGGTGTCACCTGCGAAGGCCGGTGATGTGTGTGCACCAGCGTTGATCGCCGCGATGAGCTGAGCATTCGCCAGACCGTTGAACGACAGCGCCCGTGCCATCGAAATGATGTGGCCGCCGTAGACCAAATTATTGCCGTCGGGACGGGCTTCGGTATTGAAGTGCACCTTCGCCGTGTTCTGCCACAATCGCGTGGCCTGCTGGTGCTCTGACGCCGTCAACGTGACACCGTCGACGTGGTCGATCTTCTCGCCCACCTGGTAATCGTCGAAGCGATGCGGTTCGCCCGCAGCCGCAAAGTCGTAGCTAGTGAAGTCCAGTCCCGCTGGAATCACCAGATCGTCAAGCGCGACAGCCGATGCCAACTCCGGCAGGACCGTCTCCGGCGCCGGCAGTTCCTGATCGCGCTTGTGCACCATGACCCAGCGCGCCCAATCTAGGACGACCTCATCGTGCTGATTGGTGGCGGTCGAGCGCACGTACACGACGCCACTCTTGCCATTGGAGTTCTGCTTTAGACCGATGACCTGCGACGACGTGGAGATGGTGTCGCCAGGAACGACGGGTCGATGGAACCGGCACTCGGCATAGCCCAGATTCGCCACAGCGTTAAGCGAAACGTCCGGAACTGTCTTGCCGAACGCAACGTGGAAGGCGATCAGGTCCTCCACTGGGTGCGGGTCGAGGCCGACTGCAGCGGCGAAGACTGCCGACGACGGCACTGCGAACCGAGTTGGGTAAATGGAGCCGTACACCGCACGGTCACCTTCGGTGATGGTGCGAGGCGTCGCGTGCTGAATCACCTGCCCGACGGTGAAGTCTTCAAAGAAGTTGCCGGGATTGGTCTTGCTCATCGGGTGATCATCCTCGTCGATCAAATGGGGTCAGGCGAATGGGTCGGGACGCAACCCAGGCAACTCGACGAGGAGCTCCTGCGCGCGAGCGAGGTGCTTGTGTTCGACGAGCACCTCGTACTTAGTGGCCACCACAGCCTTGACTGAGCTGAAGTCACGCTGGCCGCGAGTCATGGCGTAGGCAAGCAAGGTCCACAGGACACCGAAGACCAGACCAAAGCCAAGGCCGCCCAGCACGGTCTGCCAGAAGTCACCTTCTTTGGCAAAGGTGCCCAAGATGACGCCGACCAACAGGCCGAACCAGGCGCCGGAGGCTGCACCAGCGGCAGCAACCCGCCCAGTTGTCAGGCGTCCTGTCACGCGTTCAATCTGCTTTAGCTCAGTACCCACAATCAGCAGGTTCTGCACCGGGAACTCACGGTCAGACAAGAAGTCGACGGCCTTCTGCGCCGTGGCGTAGTCGTCGAAAACTCCCAGTGATTGCGGGAATTCCAGCGAGAAAATCTCGCGTCCTGCGCCGCGGTCAGCCATCAGGCCTTGTACTCCTTGAGCAGATTACGCCCGATGATCATCTTCTGAATATCGGACGTGCCTTCGCCGATCAGCATGAACGCCGACTCGCGGTACAGGCGCTCGATCTCGTACTCCTTGGAGTAGCCGTAGCCACCATGGATGCGGAATGACGCCTCGACGACCTCATTGCAGTACTCCGAGGCGAGCATCTTGGCCATGCCGGCCTCGACGTCCATGCGCTTGCCGGAGTCCTTGAGACGAGCTGCACGCACGACCATGGTGTGGGCGGCCTCGACCTTGGTGGCCATTTCTGCCAGACGGAACAAGATGGCCTGGTGCTGGGCAATCGGCTTGCCGAACGTTTCACGCTGCTGGGCGTAAGCGATACCGAGCTCAAAAGCGCGGTTCGCGATGCCGACGGCACGGGCGCCGACGTTCACGCGGCCCACCTCAACGCCGTCCATCATCTGGTAGAAGCCCTTGCCAGGCTCACCACCGAGGATCTGATCAGCCGAGATCTTGTGCTTGTCCAGGATCATCTCGGTGGTGTCGATGCCCTTGTAGCCCATCTTGTCGATCTTGCCGGGCACCGTGACGCCCTGAGCGGTCTCGCCGAAGCCGGGCGTCTTCTCCACCAGGAAGGTGGTCATGTTCTTGTAGACCGAATCGGAACCTTCGTCGGTCTTGGTGAGCACTGCCACCAGGGTTGACGAACCGCCGTTGGTCAGCCACATCTTCTGGCCGGTGATTTCGTAGGAACCGTCAGCCTGCTTGGTGGCCTTCGTCGAAATGGCCGAAACATCAGATCCCAGGCCCGGCTCGGACATCGAGAATGCACCGCGTACTTCGCCGGTGGCCATCTTGGGCAGGTACTTCTGCTTCTGCTCTTCAGTGCCGTGCTGGATCAGCATGTAGGCCACGATGAAGTGGGTGTTGATGACGCCGGAGACGCTCATCCAGCCGCGGGCGATCTCCTCGACGACCAGCGCGTAGGTGAGCAGCGACTCGCCCAGTCCGCCGTACTCCTCGGGGATCATCAGACCGAAGATGCCGAGCTCCTTGAGTCCCTCGACGATGTCGGTGGGGTACTCATCCTTGTGCTCAAGGTCGGTAGCGACCGGGATGATCTCTTTCTCGACGAACTGACGGACGAGCTTGAGGATCTCCTGCTGTTCCTCAGTAAGTCCTTCGGTGCTGACGAGACGTGCCATCGGGTGCTCCTGTGCTGCTTTTGCGGGATGTGCGTCAGGTGGTCTGACCCGCCGACTCTACCTGCAGACGTCTTCGCACCCGTTGTTGTGTGGCTGTGATCTCACCCTCGGCCGAGGATGCGGCCCACGCCGGCGACGGCTCGAGCAGGCAACTGCGCGACGGGATTGTTCGCTACTGGCATCACGACTCGCTCAACCACACTGAGCAATCGTTCTGCGCGCACGACAACGTCGCCGAACCGGTTCACCGTTTGATCAAAGCGAGCCACCGACGCGTTGAAGTCATCGAGCGACACCGAGAACCGCTCCAGTAGCGGTTCGAATGTGTCGAGGGTTCCGTCGAGTCGAGCCAACGTGTCACCCATGTCGCGGATCGTCTCGTCGACGCCCATCAGGGTGCGGACGCGCCCCTTTTTCTTGTCGTTCCCGATGCGGTCGCTGCGCTTTTCGATCGTGCTCACCCGCGCAGACTACTCAGACCATGGGAGCTTCGGGAGCGATTTCGCCTGGCTGGTCCCTTGCCGACGTCACGATCATCAGCCCGGTGAGGATCACAGCCAGGCCGACGTAGACGCCCCATTCAGGCCGTTGATCAAGGAACCAGCCTGCGAGCAACGCCGCTCCCGGCACTTCAAGGAGCAGAAGGGTTGAGATCAGCGTGGGGCTCATGACCGAGAGCAAGTGATTGAAGATCGTGTGGCCCAGTAGCTGCGCACAGACCGTGACACCGACGATGGCCCACCAGGTCTGCTGATCGAATCCGACCAGATCGTCACGCATCAACAGGCAACCAATTCCCATCACCACAGCACACAGCCCGTAGCACCCGACGGCATAGGAGGTCGTGGAGATCGACTCCCGAACCGACGAGCCCGCGAGCAGGTAAAGCGCGGCGGTCAAGCCACCGGCGAGGCCGAGCAAGTCACCGGACAACGCACGGACCGACAATCCGAGATCGACCCCAGTGATAACGAGAACGCCGGTGATCGCGACCGCCATCCCGATGACCACTTGACGCTGCACTCGCACGCCGCGAAGTCGGTCGACCACGACAACAAATACGACCTGCATGCTGACCATGGCCGTCGCAGCCGCGACGGTCGTGTACTTCAACGCCAGAATCCAGGTGGCAAAGTGGCCGGCGAGCATGACTGCTGCGAAGGCCAGCGTCGCGCGGCCCTTGGCGTCGAGTCCACCCAGTTCACCTACGGTGCGGCGCCATCCGAAAGGCGCGATGACCGCTGCGCCCAGCGCATTGCGCCAGAACCCGATCGCCAACGCTGGAGCCGCCGCATACGCCATCAAGGGCCCCGATGCAGATACGCCCAAGATCGCAATCGCGGCCAGAAGAAAATGCACAACCAGCAGTCTGTACCAACCCGGTTCCACCCACCCCAACCCGGTGATTGAGGTGCCTCCCCCGGTGATTGAGGAGCGAGCTTGCGAGCCTCGAAATCACCGGACAGCCCGAACGTCACCCACGTTTTCGAGGCCCTCGTTGCGGTTCCTGAGGAGGTGAGGAACGAACCGGATTACCCCCAACTGCGCTCGAGCTCAGCCAAGGCGTCTTCGAGGTGTTGAAGCAGTCGCTGGAGCGACGGCAGCGAAGTGCGGCAGCCGATGAGACCGAAATCGAGGAAGCCCGCGCGACTAGTCAGCGTGATGTTGAGCGCCTGACCGTCCATCACGATCGACACGGGGTACATGCCGTCAAGCCGTGCCCCGTTGAAGTAGACGTCCTTCGTCGGGCCCGGGACGTTCGAGACGATCACATTGAACGGCGGACGGGTGTATTTGACGAACCCCGGCACCGGGGCCAATGCGAGCGGAGCCATCTGCGCAGCCGAGAACGCCAAGATCTGCACCGGGGACAGATCACTAAGGATCTTCTTGGCTTGTTTGGATGAGTAGGCAATCTCTTCCAAACGCGTCGCGCCGTGGGCCCGGTCGGTCGCCAGGTTCACCACAATGGCGCCGACTTTGTTGCCGCCGCTCTTGTCGCTTTCGCCAGCTGAGTCATCGCGCAGCGCCAATGACACTGGAACCATCGCTGTCATCGGATCGTCGGGCAGGGCGTTCTGTTCCAGCAGGTACTCGCGCAACGCACCGCTGACCATCGCGAGAACCACGTCGTTGAGGGTCGTCGCCGACGACCGAGCCACCTGCCGGATGCGTTCGAGCTCCCACGACTGCGCAGCGAATCGTCGCGCACCGCCGACGGGTCCGTTGAGGATCGTCTTCGGTGCACGCGGAAGTGTCACGTCACCGTCACGCATGATCTGCCGAGCGACTTTGAAGCCGGCCGGAACCAAACCTGCGAAATCTCCAACGACGTCGCCGGCCGATCTCAGTACGCCGAGCGGATCGGGAAGGCGGCTCTGTGCGACCAGTTCGGCGTTCTTCGGTCCGGACCGCTGTGGGAGTAACCACGGAGGGACGCAGTCGCGGGCATCCGGATCCTCGCTAAACGAGCGCTGCAACAACCGAAGCGCCGAAACCCCGTCGACCATCGCGTGATGGATCTTGCTGTAGATCGCGACGCGACCGTCCTGCAGCCCCTCGACGACGTGCGACTCCCACAACGGACGATGCCGGTCCAGCAGTGAACCGTGCCACCGCGAAGTCAACTGCAGCAGCTCGCGGATCCGCCCCGGACCTGGGACTGCCGAATGTCGCACGTGGTAGTCGAAATCGATGTCCTTGTCGACGGTCCACCAGGTTTGGCCGACCGAGCCGACAGGGTCGGCTGGACGACGACGGAAGAGTTCGGACACATCCTGGCGGGCGCGAAACGACTCCAACATCTCGCTGACGAACTCCGGACCAGACCCTTCGGGAGGAACGATCAACTGCAGTCCACCGACGTGCATGGGATGTTCGCGCGATTCGGCCAACAGAAACATCGAATCGGTCGGCGGAATGAATGCCATCGGTGCCCACCCCTGTCACAAAGTCTGGGTTGCTGCGCGCATCACCGCAGGTCACGGCTACGCTCCCCCAAAGGTAACGAACAGATGTGGCGTAGGTCACCATTAGGTGACAAACGTGTGACAGTATGTGGAAGCATCGGTTTCCCAATACCGCAAACGAGCTAGGGAGAGGGGTTCCATGAGCCCGCACTTGACTGTCGCTGCTGAGCAACGGTTCTTCCCAGGCGCGAGTGTTCGTTCGCAAGCGCTCGGCGCAGGAATCCGCTACGGCGCTCGTCCGGTCCTGGATGTGTGGTCCCGACTCCCCTTCTTGTTCTTCCCGCCCAATGCGCTCGATCACGTCGCACGCCTGGCATCAGTTCCCGAGGGCACTCGCTGGCGACCGTTCGACCTCGGCGACGTTCCGTGCGAGTGGATCCAGGGACCCGGCGTTGACGATCGCGTCGAAGACGGCGCCATGCTCTACTTCCACGGCGGCGCATTTCTCACTTGCGGACTCAACACCCACCGTCGTCTTGTCGCCCGACTGTCTGGCGCCTCGCGTCGGCCCGTGCTGAATGTGGGCTACCGCCAACTTCCCGTCGCTCCCGTTGCGCAGTCGATCCAAGATGGCGTCGACGCCTTCATGTGGCTGTTGGAAAGCGGCTACCGCCCTGAAGACATCACCATCGCTGGCGACTCGGCTGGCGGATATGTCGCTTTCAGCGTTGCCCGCGCCGTGATGGATTCCGGTCTCGGACGTCCAGCCGGCATCGTGGCGCTGTCGCCGCTGCTCGATCTGGACCCAACATTGCGAGCCGACCATCGCAATGTCGATCGCTGCCAAGCGTTCCCGCACCGCGCCGTCTCTCGACTCGCAGATGCGATTGCCCATATCGACATCAAGCATGGCGTCCACGGTCAGCGCACCTGCCCAGTCAACATGCCGTTGGCTGACATGCCGCCGACATTGATTCACGTTGGCTCCCGCGAAATCCTGATGGCCGACGCCGAGGCCATGGCGAACCGACTCGCGGCCGCCGGAGTTCCCTGCGAACTGCACGTCTGGGACCGCCAAGTGCACGTCTTCCAGGCAGCTGCGTCGTGGGTACCTGAAGCCCGCGCCGCAATCGACGAAATCGGTGCATTCGTTCGTCAACTGCCCCAACAGCAGGCGGCTTTCCGCCCGCGTCGCATCCCTTCGCCGGTTGCTGCCGTACGCAGGGTCATAGATACCGCGCTCGGCTAAGCGCAATCCACCAGCCGCACCCGACTAGAGTGCGATCGTGAGTGTCGCACCTAGCCGCATCTTCCTGTCCCGCCTCGCGGGCCAGGAAGTCTTTGACCCCGCAGGAGATCAAGTGGGTCGACTGCGCGATGTTGTGGTCGCTGTACGGTCGGCTCGCCAACGTCCGCGAGTTCTTGGATTAGTCGTCGAAGTACTGGGCCGCCGTCGGGTTTTCCTTCCCATCACGCGGGTGACGTCGCTCGATTCTGGCCAGATCATCACGACGGGCGTCCTCAATGTGCGCCGCTTCGTGCAGCGCAGCAACGAGACGCTGGCGATTCATGAACTGTTCGATCGCACCGTCACAATTGCCGACGGCACCACCGCCACGGTCTATGACCTGGCGATGGAACAAGACCTGCGTCGCGACTGGTACATCAGCGATCTTGCCGTGCAGAGCGGCGGCAAGCGGTTTGGCCGACGCGGCCAGCAGCAGGTTCTCGAATGGCATGAGGCCAAGGGCCTGACCAGCGAAGAGCCGGGCCAAGGCGCAACTCACCTGCTCGCCACAATGGACGAAATGCGCGCCGCTGACCTCGCTAGCGCAGTGCGCGATCTGCCTGCCAAGCGTCGGATGGAAGTCGTCGCGGAGCTGGGCGACGACCGGCTCGCCGATGTCTTGGAAGAGTTGCCCATCGCCGAGCAGATCGAAATCCTCGGTGTGCTGCACCCCGACCGCGCCGCTGACGTGCTGGGCGAGATGAACGACGATGACGCGGCTGATGTGTTGGGCCAGCTCCCACCGCCGACCGCAGAATCATTGCTGGCTTTGATGGAGCCCGAAGACGCCGAGGATGTGCGTCGACTCCTGACATACGAAGAGCGCACGGCTGGCGGCATGATGACCACCGAGCCTGTCGTCTTGGCTGCCGACGCCACGATTGCTGAGGCGTTGGCACGTGTGCGCGATCCCGACCTGAGCCCAGCGCTCGCGTCGATGGCGTATGTGTGCCGCTCCCCCTTGGAGACCCCGACCGGTCGCTTTCTTGGCGTCGTTCACATCCAGGCGCTGCTGCGTGAGCCACCGTCCACTTTGGTGGGTGCGATCGTCGACAACGACATCGAATGGCCGCGCGCCGATGCATCGCTGCTCGACGTCGCCAACCTGTTGGCCACCTACAACTTGGTCGCGCTGCCTGTTGTCGACGAAAACCAGCACCTCATCGGTGCGGTGACGATCGACGACGTCCTCGACCACTTGCTGCCCGAAGACTGGCGTGATCAGGTACCGTCCGCTGACGCGGAGCCGGTGCTGCATGGCCCCGAGGGGGTGCCGCATGGCTGAGCGCAACGCCCGCCTCGATCAGCCACGCGATCTACGTGGCCGCCTGCGTCGCCGACGCCGCGAACCTGATCCGGAGCGTTTCGGTCGCTTTGCCGAAACGTTCGCCCGATTCATGGGCACCGCCACGTTCTTGACCTGGATGACTGTCGTGATCGTCATCTGGCTGGTGTGGAACTGCCCCTGGGGACCTGAGCGTCCGCGCTGGGACAGCTACCCCTTCATCTTTTTGACCCTGATCTTGTCGCTGCAGGCCTCGTACGCCGCGCCACTCATCTTGTTGGCGCAGAACCGCCAAGAGGCTCGCGACCGGGTGCAGCAAGAACAAGACCGTGAGGCGTCAGCCCAGTCGCACGCAGATATGGAGTTCCTCGCCCGCGAGGTCGCAAGCCTGCGACTTGGCATCGGCGAAGTCGCTACCCGCGACTTCCTACGCTCCGAACTACGCAATCTCGCCGAATCTCTCCAACCCGAGTCCGAGGACGAACCCGACGACTCGTGAGTTCCCTGGAGTCACGGGATTCACTGCAGTGTTTTCCGTCCGCACCGGGAATCGGCTGGTGGAGGGGCGGTGCTGCGACCTCACCAGTGTGGGTGGTGGCGGCCCGCGTAGGATCGGGGCATGGCCGCAGTCACCGAGGAGCAAATCCGCGAGGCGCTCGCCGGGGTTGATGACCCCGAGATTAAGCGTCCCATTACCGAACTCGGAATGGTCGACACGATCACGATCGCCGACACCGAAATCACCGTCCGCATTCTGCTGACGGTTTCGGGGTGCCCGTTGAAGGACACGCTGAACCGCGACGTCACCGCAGCCGTTGGAACTGTCGCACCTGCGCACGCCGTCACGGTCGAGATGGGCGTGATGTCCGACGATCAGCGACGCAGCATGCAAGACATGCTGCGAGGCGGCGGCCAGCGCGATATCCCGTTCGCCCAGCCGGGCTCGCTGACCAAAGTTTTCGCCATCGCCTCCGGTAAGGGTGGCGTTGGCAAGTCCACCGTCACGGTCAACCTCGCCGTCGCCATGGCGCGCAGCGGCCTGAAGGTCGGCATCGTCGACGCCGACATCTACGGCCATTCGATCCCCGACATGCTCGGCGTTGGCGATAGCCGCCCGACGCAGGTCGAAGAGATGATCATGCCTGTTCCGGTCACCCTCGCGTCCGGCGCCGAACTGAAAGTCATCAGCATCGGCATGCTCAAGCCGCGCAAGGATCAGGTCGTTGCATGGCGCGGCCCGATGCTCGATCGCGCACTCGTTCAGATGCTGTCCGACGTCTACTGGGGCGATCTGGATGCACTGTTGCTCGATCTGCCGCCCGGAACCGGCGATATGGCCATCAGCTTGGGACAGCACCTGCCCAACGCTGAAGTCGTGGTCGTCACCACCCCGCAGGCAGCTGCCGCCCAGGTGGCAGAGCGCGCCGGAACTATGGCCTCGATGATGCATCAGCGCGTCGTCGGTGTCATCGAGAACATGTCGTACTTGCAGTTGCCGTCCGGCGAGCGCATGGAGGTGTTCGGTTCGGGCGGCGCTGCGAACGTTGCGTCGACGTTGAGCCAACGCTTCGGTTATGACGTTCCGGTCCTCGGCCAGGTGCCGTTGGAGGAAGCGCTCCGTGAGGGCGGTGACTCCGGTGCACCGATCGTTGAAGCAGATCCGTCGGCCGTGTCGGCAAAGGTCTTGCAGAAGGCTGCAGACGAACTCAGCGGCCGCTCACGCGGTCTCGCGGGCATGCAGTTGGGTCTTGCCCCCGTCGGACGCCTGTAGGTTCCACGATGCTCGGCATGGGTCTGCCTGAAATCGGCGTCGTGCTGGTTGTTGGCCTGCTCGTGTTCGGCCCAGACAAACTGCCCGAACTCGCGCGGCAGGCCGGTGGGTTCATCCGCACCTTGCGCAAAATGGCAGACAACGCGAAAGCAGACCTCGGCCGAGAACTTGGCCAGGATCTGAGCGGACTTGACCTGAAGTCGCTTGACCCCCGCGAAGTGGTCCGTCGGACGATGTTCGACGACGCGCCCGCCGCAGCGGACCAGGCGACTGCCCCCACCGCGGGAGTGCGCGCGCCGCGCACGCTGGAACCGGGCGAACGCGCGCCATTCGACGCAGAAGCGACCTAGCGGACTAAGCGGCCGCCCACGCAGTCATCTGTCGAAGCCCGCCGCCGATGCGATCCAGTGGCGACATGCCATCGTCACCCGTCGGCAATTGACTGATGGCCGTGGCGAGTTGTTCGAGATCGGCGTCCGTGACAATCGTGAAAGTGATGTCGTCGCGGTCCCAGGTCACCACCGTCGGATGGCCTTCACGTAGCCACACCCGTGAACTGGCCAGATCCCAGTGCCGGAACCCCACCAAAGCACTTCGGTCGAGTCGGCCGGCTTGTTCATACAGTTGAAGCCGACGACTGCCATCGGTGTAACGGACCGAAATGACATCCGACGCCCGGTCATAGCCGACCGATGTACGTCGCATGTCTGCCCCTAAGACCTCAGCGCACGGCCACCCTTCGGCATCCAAGTGTTCAGGAGCCACGCGGCTATAGGTGGCAGCCAAGCTGGTCGCGGTCGCGCCAAAGAACTCAGCTGAGTAGTCCTCAAACCCCGGCGTAATTCCGTCGAACCGTTCTGGACCGCCCACGACATATGCAACTGCCAGGACCGCCATGGACGCTCCGAGTACGGCCAGGCCAACAGTGACCGGAGCGTTCTGACACAACCGGTGCCACCACCTGCGCTGCGCAGGCGCGGCGGACTGCAATTGCGTCAGCGAATAGATCAGGTGCGACGGCGGAGTGGGCACTGCGCCTGTGCCCATGCGCGATTTGATGAGGCGCTGCTGACGAACGGCACGCTCGCACTGCTCGCAGGTCAGCAGATGGGCGTCAGCCGCACGCACAGCGTCGACGGACAGTTGTCCGTCGACGTATGCGGCGACATCGGCGCCCAAGTGCTGCTGCGCCACGCTAGACCCCTATTGGTCCCATGAAACGGCTACGACCGCCCGGCTGCGGAGCTCGGTGAGCCAAGGCCGTCCGCAATTGCGACCGGCCACGGTGGATGCGTGAACGCACCGTGCCAATCTTGACGCCCAAGACGTCAGCGATCTCTTCGTAGCTGAGACCCTCAACGTCACACAGCACGACGGCGACCCGGAAGTCCTGCGACAGCGTCGCTAAAGCTCGCTCGACATCGGGATCGAAGTTGGCGTCGTGGACGGCCGACTCCGGCTCAACTTCTGAACTGATGAGCCGGTCTTCAGCACCTTCGCCGAAGCGGTCCATGCGGATTCGCGAGGACCGCCGGGCCCGGTCAAGGAAAAGGTTGGTCGTAATGCGGTGCAGCCAGCCGGGAAAGTTCCCGGGCTCGTATTTGTCGAGCGAGCGGAAAACCCGCACGAACACGTCCTGCGTCAGATCCTCGGCGTCGTGGCGGTTGCCAGTGAGGCGGTAGGCGAGCCGATAGACCCGCGGCGAATGTTCTTCGACGAGCGCATGCCAGTTTGAGGTGTCGACCTCTGGCTCGATGTCGACCGCCTGGCTGACCTGCTGGACTGGAGTGCTCATATGGGGATCTTTGTCACCTCACCTGAGAGAACGCACAGACTCACCTGATTCGTTCCCGTGAGCCTGAACTCGTGGGCGGCACAACAGGACTAGGCTGTCATCGGGTCGAATTTGCCTCGGCCCCGCAGTCACCACTGGTCAAGGGGGCCATCATCACTACCGCAGAGAGCCTCGCCTACTCCGAGAACTACACCGGAGAGGACGACCACCTACGCAAGGCCCGCGCGCAAGCCGAGAACGTTGGCGTGACGCCCGTTGGTCCCGGTGCGGGCGCTGCGCTCGCCTTTATCGCCGGCGCAGTTGCCGCGAAATCCGTAGTTGAGATCGGCACTGGCACCGGGGTTTCCGGTCTGTGGTTGCTGCGCGGCATGCAGTCCGACGGTGTGCTCACGTCAGTCGATCTAGAAGCCGAGAATCAACGCATCGCCCGCGAAATCTTTACCGAGTCCGGATTCGCAACTCAGCGCTTCCGACTCATCGCTGGTGCCGGACTTGACGTCATGCCGCGCATGACTGATGCCGGCTACGACATGGTGTTCCTCGACGGCGAGAAGGTCGAGTACGGCGAATATCTTGAACAGGCCGTGCGGTTGGTCCGCCCCGGCGGCGTCATCGTGTTCGACAACGCCTTGTGGCACGACCGAGTGGCCGATCCAGCGCAGCGCGACCCAGAAACAGTTGCCATCCGCGAAACAATCGCTCGGGTCAAGGACGACGACAACCTTCGCGGTCTGCTTATCCCGCTGGGCGACGGCTTGCTTGCCGCTCAGCGTCTCGCTTGAATCGTGTGCTAGCGCTGTTCGAACGCAGGAGAAGAGCGGAAACCGGCGGGTCCACGGACGACTGAAACCACTTCAAAGGGCTCAATCACCGCTGGCGGGACACCGATGAGCTCGCTGCCGCGCGAGGTGGCAGCATTCGGTTCGAACGCCGCTTGGAAGTCTTCGCGTGCCTCATCGTTGACGAACACGTAGGTGCCCTCAAACCACTCGCCTTCGCGGGCTCGCCAGACTTTGAACCTCAGTCCGTCGAGCCCAGCGAACTTGGCGAATGACTCGTCTTCGACATAACGCCGCAGAGTCTCAAGTGTCCCCGATGGCGCGTCGGCAAGTGACCAACGAACAGTCAGGCCGAACATACGGCTGCCTGCAAGTCAGACAGCCTTGAGTGCGTCGCCGAGCGAGGCAGCTTCCTCGTTATTGAGTTCAACGACGAGGCGTCCGCCGCCTTCGAGAGGAACTCGCATGACGATGCAGCGACCTTCCTTGGTCACCTCCATCGGACCGTCACCGGTCCGCGGCTTCATGGCGGCCATGAATTCTCCTGTTCTCGCATCCACTGGCGTGGCGTTCAGAACCATTATCCCCCACGGACTGACAGCGCCGGGCGCGAGGTAGGTCAGGCTGTCCGACGGTGGCGTCCAAGCGAGCCAGGAACGCTGTCAGCCGAGGACGTTCCACTGGTCTGTTCCCAGGTGTCGATCTCGGCTCGCGCCTCAGCTTCGGCGGCCTCGCTGGCCACCAGTGCATCCTGGGCGCGGAGCAGATCGGCGCGAGCAGACGCGAGATCGCTCGCGGCCGCATCAGCGTCTGCGACCAGCGCCGCGACGCGAGCACGTTCGGCGGCAACGCGATCTTCGGCACGAGCCAGGGCGATCTCGGCTTCAACGGCATCGGCGCGCAGCCGGGTGATTTCCTCATCTCGAGCCGAAATCTGTGCAGTGACCTGTTGAACGAAGACCATTTGCGATGCGCTGCGTTCAACCGCTTCACGCCGGTACCCGTCGGCCAGAGCGGCGCGTTCACGTGCCGCAGCGCGTCGAATGCTGACAATCTCTGCGGACATCAGCAGGGCCGCTACAACGCCTGCCAGAAGAGCAACCAGCGTCGCGGCGGTGAGCGCAACCACGGTGGCGAGAACAATCGCAGCCGTCGCCACTGAAGCCGCGAAAATCAGCACGACGACGGCTGTGATGAGCCTGGGAGACCGAGAACGTCGACGAGATGCAGCCATATTGGAATGGTAGGAAATTTCGCGCCTAATCCCTCGCTGCCACGCCGGGCACTAGACCTCGCGAATCGAGTCGCGAGTTTGAAATCCAATCCGGCCCCGCTGATTTCGAGGCTCGTCCCTCGCACCTC
>JBEBVW010000015.1:0-25211 GCA_040392565.1 Aeromicrobium sp. | reverse complement strand
CCATCTTCATCAACCAGCTGCGCGAGAAGATCGGCGTGATGTTCGGCTCGCCCGAAACCACTACGGGCGGAAAGGCGTTGAAGTTCTACGCCTCCATTCGTCTCGACGTGCGCCGCATCGAAACGCTCAAGGACGGCACCGACATGGTCGGTAACCGCACCAAGGTCAAGGTCGTCAAGAACAAGTTGGCTCCGCCGTTCAAGATTGCCGAATTCGACATCATGTACGGCCAGGGCATTAGCCGTGAAGGCAGCCTGATCGACGTTGGTGTTGACGCTGGCTTCGTCCGTAAGGCAGGCGCTTGGTACACCTACGAAGGCGATCAGCTCGGTCAGGGCAAGGAGAACGCCCGCCAGTTCTTGCGCGATAACCCTGATCTGGCTGAGGAACTCGATGCCCGTATCAAGGCGCATCTGGGAATCGGTGTTGAAGCCGTTGAGCAAGCCGACGACGATCCCGCTATTGCTGTGGGTGAGACGCCGACAGACATCGATTTCTGAGTCGATGACCACCGAACCGGTCGACGACGATATCGATCCTGCGGCTGCGTACGCCGCAGCCAAGAAGATCGTCTACGACCGGTTGGCAGCAAGTCCTCGTAGCCGGTCAGATCTGGAGCAGGCACTCGCCAAGAAGCAGGTGCCTGCCCAGATTGCCGCCGAGGTGCTCGATCGATTCGAGCAAGCCGGGCTCATTGACGATGCAGCATTTGCCCGATCCTGGATCGACGGCCGTCAGCGCGGCAGGGGACTAGCCTCGCGCGCACTCGCCATGGAACTCAAGCGCAAGGGCATCGACGACGACATTGCTCGCGAAGCGCTCGCCGAGATCGACCCCGATAGCGAACGCCAGGCTGCGCATCGATTAGTCCAAGTGAAACTGCGTTCGATGACCGGCCTCGACGATCAAGTGCGTACGCGCCGGCTCGTCGGAATGCTGGCCCGCAAGGGCTATTCGCCCGGTATGGCCTTTGACGTGGTGCGCGCAGAACTTGGCGCGCAAGCCGAACCTCTCGATTCGATGTGACTAAAACCTGCTGGTCAAACGGTATTACTTGTGAGTAACCTAGTGGCATGGCCTCGACATTCGACCTGTACAAGAAGGTAACGGCGCTGCCTCAAGGCAAGCGTCTGTTCTCTATCGCCTTTGCTCAGAAGGCGCCGTACTTTGCTTCGGCTCACATCGCGGTCAAGGACATGGCTCCCCACCGTGGTGTCGTCGTCGTGCCCAAGCGCCGGTCGACGCAGAATCACATCGGCACAGTCCACGCCATCGCGGCCTGCAATGGTCTGGAAGCGGCCATGGGCTTGCTCGCCGAAGCAACCTGCCCGTCGGATATGCGATGGCTTCCCAAGGGCATGGACGTGGAGTACCTGGCGAAGTCCACCAGCGATCTCACCTGCACAGCCGAGACCACCGAAGCTGATTGGGCAAATGCGCCCGAAGTGCCGGTCAAGGTCAAGGCTGTGACCAAGGACGGCACGGTCACGGTGCAGGGCACCATCCACCTGTGGGTCACGCCCAAGAAGTAGGCCCGACACGCGCTAGGCGCGAGCTGCTCGCGCTGCCTCATTCACGGCGCGGGCGGCGTTGGCTTCTGACCGGTTGAGTCGCCGCTCCAGCATCCGAGCAACCCAGGTCAGTAGCAGATTGAGCAGAATGTAGATCGCGGCCAGCACTAAGGCCGTCTGCAGCCTGTTGTCGTACTCGCGCCAGATTGCTCGGCCAGCGACGGTAAGTCCGGGGGCCAGAATGTAGTAGCCCAAACTCGTGTCTTTTAGCGTCACGACACATTGACTCACGATGGCCGGAAGCATGACTTTGACGGCCTGTGGGAACTGAATGAGTCGCATGACCGCGTTTTTTCGCATGCCGATTGCGTACGCCGCCTCGACCTGTCCCGTGGGAACTGCATTCATGCCAGCGCGGAATACCTCGGCGAGGACCGATCCGTTGTAGAGGATGAGCCCCAAGATCAGCGGAATCAGAATCCCATTCTTGAAGCCGTAGAGCGACCAAATGAAGAAGATCAGCATCAGCAGGGGAACGGCGCGGAAGAACTCCACCACCAGCCATGAGGGCCACCGCGCAATGCGGTGACTCGACAGTTTCCCGGTGGCGAAGATGACTCCGAATGCGACGGCACCAACTATGGCCACCGCGGCAGTTCGCAACGTGTCGAGAGTCGCCTGGCCGATGAGTTCCATATATGCCGGAGTGACGAACGGTTCCCAGAGCGCGTACTCCAGTTGGCCGGTCTCGTTGAAGCGCCAGATCACGACGGCGAGAAACGCCAGAAGTGCGATGACAGTGAAGATCGAGATCATGCGGTGACGCCGCCGCGCCTTCGGGCCGGGCGCATCGAACAGAACGGTCGGGCTACTCATCGGCTGACCTTCCAACGGCGCTCAAGATAGATCGCAATGGACGACAGCACCGCCACGATCACGATGTATCCGGCGGCGTACCCGGCGAAAATGACCCACCGCTCTGAGGCGTAGTCACGCAGCATTCCGTTGAGCCGGAACGTCGCCTCGGCAATGCCGAAAGTCGCAGCAAGCGATGTGTTCTTGGTCAGGGCGATCAGTTGGCTGACTAGTGGTGGGACAACGAGGCGAAATGCTTGGGGGAGCACCACCTGGGTCATAGTCAGGCCAAACGGCATTCCGATGGCGCGCGCAGCCTCGGCCTGGCCAAGAGGAACGCCGTTGACTCCTGATCGGAGAGCCTCGGCAATAAACGCCGACGTGTATACGCCCATCGCTAGCGTGATGTTGCCGAAGAATCCGAAGTCGATGCCCAGCCGTGGCATCCCGTAGTAGGTGAGCAGGATCAGCATCAACAGTGGTGTGTTGCGCACCAACGAGACGTAGGTGGTGCCGACGACCCGCAACGCTTTCACCGGGCTGACGCGGGTGACAGCGATTAGCGTGCCGAGAACCATTGCTAGGGCTCCCGCAGCAACCAGCAGTTTGGCGGTCTCGGCGAAGCCGCGAAGGAACAGGTCAAAGTTGTCGAAAAATACGGTCATCACGTCACCTCCATCCGTTGGTCAATGTGCTGCAGCGGGTAGGCGGGGCCGGTCGATGGACCGACCCCGCCAATCCGATTAGGCGCAGGGGTCGAGCGCCGGCGGCGTGCCGGCCTCGCCTCCACCCTTGCCCAGCGTGGAATCGAATGCTGCCTTCCAGCTGCCGTCATCGAACGCTGCAGTCAGCGAATCGTTGATGAACTTGCAAAGCTCGGGATGGTCCTTGCCGTAGCCGATGCCGTAGCGCTCTTCAGAGAAGGGCTCGCCCACGACCTTGAGGTCATCGGGATGCTCTGCGGCATAACCGAGCAGGATGGCCGCATCTGTGGTGACGGCGTCAACCGAACCAGCGAGCAACTGGTCAACGCATTCGGAGTAGGTGTCGAACGGTGCCGGCTTGGCGCCGTACTTCTCTTCGACTGTCTTGATGGACGTCGAGCCGGTGACCGAGCACACCTTCTTGCCGTCGAGATCGTCGGCTGACTTGATGCTGTCGTCGGACTTGGCGACCAAGAGGCTCTGGCCGGTGACGTAGTACGGACCAGCCTGACCAACGATCTTGCGCCGTTCGTCGGTGATCGAGTAGGACGCGATCACGAAGTCGACAGTTCCGGCCTCAAGGAAAGGCTCGCGGTTGGCCGAAATCGTTTCGACCCACTCAATGTCTGATGTTTCAAGGCCCAACTTGGAGGCGATGATCTTGCCCATTTCTGGGTCGAAGCCAGACGGCACCTTTTGGGTGGCGCCCTTAAAACCGATACCGGGCTGATCAAATTTGACGCCGATCTTGACGGTGCCTTGCTCCTGAATCTCGGCCATGCGGGTGCCCGCGTCGAACGAGACATCTTCGGCCTTGACGTCCTTGCCGGACTCGTCGTCAGAACCGGCGTTGCCGCATCCGCTGACGGCGAGCACCGCGGCTGCAGCCAGCGCTGCCCACCTTGTACTGGAGATCTTCATCGTGCTTCCTTCCGTTGATTCCTCATGAGGGTTCGGTCAGTGCTTGATGATCTTGCTGAGGAAGTCCCGCGCTCGGTCGGTGCTCGGGGCGCTGAAGAACGCTTCGGGGGTGTTCTCCTCGATGATGCGGCCGTCGGCCATGAAGATGACACGGTCGGCGGCCGTGCGCGCGAAGCCCATCTCGTGAGTGACGACGACCATGGTCATCCCGCCTTTGGCGAGGTCAACCATGGTGTCCAGCACCTCTTTGATCATTTCTGGATCAAGAGCCGACGTCGGCTCGTCAAACAGCATGACTTTGGGATCCATCGCGAGTGCGCGGGCGATGGCGACACGCTGCTGCTGGCCGCCCGACAACTGGGCGGGAAGTTTGTGGGCGTGGCCGTCGACTCCGACGCGCTCAAGTAGTTCGTGGGCTCGTTTCTCGGCATCGGCCTTCTTGGCGCCACGCACCTTGATGGGTCCCAGCGTGACGTTTTCCAGCACCGTCTTGTGCGCGAAGAGGTTGAAGGACTGAAACACCATGCCCACGTCTGCGCGCAAGGCTGCGAGCCCCTTGCCTTCTTCGGGAAGCAGGATGCCGTCGACCTCAATACTTCCCTCGCTGATCGTTTCGAGGCGGTTGATGGTGCGGCACAACGTTGACTTACCCGAACCAGAGGGGCCGATCACCACGACGACCTCGCCAGACGCGACGTCAAGGTTGATGTCGGTCAGAGCTTGCACGGCGCCGAAGTACTTCTGGACACCCTGCAACTTCACCATCGGAGGACTGGCCATGCTTCAACCTATCGTGATCTGGATCACAGAATGCAAGCGCCATTGATCGCTGCCGTCGTGGACCTGACTGGCAACTCGTATCCTTGAGTCGCGATGACTGCTGCAATTACGCCTCCGGCGAAGACCTATCAGGTACGCACCTACGGGTGTCAGATGAATGTGCACGACAGCGAACGACTGTCGGGCCTGCTGGAAACCGCGGGCTACGCACCGGCGGAGTCCGAAACCCCCGACCTGGTCGTGTTCAATACCTGCGCCGTGCGCGAGAACGCTGATAACAAGTTGTACGGGAACCTAGGCCAGATTCGAAAGCTGAAAGTCGAGAAGCCTGATCTGCAGATCGCTGTAGGTGGCTGCCTGGCCCAGAAGGATCGCGACACCATCACCAAGCGTGCCCCCTGGGTCGACGTGGTGTTTGGCACTCACAACATTGGTTCGCTGCCGGTGTTGTTGGAGCGCGCGCGTATCCAACAAGAAGCCCAGGTAGAAATCCTCGAGTCGCTCGAGGTGTTCCCGTCCACGCTGCCCACCAAGCGTGACTCAGTGTTTGCGGCTTGGGTGTCCATCAGCGTTGGCTGCAACAACACCTGCACGTTCTGCATCGTCCCGAGCTTGCGCGGCAAGGAGAAGGACCGTCGCCCCGGCGAGATTCTCGCGGAGGTTGAGGCACTCGTGGCCGACGGCGTCGTCGAAGTTACCTTGCTCGGCCAGAACGTGAACTCCTACGGCGTCGAGTTCGGCGACAAGGGAGCTTTTGCCAAGCTGCTGCGTGCGTGTGGCCAAATCGAGGGGCTTGAGCGAGTTCGCTTCACCAGCCCACATCCCAAAGACTTCACCGACGACGTGATCGCGGCGATGGCCGAGACGCCCAACGTGATGCCGCAATTGCACATGCCTTTGCAGTCCGGTTCCGACGTCGTCCTCAAGGCAATGCGCCGGTCGTACCGCCGGGAGAAGTACCTCGGCATCATCGAACGTGTACGGGCTGCGATGCCCGACGCGGCCATCACCACCGACATCATCGTCGGTTTCCCTGGTGAGACCGAAGAAGACTTCGACCAGACCATGCAGGTCGTTCGCGAAGCGCGATTTACCAGCGCCTTTACTTTCCAGTACTCCCAGCGCCCAGGCACGCCAGCTGCTGACTTGCCGGACCAGCTTCCCAAAGAAGTGGTGCAGGCGCGGTACGACCGTTTGGCCGAGTTGCTTGACCAGATCTCATACGAAGAGAACCAGAAGCTCGAAGGGCAGACCGTCGAACTGTTGGTGGCCGACAAGACGCACGCCGGTGGCCGCAAGGACGCCGAGACTCAGCGCATGACCGGTCGTGCTCGCGACAACCGTCTGGTGCATTTCGTGCCGGGGGATCACCCGATTCGTCCCGGCGACATGGTTGAAGTGCGAATTACCCACGGCGCACCGCATCACCTCGTCAGCGACGATCCCGTTCTGTCCTATCGGGCCACTGCCGCCGGTGATGCGTGGGAAAAGCGCCAGGGACGCGCTGACGTTGCGACTCCGGGCGTATCCCTCGGCATGCCGACCATTGGCGTCCCTGCTCCATTGCCCGACTTGGGCGCCCCTGCCTGCGGCGTCTAGACCACGAGCGTCGGGTGCAACCGGCTGATTGTGACCTTCTGGCGCCGGCTTGCAGCGAAGGCCGTAACGAGCAACGAGCCCAGAGTAAAGACCACAAGCACAGCGAAGTCACGTGCGACTGCTGTGTCGCCGCCGGTGGTGGCTGCACGGAACAGGTCGACCACGTAGGTCATCGGCATGATCGTGTGCAGTGCGTTGAAGAAGCCTGGCGAGGTTTCGATCGGGTACGTGCCGCCAGCCGAGGTCAACTGCAGGCACACAAACAC
The DNA here is from genome assembly GCA_040392565.1 of Aeromicrobium sp. Lineage (GTDB taxonomy): Bacteria > Actinomycetota > Actinomycetes > Propionibacteriales > Nocardioidaceae > Aeromicrobium. The sequence goes on along the minus strand of JBEBVW010000015.1, from coordinate 18,575 downwards.
GATCGCCATGAAACGACCGGCCGGCCCGAACAAAGCGATAAATGACTGGTTCATTGCGGTGAACACGGCACCGGTGACCAATGCTGCCGTCACCATCAAGACAGGCCGCTGCGCGTCGATGCCAAGGCCCCATACGACGACGCCAACGAGGAGCAACGACTGGACTGCCGAGATCGCGAGGCCCGGGACAAAGCCAGCGAGAGCGGTGCGTACAGACCCGGCCGTCGATGCGATCGCGCGCGCTGAGAAAGGGCGCAGCAGGAGGTAGATAGCCATGCCGCCGACCCACAGTGCCAGCGCCATGAAGTACGGGGCGAGAGCGGAACCGTAGCTGTCGACCTTGTTGAGGCGTTCGGCTGCTTCGGCCACCGGTGTCGCGGCGGCTTTCGACAACTTCTCACGTTCACTCTTGGAATAGTCGGGCACCTCATTGCTGCCGTCGGTGAGACCCGACTGCAGTTTGAATGCACCATCGGCGAGTTGGTTTGCCCCGTCGGCGAGCCGACCGGTGGCCGATGCCAGTTTCGCGGCGCCGCTTGATGCCTGGCCGATCGCGCCAGTCAGCGCGGGCATGCTGTCGGCTAATTTGTCGTTCGCAGCGGCAACTTGGCTAGCGCCATCAGCCAACTGTTGGGACTGCGAGCGCATCTTGTCGACGTCACCGCGCGCGTCACCGACGAAGTCCTTCAACTCACCAGCGCGTCCCGCTGCGTCGCGCAATGCCGCACAGTCGACGCCGGCCGGGGGATCGGCCTCACACGCTGAGGCGAGCTGGTTGAGATCGGCGGCGAGGTTGTCGATGTCCTGATTGGCGTTCGCTGTCGCGTCCAGGATTGCCGTAGTGATCTGGCGGATCGTGGCATTCAACTGCCCCGTTCCGTCAGCAACCTGTTGCGATCCGTCAGCGAGCTTGCGAGTGTCGCGCGGCAGCGTCGAGGTCTTGTCCTTCAACGTGGACAGACCACCAGCAAGTTGGTCAGCGCCGGCATCGAGTTGACCGGCGCCGTCGGCCAGTTGGGCTGCGCCCTTGCCGAGTTGTCCGGCGCCGTCGGCCGCTTCGTCCAGCGCCAACTTGATGTCGCCAAAGCCGAGATAGATGTTGTCCAAGTACGTCTCGGTGACTTGGGCGTTCAGTGCATCTTTCGCGGCGCCCAAGATGGTTTGCGCGATCTGACCGTTGACGTAGTTGACCGTGTCGTTGGTCTGAAGTTCAAGCTTGCCCTGCACGGCCTTGGCCGGATCGCCCGACGTCGACGTTGCCGCCTTCGACAGGTCCTTCGGAATGCGGAGGACCGCTTTGTACCGTCCGTCGGAAAGCCCCTGAGAGGCGTCCCGAGCGTCGGTGAGGCGCCAGTCGTAGTTGTTCTTGTCGTCGTTGCCGATCAGATTCGCTGCCAACACTCGGCCGATAGCGACCGGTTGTTTGTTCCCATCCCGCCCTTCGACCTCGATGACTTGATCATCGTTGACAATCGCCGCGGTGACACGGTCCAAATGGCCGGTGGGGTTGATGTTGGCCCAGATGTATAGCGCGCCATAGAGCAGCGGCACGACGGACACCGCGACGATCGCGATGCGGGTCAGCCGACTACGGCGGAAGCGAGCCAGTTCGAACCAGGGGAGCGCGGGTGCAGGAATCATCAGAGCATCAACTCGTTGAGGGTGCGGGACGTGTTGAGTTCGAGCAGGTGAACGCGGCCGGGGCCGTCCACAGTCGTGGGGAGGGGTGCTGATGTTGAGGACTGGACGCTCGCCACCAACGCAATGCCAGTGTCGGCCAGCAGATGGCGCAGCGTCGACCAGAACAGCTCGATATTTTCTTGGGACCGGACGCTGTCGATGTCGTCGACAACAATGAGCTCAGGCTCATCGATCAGCGTGAGCGCGACGGCGAGGGTCTTGCGTTCGAGAGGCGTCAACGCATCGACGAGCGTTGAGCCAGGGATCGGATCGTGCACGAGGCCGTGATCGGCCGCAGCCGCCGACAACGCGTCGTTCCATCGGCCGCGCACGGGTGCGATTTTCGACCGGTTGACCCACAGTCCGAAGCGGCGGATCGAGAACCGCTCTGCGATGTGTTGATCGACCGTCAGATTCTCTTCAAGGTCGTTGATCGAACGGAACTCACCTAGGGCAACCGCTTTGCGTGCTGCGCGTGATTCTTGGGGAAGGAGATGTCCTGCAACGCGGAGTCGACCGGAGCCAAATCCCATGCGTCCAGCAATGGTCAGCAGCAGTGCAGTCTTGCCTGATCCGCTGGGGCCGTGGACCACCAGCCACTCTCCGGCTGGCAGTGCAATGTTGACGTCGTTGAAGACAGGTCCTTCGGGCGTTTCGCTGGTGAGGCCAGCCGCGGTCACCGCTGCATCGGAGTTTGGCTCGGGCCACGACTGCAAAGCAACGCGCTGATGGAGCGCTTCTCCCTCAACGTCCAAGTGCGGCATGACCTTTTCGAGTCGCTTGGGCAACACCCACGACTGGGCGCCGAACAGCTCCAGGACGGCCGGAGCGAAAAGCATGCGGATCAAGAAAGCGTCAACGAATACACCGATGGCCAGAGCGAAGGCGATAGGGCGCACGCCGGGGTCGCCCTCGGGGACGAAAGCGGCGAAAACGGCGAGCATGATCACTGCAGCTGCGGTGACGACGCGAGAGCTGCCGACGAAGCCGTCGACGATGGCCTTGTGCGGGTCGCCGAACTGGACGTACTCCTCCTTCATGCGCGACATCAAGAAGACCTCGTAGTCCATGGAGAGGCCGAAGAGTACGGCGATCACCATGATCGGAAGAAAGCTCATGAGAGGGCCGGGCTGATCGAGATTCACCATCGGGCCAAGCCAGCCCCATTGGAACACCGCAACCACGGCGCCGAACGCCGCACCTGTTGATAGAAGGAAGCCCAATGTGGCTTTGAGCGGCACAACGATGGTGCGGAACACGATCATCAGCAGCAACACCGAAAGGCCCACGACAGCCAGGCCGAAGGGGAGTAGCGCCTTAGTCAACTGATCGGATACGTCGATGCCACCGGCAGTGAGGCCGGTGATCTTGACGTCGATTCCGTGTTCGTCTTTCCACTTCGGTGCCATCCCACGGATCTCGTCGACTAGGTCGTGGGTGGCCTCGTCTGAAGGGCCCGATGACGGGATGACCTGCCAGATCGCGGTGTCTGCAGTGCGGTTGGGGGTTGCCAGACCTATTGCTGCAACTCCGTCGACCTGCTCGATATCGGATTTGATGTCCTCGACGAGGCCGAGCGGGTCGGTTGAGGTGATGATGTCTGCAGTCACCAGGAGTGGGCCGTTGTAGCCGGGGCCGAAATGTTCGTCGAGCAACTCAAAGGCCAGGCGTTGGCTGCTGCCGTGTGGTGCCGAGCCGTTGGTCGGCAGTGCGAGGCGAAGATCTTGGGCGGGGATCGTCAAGATCGCCAGGCCGACGACGATGACGGCGATCGCGATCTTGGGGTACTTGATGACGGCCTTGACCCAGCGGCGGGAGAGCGCACCGGGCGGTTCGTCTGCTGTGGGCTTGAGGCGTTCGCCGGCCCGGCCGAGCATGGCCGGCAGCAGCGTGAGCGCAACGACCACCGACACAATCACTGCGGCTGCGGCTGAGACGCCGATAACTGTCAGGAACGGGATGCGCGCGATGGCCAGCCCGACCAGCGCGATCACCACGGTGAGCCCGGCAAACACAACAGCCGAACCAGACGTCGCGGTTGCTCGAGCCGCCGATTCTTCTGCTTCGATTCCGTTGAACAGTTGCTCGCGGTGGCGGGACACGATGAACAGGGCATAGTCGATTCCGACGGCGAGACCGATCATCATGGCCATCAGGGGCGCCGTGCTGGGCATCACCACGATGGCGGTCGCAACCGTCGCCAGCTCGACGCTGACGATCACGCCGACCAACGCTGTGACGATCGGGATCATGGCAGCCCGCAGCGACCGGAACATCAGGTAGAGCACGACGAACGCCAAGATCACGCCGAAGATTTCGATGATCGAAAGCTGTGGTCCGGTAATCGTGAATAGGTCACCGCCCCAGGCTGTTTGGTAACCGGCGTCGTCGAGTCGTTCAGCGGCGGCCTGCAACTTCTTCTGGGCGCCGGGTTCAACGTCTTCGAGCTGACGGTCGTAGGAGACCAGGACTTGCGCTGCGCGCTGATCGCCCGAGATGCCGATGGTGTTGCCCTTAGCGAAGGGGGAGACGACGTCGGAGACGCCGGGCATCTGCTCGATGTCTGCAACAACGTCTTTGACCAGCCCGCGGGTCTGCGCTGAGTCAATCGAGGGGGACTTCTCGGGTGCGACGACCAAGAGGACAGCGCCGGCGCCGCTGACTTCGGGGAAGGTGCGCGCCAGGTGATCAATCGCGTCCTGGGATTCGGTGCCGGGGATCTCGAACTCATTGCGAGTGCCGTTGCCGAAGCCGACAGCGAGCACGCCCAGGGCGATAATCAGCGCGACCCAGGCGGCGACGACGCGTCGGTGATGGCGGTAGCACCAACGGCCGAGTGAGTAGAGAAGAGTTGACACAACTGCGACGATACGTTTCTGTATTGGATACGTCAATGTATCGAGCGGTGTAGTCTAGGTCACGTAAGGAGGTACCGATGACGTCTGGAATTGACCAGGAACGGCCCGCAGTTCGTAGCAGAGAAACCACTCGCGAGCGCATGCTCGACGCAGCAGGTGTAGTGCTCGCGCGGGAAGGAATTCAAGGCGCCTCGGTTGAGCACATCTGCGAGCAAGCTGGCTACACGCGCGGTGCGTTCTACTCCAACTTCTCCAGCAAAGACGATCTGGTGATGGCGCTGTTCGAGCGCGAGCGCGAACAGATGCTGGCACGCATGCGAGAAGCAGCAGATCCCGCCGATCTTGTGGGCGAAGGCCTTACCGATGTCATCGGAACCATCATGGAACGCTTCATGGTGCTCCAGCCTCAGGATCGCGACTGGTACCTCGCGCACACCGAGTTCGAACTACGCGGCGTCCGTGATGACGAAGTCGGCCGGGCCTTCAACGACGCTTGGCGTGAAGTCAAGGACCAGGTAGCGCTTCTGATCCAGGCAGTGCTGGCGCAGTTCGGGCTGAAGTTGACGATCGACCTCGATCACGCAGCGACAATCTTGATGGGCACCTACGACACCGCGCTGCGCGAGTCTCTTATCGAACGCCGCGACATTGATCGAGATCTCTTGCGCCGTACGTTGCCAGCTGTGCTGTTGTCGGTGACTGAACCGGTGACCTGACCTACGTCAGTCCCCGTAGCCCTGGAGGCGTTCCATCGGTGCGCCCAGCGCTTCCACGAGCCCAGGTGTGTAGCAGGCTTCGTTGCTCCAGTCGATGCGATCAGGAACCCATGTAGTGCCGTCATACAGGTCGATCTCTGGTGTCTCGCCGGCATCCAACGCGGTGGCGTAGTCAATGACGCCATCGGCGAGGAACTGCCAGTCTGCTGCCAGCGCCTGAACGTTTTCGCTTGATGCCTCGTCCCCGATGGCAACAGAAAGCTCCTCCAGGGCAGTGGCCAGCATCTGAAGCTCCCGACTTCCCTGGGCGGGTGAGGAGAACAACTGCACCGCGCCTGCGGCTTCTTCGACCTCACCGCACAGGTCCGTCACCTTGTCGGAGATCTCACCGGTGACATAGAAGTCATTCTCATCGGTGTAGTAGTCCTCGCCGAAAGTCACGAATGTGCCGTCAGAGTCATCGAAAGTAGCAACGGCCCAGACGAAGCCTGCGATCGCGACCACTCCAGCGACGGCCACCGCCCCGATCGCGATCCAGAGGGTGCGCTGGGGCTGGGTCAGCTTCGGCGGTCCGCCTGCGGACAAGTTCGACATGTGCACATCCTGCCGTGTCTATGAGTGGCGAGCGGCGCCGATAGGCTGATCCATGGCCCCGCGGGCTGGTGGACGACAGGGAACAGGAGGCGACAGGTGGCTGACGACGCTGTCGCGAACATGATCGAGCAGGCAGCCACGCGGTTGGCCGGCGTAATTGCTCGCACGCCGCTTGAAGCGAATGCGCGGTTATCTCAGATCACCGGTGCCCAGGTGTGGTTCAAACGCGAAGACTTGCAGCCTGTCCGTTCCTATAAGGCGCGCGGCGCCTACAACTTCATGTCACAACTTGATGCCGATCAACGTGCCAGGGGAGTGGTGACCGCCAGCGCAGGAAATCACGCACAGGGCGTGGCGTTCGCGTGCGCTCGGTTGGGCATTCGCGGTCGAATTCACCTGCCAAGCGTGACGCCGCGGCAGAAGCGCGAACGCATTGTCGACATCGGCGGCGACATGATCGAGATCGTCATCGGTGCAGAGACTTACGACGAAGTTTCAGCGGCGGCGGTTGCCGAATCGGAGCGGACTGGCGCCCTCCTCGTGCCGGCATTCGACCACGAAGCTGTCATCGCTGGACAGGGCACCGTGATCCGCGAGGCGATCGAACAACTCGGCAGCACGCCTGACGTTGTCATTGTTCCGGTCGGTGGCGGTGGACTCATCGCTGGAACGGTCGCTTGGCTGCGGGTCCATCGCCCCAGCGTGCGCATCATCGGGGTCGAACCGGCAGGCGCGGCAAGTGTTGCTGCGGCTGTCGCAGCGGGGGCTCCCGTGGTGCTTGATGAGATCGACACCTTCGTCGACGGTGCTGCGGTGCGTCGTGCGGGCGACCGGACAGTGGAAGTGATCGGCGACGCCGCCATTGAGTTTGTCGCCGAACCCGAGGGATCGGTGTGCAGCGAGATGCTGTCGCTGTATCAATCCGACGGCATCATCGCCGAGCCCGCGGGAGCATTGGCTTCCGCAGCGTTGGTCAGTGGATCTATCACCGTTGAACCGGGACAAACCGTGCTGTGCGTCCTGTCTGGTGGAAACAACGACGTCAGTCGCTACGCAGAAGTGGTCGAGCGCGCGTTGGTTCATGAGGGGCGCAAGCACTACTTCCTCGTCGACTTTCCTCAAGAACCGGGCGCGCTGCGCCATTTCCTCGACGAAGTACTCGGCCCCGACGACGACATCACGTTGTTCGAGTACGTCAAGCGCAGCAACCGTGAGACGGGGCCGGCGCTGGTGGGCATCGAACTGGCGCGAGCCGAAGACCTCGCCAGTCTCATCGCGCGCATGGACGAAGCACCCCCACACATCATCAAGATCGACAGCACCAGCCCCGTGTTCCGGTTCCTCATCTGACCTGTGGGGAGTCGGTGGGAGGATGGAGCCATGAGTCTTCAGATCGCTCAGGATCCGCAAGCCGACGCCGTGCTGAATGAGCACCCATTTGCGCTGGTGGCGGGCATGATGCTCGATCAGCAGTATCCAATGGAGCACGCGTTTCGCGGCCCGTGGAAGGTGCTGGAGCGGTTCGGCAACTTTGACCCTGCTGCAATTGCCGAGGCTGAACCAGAGGCATTCGCCGAGTTGTGCTCGACGCCTCCAGCGATCCATCGGTATGGACGCTCGATGGCTGGCCGTTTGCAGGAGTTGGCACGTCACATCGTCGACGAGTACGACGGCGACGCGACTCGCATCTGGAGTGAGGCCAAAACGGGCGAAGCGCTCTTTGCTCGAGTCAAGGCACTGCCCGGATTCGGTGAACAAAAGGCCAAGATCTTCGTCTCCCTGCTAGCCAAGCAGTTGGACGTCAAACCCCGGGGCTGGACCACGGTGGTCGGCGACTACGGCAAGAAGGGCTTCCGCTCGGTAGCCGACGTCGTCGACCCGGACTCGCTCCAGAAAGTCCGCGACTTCAAGAAAGCCGCCAAGGCCGCTGCGAAGGCTCAGGCCTAGAGCGTGATCGTCGCTGCGGCTGTGTGTCCGCCCGCGCCTGCCTTAGTGCCCGAGGTCGGGGTGGGGTTGCCGGAGATGGTCGAGATTCGCGCATCCGCGGCCGCGGCAGTCCAGACGCTCATCGCGGCTCGACCCGAACGAATCGTTGTGATCGGTCCGAGGGAAGTTCTGGTCAACGTCGATGAATCGGGCGGCGGAACATTCGCCGGCTTCGGTGTGCCGTTTGCAGCAGGTGGACCGAACGTGACCGCCCTGCCAGCCGCGTACACGGTGGCCGCATGGTTGCTAGATCAAGCTGAATGGACAGGTCCGCGACTGTATTCATCCTCGCGTCCGCAACTCGGTCACGGCGAAGCGCTGCTGGTCATGGCCGATTCGGACACGTTGGTCGGAGTCTCAGCGCCAACCCACGGTGACCCGCGTGCGGCCAAAGTCGCTGAGGTGATCGCAGGCGCGTTGGCGACCGGCGATGCGCAGGCACTTGCTGATCTTGACGTCGATGAAGCTGCGGAGTGGGAGGGAACGGGGATCGCTCCGCTGCAACTGATGGGTGACATGACGAAAGGCGCCCACATCGCTGCGCGGTTGCGCAGCGACGAGGCGCCTTTCGGCGTTCGATACTGGGTCGCCGATTGGCAGTTGACCCAGCGCTAAACGTCAGGCCTTGGCGTCGTCGGCGCCGTCGGCCAACTTGTCGGCGGCGTCCTTCGCCTTGTCTGCTGCAGCGTCGATCTGGCCGTCGAACTTGCCCTTGGTGGCCTTGTTCGCCAGGTCAGCAGCCTTGTCGATGCCAGCGTCGATCTTGTCGCCCTGCGATGCGGCGATATCGGCGGCCTTGTCCTTGAGGTCAGCGGACTGCTTCTTGAAACGATCGAGGAATCCCATGATCAGCTCCTCCTACTGCGGGGTGGCCTGGGTGGCCTCCGGTCAGGGCCACGTTACTGCGAGACTGCAGGCATGACGACGTCTGACCACATCGTGACCGCCAAACATGTGGTCGTCGTCATCGGTCCGACCGCGTCGGGAAAGTCGGCGCTCGGCGTTGAGATCGCTCGCGGGTTGGGCGGCGAAATCATCAACGGTGACGCATATCAGCTCTATCGCGGGATGGATGTAGGCACCGCGAAACCGACCGCGTCCGAACGTTCTGGCGTGCCGCACCACCTATTCGATGTCCTTGACGTGACTCAGCCGGCGAGCGTCGCAGCGTTTCAGCGAGATGCGCGCGCCGCCATCGCTGAATGCCATGCGCGTGGCGTGACCCCAGTGCTGGTGGGCGGATCGTCACTCTACGTTCGTGCGGTTCTGGACCCACTGGACTTTCCCGGAACCGAACCTGCAGTGCGGGCCCGCTGGCAGTCACTACTGGATCGTGGCGGGCCTGAACGGCTGCACGCGCTGCTGGCAGAACGCGATCCTGTCGCCGCCGCGGAGATTCTGCCGACCAACGGCCGTCGATTGGTGCGCGCTTTGGAAGTCATTGAGATCACCGGTCAGCCGTTCATCGCCACGATGCCGCCACATGTGTCGATCTACTCGCACCTCACGATGCTCGGACTGGCCGTGGACCGTGAAGTCCTCAACGACCGGTTGAGCGAGCGAGTCGACCGCATGTGGGCAGCCGGCCTAGTCGATGAAGTTCGAGGTCTGCGCGAACAAGGCATCGAGCAAGGTGACACCGCCAGCCGTGCGATCGGCTACCAACAGGTGCTCGCGTTCCTGCGCGGTGAAATCTCCGAAGCTCAAGCCAAAGAGGACACCGTCATCGCCACGCGCAAGTTCGCCCGCCGCCAAGAACGCCTCTTCCGCCAAGACCCCCGCATCCACTGGCTCTAATCCCCGCTGAGTGTCACGTTTTTACAGCTTATGGGGACAAAAACCTGCGAATTCGTGTCACTCAGCGGGAGCCGTAGACTGGGATGGTGAAGTTTGAGTGGCTTAAGGGGCATGGCACGGAGAATGATTTTGTGCTGTTGCCCGACCACGACGGGTCGGTCCACGGTGACCTTGACCCGCAGTTCGTCGCGGCGTTGTGCGATCGCCGTCGTGGCATCGGCGCAGATGGTGTGATGCGGGTGATCAGATCGTCCGCGCTGGGCATGGAGTCGGCGGGCGAGTGGTTCATGGATTACCGCAACGCCGACGGATCCGTGAGCGAAATGTGCGGTAACGGCGTGCGTGTGTTCGCCAAGCATCTCTTCGACGAGGGCCTCGTACCCGCCGATCAAGCCGTCACCGTCGGCACGCGCGACGGAGACAAGCTCATTACTCGCGACGGAGAAAACTTCGTCGTCGATATGGGTTCGCCAGATGTAAGGCAGACCAGCAAGGTCGCCGTCGACGGTCGCACGTGGGAAGCCCAAGACATCCGCACTGGCAATCCGCACGCGGTGGCCTTCGTCGAGACCCTCGACGACGCCGGCGCACTGTTGGTCGAACCCGAATACGACCGTGAGGTGTATCCCAACGGCGTCAATATTGAGTTCGTCGTGCGCCGGGGACCGCAGCACGTCGCAATGCGGGTGCACGAGCGCGGCTCAGGTGAGACCCGCTCATGCGGCACCGGCGCCTGCGCTGTCGGTGCAGCAACCGCACTGGCCGATTCCGAAGCGCGCCCCGTGACGTATCGCGTCGACGTCCCGGGCGGCACAGTCCACGTCACGTGGACCGAAGACGACCGACTGCTCTTGGCCGGTCCGGCCGAGATCGTGGCCCGCGGCGAAATGGAGTGGCTCCAGTGACCTCAGAACCCGATACAACCGCGGGTGCGCTGGAAGATCTGGAACTCGAAGAACGTAACTCGCTGCGTCGTGTTGCTGGCCTGCGTACCGAACTCGAGGACATCACCGAGGTCGAGTATCGCCAGTTGCGGCTTGAACGGGTCGTGTTGGTCGGCGTATGGACCGACGGCAGTATCGCCGATGCCGAAAACTCGCTCGCGGAACTGAAACTGCTGGCAGAAACCGCGGGTTCAGACGTTCTCGACGCCATGATGCAGCGGCGGCAAAAGCCCGATCCGGCCACTTACATTGGTCGGGGCAAAGTCGACGATTTACGCGCAGCCGTGGAGGCGACTGGTGCCGACACCATCATCTGCGATGGCGAACTGGCACCCAGCCAACTGCGCAATTTGGAAGATCGCACCAAGGTCAAGGTCGTTGATCGCACGGCATTGATTCTCGACATCTTCGCCCAACACGCCAAGAGCCGCGAAGGTAAAGCTCAGGTTGAATTGGCGCAGTTGAAGTACCAGACCCAGCGCCTGCGTGGTTGGGGCGGCAACCTCTCGCGCCAGGCTGGCGGCCGCGCTGCGGGCGGTGAAGGCATCGGTGGCCGCGGTCCAGGTGAAACCAAACTGGAAACCGACCGGCGTCGAATCCAAGCCAAGATGTCCAAACTGCGACGCGAATTGGCCGAAATGGTCACCGCTCGCGACACCAAGAAGAAGCAGCGACAATCTCGGGCCATTCCTGCTGTGTCGATTGCGGGTTACACCAACGCCGGTAAATCCAGCCTGCTCAATCGCCTCACCGACGCTGGCGTGCTGGTTGAAGATGCGTTGTTTGCGACCCTCGATCCCACGATTCGTCGCACCCAGACCTCCGACGGGCGTATCTACACGATGTCCGACACCGTCGGCTTCGTCCGCCATCTACCGCATCAACTGGTCGAGGCATTCCGGTCAACGCTGGAAGAAGTCGCCGAATCTGATCTGATCCTGCATGTCGTCGACGGATCTCATCCGGACCCAGCGAGCCAAATGCGGGCAGTGCGCGAGGTGTTTGCCGAGATCGGAGCGCTCAACGTCCCCGAGATCGTCGTCATCAACAAATCGGACGCTGCCGATCCGCTGGTGATCCAAGAACTACTGGCCAACGAACAGCACGCTGTTGTCGTCAGCGCCCGTACCGGCGAAGGCATCGACGAGTTGCTCCTCGCCATTGAGGCCGACCTGCCTCGCCCGTCGGAGCGGGTTGACGTGGTCTTGCCTTATTCGCGCGGCGATCTGGTGAACCGGGTTCATGAAACGGGCGAGATCGAGTCGCTGAGCCATGAGGTCGACGGCACCCACCTGGTGGCGTTGGTCGACGGCGGCCTGGCCAATGAACTCGCGCCGTTCACTGTGGATGCGGCTGATGCCGAATCCGCGCCCCGTCAGTAGGGTCGGCGCATGGCCGATCCCAGCGTGTCCGACGTTCTGCACGCCGCAGTAGAAGCTGTAGGCGGACAGGATCGTCCCGGACAGATTCAGATGGCCGAAGCCGTTCGCGACGCCCTCAGCGATGAACGGCATTTGCTGGTGCAGGCCGGAACCGGCACCGGCAAGTCGTTGGGGTACCTCGTGCCCAGTTTGTTGCATGGCGATCGCGTGGTGGTTGCGACGGCAACGCTGCAGTTGCAGCACCAGTTGGTTGAACGGGACATTCCGGCACTCAAAGATGCCGCCCGGGCGACGATGGACGGCAAAGTGCCACATCATGCAGTCGTCAAAGGCCGCGGCAACTATGCGTGTCTGCATCGCGTGCGTGAAGGAGCGCCGGACGATCAGGGCACGCTGGTCGAAGTGCCGCAGGGGTCGCTCGGTGGTGAAGTGGTCATGCTGCGTGAGTGGGCTGAAGAACAAGCTGAAGGTGGTCACAGCGGCGATCGTGATGCCGCTCCAGCACACACCGAGCTGGCTTGGAAGCAGGTGAGCGTCAACCACCGTGAGTGTCTAGGTGCGGCCCGGTGTGCCCACGCAGCTGAATGCTTTGCCGAGTTGGCTCGCGAGGACGCGACTCACGCACAGCTCATCGTCACCAACCACGCCATGCTGGCCATCGATGCCATCGACGGTGTGCCGATGTTGCCCGAGTACGACGCCGTGGTGGTTGATGAGGCGCACGAACTGTCCGCTCGCGTCACCCAGGCAGCCACCTCTGAACTCAGTGGCGACATGGTTGCTCGCGCGGCCCGGCGCGCTCGCAGCCAAGCCGACGGCATCGAAGTCGACGATCTGTCCGATGCCGGAGACCAACTCACCAACCTGCTCGTCCGTGTCGAAGAAGGCCGCATCGACGTGATTGACGATGCACTGCGCACAGCGCTGCAGGGAATCCGTGATGCCGCACGCTCATGCGTCACTGCGTTGAAGCCAGCTTCAGGCGGTAGTTCGGAACCGGACGCAGCGCGGCAGCAGGCTCAAGCGATGGTCGAAGACATCCGGGTGATCGCCGAACGCATGGCGGCCTGCGGTGAGACAGAAGTGCTGTGGCTCAGCGACTTCCGCGGCAACAAAATGCTGCACATCGCCCCCATCGATGTTTCGGCGGCGCTGCGCGACAAACTCTTCGCAGAAAAGACTGTGGTTCTCACCAGTGCGACGTTGACCTTGGGCGGGGGATTCGACCCCGTAGCTGCCTCGCTTGGCCTAACTCCAGGAAGTGATGACTGGACTGGCCTCGATGTTGGATCGCCATTCGACTACGGCAAGCAAGGAATGCTGTATGTCGCCAAGCACTTGCCGCAGCCCGGCCGTGACGGACTCGAAACGGCACAGCTCGACGAGATCACGGCATTGGTTGAGGCCGCCGGGGGACGCACGCTCGGGCTGTTCTCATCACGTCGAGCCGCCGAGACTGCTGCCGAGTACGCGCGTGAACGTCTCCCGGACATCGACATCTGGTGCCAGGGCGATGCTCAACTGTCAGAGCTGAGCCGACGCTTCGTGGAGGAGCCGTCGACGTGCCTGTTCGGCACCCTCAGTTTGTGGCAGGGCGTTGATGTCCCCGGCGATACCTGCCAACTCGTCATCATCGACAGAGTGCCGTTCCCACGCCCGGACGATCCGTTGATGAGTGCACGTCAACGGCTGGTCGAGAAGCGCGGCGGCAACGGCTTCATGTCAGTTGCCGCTTCACACGCAGCTCTGTTGTTGGCCCAGGGCTCAGGTCGTTTGATCCGGCGCAGCACAGACAAAGGTGTGGTGGCGATCCTCGATCCCCGCCTCGTCACAGCCCGCTACGGCAGCTTCCTCGCCGCCTCGCTACCCCCGATGTGGCGCACCACCGACCGCGACACGGTCCTCGCCGCACTCAAACGTCTCAACGAACCCCGCGATTTGTGATGAAGTCGTTCACGACCAGGCCGGTTCGTGAACGACTTCGTCACAAATCGCGGGGATTATTGGCCGACCAGGCGCTGCGGACCATGTCGTCCAGGGTGTGGCGCATTCTCCAGTCGAGGTCGCGCGCGGCCAGTTCTCCGGTAGCCACGATGCGGGCAGGATCGCCGGGGCGGCGGGGAGCGATTTCAGGCTCAAACTCCACACCCGTGACTTCGGAGACAGCAGTCATGATCTGACGCACCGAAACTCCGTCGCCGCTGCCGAGGTTGTAGACGGGTTCAAGCGACTCGCCAGCTAGGAGCTTGCTGGTAGCCACCACGTGGGCGTCGGCAAGGTCGGCCACGTGAATGTAGTCGCGTACACAAGTGCCGTCGGGCGTGGGGTAATCGTCGCCAAAGATGGTGGGCGTGCGGTTCTCGTTGAGAGCCTTGATGACCAGCGGAAACAGATTGTGTGGGCTGGTGTCGTAAAGGTCAGGCACAGCGGAACCGACCACATTGAAGTACCGCAATGACGTGTGCCGAAGACCAGTGGCCCGCGAGGTACTGCGCAGCAGCCATTCGCCAATGAGCTTGGATTCGCCGTAAGGCGATTCAGGCACGGTGGGCGTCTGCTCGGTCACCAGATCGACGTCGGGAGTGCCAAACACTGCGGCAGACGACGAGAACACCATGACGGACACGCCAGCCTGCTCCATCGCCGACAGCAGGCTCGCAGTGCCTTGCACGTTCTGCTCATAGGTGTGAAGTGGGCGGTCCACGGAGACGCCGGCGTACTTGAACCCAGCGAGGTGCACGACCGCTTCGACGTGATGCTTACGCATCACATCAACCAATTGAGCGGTGTCCAAGATGCTGCAGCTAATAAATGGAACTGCCTCAGGAACGAACTCACGATGACCCGATGAGAGGTCGTCAATGACGACAGCCTCCATCCCGGCCAGCGCGAATGACCGCACGACGTGGGAACCGATATATCCGGCACCGCCGGTGACCAGAACGCTCACCTGAGCAGTCTGGCAGGTAGATCAGACGCGACGAAGAACTGCGGTGACTTTGCCCATGATGGTGGCGTGGGTGCCGTCGATGGGGGAGTAGTCGGCGTTGTGCGGCAGCAGCCACACCTGGCCGTCCTTGCGCTGGAACGTCTTGACGGTGGCCTCGCCATCGAGCAGTGCTGCCACGATCTCGCCGTTCTCGGCCGTGGGCTGTTGGCGCACCACGACGTAGTCGCCGCTGCAGATGGCGGCGTCGATCATGGAGTCGCCGCTGACCTCAAGCAGGAAGAGGGTGCCGTCGCCTACCAAGCTCTTGGGGAGCGGGAAGATGTCTTCAACTCGCTCTTCGGCCAGGATCGGTCCACCGGCTGCGATGCGACCCACGACGGGAACGTTGACGGCGTTAGGCATGACATCGCCGATTCCGGTCTCGTCGATCGCCGATTCACCCCCGCTGCTGATGGAGCGTCGGGCGGCCATGACATCGGGCAGGAAGATTTCAAGGGCGCGGGGGCGATGCGGATCGCGTTTGACGTATCCCAAGCCCTCAAGCGTGCGCAACTGGTGAGCGACGGAGGAAACTGACGACAGTCCGACGGCGTCACCGATCTCGCGCATGCTGGGCGGGTACCCGCGTCGTTCGATCTCTTCGCGCAAAAACTCCAGCACCAGGCGCTGACGCTTGGTCAAGCCGGTGGCGGCATCGCGCGGCCCATCGGGCATCTCAACCACGGTGGCTTCAGCGTCGTCCGGTGTCTGGGTCTGATCGCTCATGTTTTCGACTCTAAACCGCATGGGGGCCCAAAATCAAACATATGTTCGATGGCGTGTCGTTGGTGCGAGTCTCTACGGTGGGCCCGTGAGTTATCTCGTAGTCGGGCGCAAAGAAGGCCCTGAATGGGCTGTCGAAGTTCAGGGCGTAGGCAAGACGAGTGCAGCCGACCTGGGCGATATCGAGGCGGCCGCGCGCCGGCTGCTCAGTTCGTATGGGTATAGCGATGCAGACGACGCGGACCTGCAACTGCTCTTGCCTGACTTCGAAGTTGACTTAGACAAGCAGGGGATTCCGGGGCGAGCCCGACCAACTGTTGAACTAGTGAGCGGACTGATCTTGCTCCTAGTCGTCGTCGGTGCCGTCGCCTTCGTGATCGGCCGAGTCGTCTGAGCCACCCTGCTCACCACGGGCGTTCTCGATGACCGTTTCGACCGACGCGCCCAGCAGCAGCGCGTACAGCCCTACCCACATCCACAACAGCAGCGCCGCCACCCCGGCCAGTGCGCCGTAGGTTTTGCCGTAGCTACCGAAGTTGTCGACATAGACGCTGAACCCCACAGAAACGGCGATCCACAGTCCGACGGCCACCCCCACACCCAGTCTGCTGCGTCGACGATCGCCCTGATTCGCAGTGCGGAACAGCACCGCGACGCTGGAGGCGAGTGCCGCGGCGACAAGAACCCACCGACCGAACTCAATTCCGGCGCGCAACCAGCCGTCGATCGAAAGCGCATCAAGGACAGCAGGGGCCGCAGCAACTAGCGACAGCAGCAAGAGAGCAACGGCGATCCCTGCCACCGTGAGGCTCAACGCTTGAACCTTTGCTTTCAGAAAGCTGGGTCCACCGGCTCGACCGTAGATCTGACGAAGCGCGGTCAGCAGATTGGCGACCCCGCCCGAGGCGCCGTAGAGGGCGACGACGACCGCCACGATAAGTCCGGCGCCCAGCGAACCACTTCCGGTCTCAGTTAGCGTCCGCAGTTGCCCGTTGATCAACGAAGCTGCGTCTGCGGGGAGAGCGTCGGCGATCCGGTTGGCTTGTTGTTCGACTGTCTGCGGTGATGTGAACAGACCATAGGCAAGTACTCCGGCGATCATGGCCGGAAACAACGATAAGAAGCCGTAGAAAGCGACACCCGCCGCCAATAGCGCGGCGTTTTGCTCGGACGCGTGCTTCCACGCCGCCCGCACGACCTTTATGGCGTCCTTCATGCCTTGACCGTACCCAGCCGTGCGGGGACGACGCCGCCGAGCGGTTCTGTCGGAC
The DNA here is from genome assembly GCA_040392565.1 of Aeromicrobium sp. Taxonomy (GTDB): domain Bacteria; phylum Actinomycetota; class Actinomycetes; order Propionibacteriales; family Nocardioidaceae; genus Aeromicrobium. The sequence continues at coordinate 1,635 of JBEBVW010000015.1, read as the reverse complement.
CCTCCCGGCACAGTGACTATCGAAACGGTGTTCGACACGCCGAATCGAAGAAGTGTTCGACAAATGTCAGAGCAATGACCTACAGTCGTAAATGTGTTCGATCGAACGTCTGTTCGCAGAACTTGATCGGATGACACCTCGAGTGAAGCTCACCGTCGATCGAACGCACCAGACCAAATCATCCTCAACTTCCCCCACGGAGGACATCATGAGCACCATCACCTTCACTGGCCCACAGTTCCAGTCCGCAGCGCCCACCCTGAAACTCACCAAGCGCGGCAAGATCGCCGTTATCGTCGTCGCGTTCATCGCCATGGCTCTGCTGGCTCTGGTGTTTGTTCCCTCGGTTGCGGCTTCGGGGGAGTCCGGCGCTCAGCAAGAGACCCGGACGGTCACCGTCATGGCGGGCGAGACGCTGTGGCAGATCGCTGCTGACGCCAATCCTCACGGCGACATTCGCGACACGGTCGATGAGATTGTCCAGCTCAACTCCCTGCCGAACGCCTCTGCAGTCACCGCAGGCGTGCAGATCGCCGTACCTGTCTACTGACACATTCGCGTCGGCGCTCGTGCGCCTATTGCGATCCTCGAGCGACGGCGCCCGGGTCACTTCCTGTGGGGAACAGGGCGTGCCCGGGCTTCGTCGTTTTGGGTCGTAGTGGAGCCGCGACACGCGGGACGAATGTGACTGGTGTGGTTCTCGCACCGCTGTGACCAGCGAATTCTTGAAGCGAAAAAGAAAGTGTCCGACCCGTGGTGAAGGCTGTTGCGCAGCGCAGTTCGGCGGCGTAAGGTGACACTAGATGTAGTAGTTACAGTGGTGTAGTTTTCCACATCTTGATACACAGCGAGATGGGGGTTACCCACTGAAATTGGCCAGAATCCACACAGAATCCACAGATTCGTCCCCAGGATCGGCCGCAAACATCGATCGGCGTAGGCGTCGGACCAGCACGACAATCCGGAGGAGGAGACATGCACTGCCCGTTCTGCAAGCACGAAGACACCAAAGTGCTCGACAGTCGTGTCGCTGAAGATGGCGGAGCAATTCGTCGTCGTCGCTCCTGCCAAGCTTGTGAAAAGCGCTTCACCACGATCGAGCAAATGCAGTTGATGATCGCTAAGCGCAGTGGAACCACCGAGCCTTTCAACCGAGATAAGGCCGTCGCTGGTGTCCGCAAAGCCTGCAAGGGCCGGCCCGTATCTGATGACGATCTGGCCAGACTCGGCCAGCAGGTTGAGGATGCCTTGCGTGATTCGGGTGCTGCGGAGATTCCAGCACACGATGTCGGCTTGGCCATCCTTGAGCCGTTGAAGTGCCTTGATGAGGTCGCTTACCTGCGGTTCGCCAGCGTGTACAAGTCATTCGATTCCGTCGACGACTTTGCCGCCGAGGTTGCAGCGCTGATGGCAGCTAGCGCCGATGGCGAATTGGCCGAAGAGCGTGCCAATCAGTCGCATCCCACCAACTGATTACTCATCTTCTCTGGGCTACTACCCAGAACCCTGGAACTAACCACCCACCACCACACAGGAGCAGCACATGACGGAGATTGTCAGCGGTCCCAACGGGACTTCCGACGACAGCCAGGCCACGGCCGCGCAGACGCGACCGACCGGCAAGAGCCTGACCAT
>JBEBVW010000014.1:0-26479 GCA_040392565.1 Aeromicrobium sp. | reverse complement strand
CCGGAACTAAGTGACTCCTCAGTGGGGACTAAGTGACTCCTCAGCGGGGGTGGGGAGACGAAGAAGGCCGGCCCCGCAACGGGACCGGCCTTCTTGGTGTTGCTGGGGTTAGTGAACCCGGGGGACTCCGGCTTCGGAGACGCCCTGGAATTCCTCGCCGAGCTCGACGGGGTGGCCGTCGTGATCGCCGAGGTGTTCAGCTGCATGCTCCACGTCGTGTGCCGTGGGCTTGTCCAGCGTGTGTTCGTAGTAGAACTTGCGCATCCGGGCGCGGAGCTTGGAGCTCTCGCCCTTCGGAGCGGCAACGCCGTTGGCGTCTGTGGTGGCCGCTCCAGTGAGTTCTGGCTTGCGATCATGTGCCGTCAGCACGTACTGCTCGGTGACGGGCAGGGGAGCGTGACGCTCCGCGTAGCCGCCCTCGGGCGAACGCTCGATGACACCGGTCTCGTAGCCGTGCAGGATGCGGTTGGCGTCTGCGCGCTGCAGGCCAATGCAGATCCGTCGGGTCACGATGAACGCGATGATCGGGAACACAATGATGCCGATACGCAGCACCCAGGTGATCGTGAAGATGTCCGAGTGGAACTTGGTGGCGATGATGTCGTTACCACCAGCGGCCCAGCCGACACCGTAGAACGTCATACCTGCAACGCCCAGCGCGGTGCGGGTGGGCGCGTTGCGCGGACGCTCCAGCAAGTGGTGCTCACGCTGATCGCCGGTGATCCAGCGCTCAATGAACGGCCACAGGGCCAGCGTGGTGAACAACAAGCCCAAACCACCGACGCCCGGGATGAAGATGTTCCAGCTCCAGGTGAAGCCGAGGAAGGTGCTCTCCCAGCCCGGCATCAGACGGACGAGGCCTTCGGAGAAGCCCATGTACCAGTCAGGCTGGGATCCGGCCAGGACTTCCGACGGGTTGTACGGACCAATGGCCCACACCGGGTTGATCTGGACGAAAGCGCCCATCAGAGCGGTGAAGCCGAAGACGACGAAGAAGAAGCCGCCGGCCTTGGCCGCGTAGACGGGGAGCATCGGGTAGCCCACGACGTTGTCGTTGGTGCGTCCGGCGCCCGGCCACTGGGTGTGCTTGTGGTACACGAGCAGCAGCATGTGAGCCGCGATGAGGCCCAGCAGCAGTGCCGGAATCAACAAGATGTGCGCCATGTAGAGGCGGGGGATGATCTCATTGCCGGGGAATTCGCCACCGAAGATGAAGAACTCGATGTGCGAGCCGACCAATGGGATCGAGCGGATCATGCCGTCGACGAAGCGCAGGCCCGTTCCGGACAACAGATCGTCGGGCAGCGAGTAACCGGCGAAGCCTTCGACCATGCCCATGCTGAGCAGGCCAACACCGATCAGCCAGTTGATCTCACGCGGCTTGCGGTAGGCGCCGGTGAAGAACACGCGAAGCATATGGGCGATCATCGCCGCCACGAACAGCGCTGCTGCCCAGTGGTGCATCTGACGCATCAGCAGACCGCCGCGGACCTCGAAGGAGATCTTCAGCGTCGACTGGAAGGCCTGTGACATTTCCAGACCCTGCAGCGGCGTGTAAGGGCCGTGGTACTCGACCTCGGTCATGCTGGGCTGGAACCAGAACGTCAAGAAGACGCCGGTGATCAGCAAGATGACGAACGACCACAGGGCGATTTCGCCGAGCATGAACGACCAGTGCTCGGGGAAGACCTTGCGCAGGTTCTTCTTGGCGACGCCAGCCAGGCCAAGACGCTCGTCCAGCCAGCCGACCGGTCCGCCAAGCTTGCGGCCAGCCGGGGTGTTCTCGATGGGCGTGTACTCAGTGCGTGCTGAGGGCGTTTGGGTGCTCATGAGTTGTCCTCATCCAGCTTCTTCTGGTCGTGCGCCAGACGCGGATAGCTAGGAGCGACGATCTCGGGGAAGTCGCTGGTGGCAATCAGGTAACCCTCGCTGTCGACGGCAAGCGGCAACTGCGGCAGCGGGCGGTGAGCCGGACCGAAAACGACCTTGCCGTTATCGGCCAGATCGAAGGTCGACTGGTGGCACGGGCAGAGCAGGTGGTGCGTCTGCTGTTCCCACAGCGAAATCGGGCAACCGACGTGGGTGCAGATCTTGGAGTACGCCAAGATGCCGTCGACGCCCCAGTTCTCGCGTCCCTTGCTGGGCGTGAGAGCTTCGGGGCGCATGCGCACCACGATGACTGCGGCCTTGGACTTGGCCTGCAGCAACTCGGTGCCGTGGAACAGGCGGTTGCCTTCGTCATCAGTCTCGAAGAAGACCGACGGCTCGGCGTTAACCAAGTCGCCCACGCGCATGTCGCTGGGCTTGATCGGCTCGCCGGTGACGTCGACGACGACTCGCATGCCCTTCTTCCAAACGGTCTGGGTGTGACCGTGGGGGAGCGGGCCGAGATCGCGCATCATGACGACAGCCGGAACGCCCAGGGCACCAAGGGCTAGGCCCAGGCTGCGGACGATCATCGGACGGCGGCCGATGCCGGACTCGTCCAGACCGGCGTTGATGTCGGCGAGAACTGCTTCACGGTCTTCAGCCGATGAGGAAGCCGGGTGGCGCATTTCGACGATTTCGTGGTCACCCATGAGCTTGCGGGCCCACTGGATGATGCCAATGCCGATGAGCAGCATGGCCAGGCCGAGCGTGAAGCCGAAGCCGGTGTTCTGTGCTGACCAGCCGAGGAAGGTCTCGTCAGCGTCGACACCGAAGTAAACGAACGCGAAGGCGATAAACAGCGCCGCTGCGATCAGGAACATCGCCGAGATCTGGCGCTCGGTGCGGCGCTCCTGAGCCTCGTCAACGTCCTGAGGGCGGTACTTGTGCGGCTGAAGACCCGGATTGGGAATCGGTTCCTCAGCGCCAGCGGCGTCCTTGATCTGAATGTCACTCATGACTTTTCCTTCACCCGCGTTCCGTGCGCGCCGATCCATACTGCGACGAGCACGAGGCCGCCGATGCCGATAACCCAAGCGAACAGGCCGTCGACGACGGGGCCGAGGCTGCCGCCACCGAGTCCGCTGCCGGGCTGTTCGTTGACCGACTTGATGTAGGCAATGACGTTGCGCTTCTCTTCGGGCGTCACGATGTCATCGGAGAAGCCCGGCATCTGCTGCGGGCCGGTGATCATGGCCTCAGCGATGTGCTTCGCGCTGACATTGCGGATATCCGGAGCGAACTTGCCGTTGGGCATCGCGCCGCCAGCGCCGACTGCGTTGTGGCAGGCGGTGCAGTTGGTGCGGAAGATTTCGCCACCCTCACGGATGTCGGCGACCGTTGCCGAGTCGACGTCGGTGTACTCATCGCCCGGAATGGCGGGGCCGGGTGCCAGCGACGCGATGAACGCCGAGAGCTGCTTGATCTCTTCGTCGTTGTAGGCGACCTTCTTGCGCGGGGCCTGCGGCGCAGTCTGCGCCATGGGCATGCGGCCAGTGCCTACCTGGAAGTCGACGGCAGCGGCGCCGACACCGATCAGCGACGGGCCGTAGTTGCCACCGCGTTCGGTTTCAATGCCTTCGGCGTTCAAGCCGTGGCAGGACGCGCAGCCGATTTCGAACAACGATCGGCCGGCCTCAACGTCGCGGGCCGTTGTTTCTTCAGCGGTTGCGGGCTTGGGGGCCACTGCGGCGTATGCGCCGCCAGCTACCACCAATCCCACCAGGAGAACCAGGGTGCCGGCGAACCGATGTCGCCGTCTGGTCGAGAGTTTCCGCACCGAGAACCTCATTTCAGATCCATGCTTCATGGCTGGGTGCACACGTGACCCACCTGTGAGGTCAGCGTACCGTCGGATGCTTCCGTGCGCTGTTATTAGGTCACCCTCACTTGGGCGGCCTGCTACGCCGAACAACTACGAGCAGTAGGAGACGCAAAACCGCCCGGCAGCCGCAAGATGCGGCAACCGGGCGGTTGCAGAGATCAGAACTGCTTACTGCAGCAGGTAGATCGTGGCGAACAGGCCGACCCACACGATGTCGACGAAGTGCCAGTAGTACGACACGACGATGGCGCTAATGGCCTGCTCGTGGGTGAACTTGCGCGCCATGAACGTACGGCCGATGACCAGCAGGAAGGCCAGCAATCCGCCGATGACGTGAATGCCGTGGAAGCCGGTGGCCAAGTAGAACAGACTGCCGTAGACCGAGCTGCCCATGGTGACGTTCTCGCGGACGAGTTCGGCGTATTCCAAGGCCTGACCGCCGACGAAGACGGCGCCCATGATGTAGGTGAGGATGAACCACTCGCGCATGCCCCACTTGCCGATCTGCAGCAGGCTGCCGGTGCGACCCGCGCGGCCACGCTCAGCGGCAAACACGCCGAACTGGCAGGTGACCGAGGACAGCACCAAGATCGTGGTGTTGGCGGTTGCAAAAGGAACGTTGAGCAACTCGGTCGACTGGGACCACAGGTCGGGGGAGATGTTGCGGATCGTGAAGTACGCCGCGAACAAGCCCGCGAAGAACATGAGCTCACTGGACAGCCACACGATGGTGCCGACCGTCACCATGGAGGGTCGGTTCGCGGAGCCATGCAGACGGGATGCAGGAATCACAGAAGTCGTCGCCACGCGCCCATTATGTACGATGCCGGTGTGAGCGAGCACCAGGCCCTGCGTGTCCTTGTCTACAGCGACGATCGTGACGTTCGAGCGAGCGTGATTTCCGCACTCGGAAACCGGCCGCATCCCGATCTGCCGGCCTTCGACTACGTTGAGTGCGCCACTGAGCCTGTCGTGTGGCAGCACCTCGATGCGAGCATCGGGCCCAAGCCTGATGTGGTGATCCTCGACGGTGAGGCTGTGCCGGCTGGCGGGCTGGGCATTGCTCGCCAGATGAAGGACGAGATCTACCAGGCCCCGCCGGTTCTGGTGCTGACTGGACGCCCGCAGGATGCCTGGCTTGCCACCTGGTCGCGCGCTGATGCGGCACTCGCCCATCCGATCGATCCGATCCGGCTGGCCGAATCGGTCATCGCGCTGGCGCGCGGTGTGCTGCAGTCCGCTTGAGCATGGCGGGCGATTCAATGGCCATGGCGTGGCCTGACGTTCTGACGGCGTTGGTGGAACGGCGCGATTTGGACCGGGCCACGACCCAGTGGGCCATGGACACGATTCTGGCCGGAGAAGCGACGTCGGCTCAGATTGCTGCTTTCGCCGTCGCGCTGCGGTCGAAGGGCGAAACGCTCGATGAGTTGCAGGGGCTCGTCGATGCCATGTTGGGTCGAGCAAAGCGACTGAACCTGGACGAGCGGGCGGTCGACATTGTTGGTACGGGCGGCGATCGAGCAAAGACGGTCAACATTTCGTCGATGGCTGCAGTGGTGACGGCTGGCGCCGGTGTGGGCGTCATCAAACACGGCAACCGCGCAGCTTCCAGCGCGAGCGGCACGGCCGATGTGTTCGAACACCTACAGATCGCTCTCGACGTGCCGACCGACCGGGTTCTCGATGTCTACCGCGAGGCCGGCATCACGTTCTGCTTCGCGCCGTTGTTTCACGGTTCGATGCGGCACGCTGGGCCGACGCGCGGCGAATTGGCGATTCCGACGTTCTTCAACTTCCTGGGGCCGTTGACGAATCCCGCTCAGCCTCAGGCGTCGGCGATCGGTTGCTTCGATGAGCGTATGGCGCCGTTGATGGCGGGTGTTTTTGCTGCCCGCGGTGCCGATGCATTTGTTTTCCGTGGTGACGACGGTCTGGACGAACTGACGACGGCAACGACCTCGCAGGTGTGGATTGTCAGCGGCGGCCAGGTGGCACAAGAAACGTTTGACCCGCAGGAGGTGGGTCTCGCGCTGTCGGCTCCAGACGCTCTTCGCGGCGGCGACCCAGCGTTCAATGCCGACGTCTTCCGGCGAGTGGTGGGCGGCGAAACCGGTCCCGTTCGAGACGCTGTCGTCCTCAACGCGGGTGCGGCCATCGCTGCGCATGAGGCAACTGAAGGCTCGCTCGTCGATCGCATCGCCGCTGGCATGGCTCGCGCGACCGAATCCATTGACTCCGGCGCCGCTTCCGCAACATTGCAGAAGTGGTCAGACGCAACCCAACACCTCCGCGACTCCAACTAGGCGTCTTGGCCCAACCGCGGTAATCGGTTAGAGGCCGATGGAGAAGGCTTCTTCGAGGTCGTGCTTGCTGTAGGCGCGGTAGGCGATTTGGGTTTGGGTCGCCAGCACGCCGTCGACGCGGTTGATGCCGTCGGCGACGACTGCGGAGACGCCATCGATCTCGCGGACTCGCACCATCGCAACGAGGTCGAGATCGCCGGTCACCGAGTAAACCTCGGTGACGCCGTCGATATCGGCAATCTGTGCGGCGGTCTCGGACAGCTGGGAGACCTCGGCCTGAATGAAGACGATCGCGGTGATCATGAGCCCAATGTAATCACCCAGCGAGCAGATCGCGTCGGACCTGCTCAGTGGCTTCCAAAGGAAGCAGGTGACGCTCGCTGCTGTGCAGGGGAGCACGCCAGGTGCCGCGGACGAGACGGACCTGTTCACCGGTGAGCCAGCGGCGGATGAGTTCGGTTTCTTCGTGCGTTGCTGCACCAGAAGTGCCGACGCCGGGTTGTACGGTCTCGGCCGTCGCAAGGAGCGCATCGACCCACGCCGCCGAAGGTGTACGCGGTGGCAGGATTCCGGCTGCAGCCAGGCGCCCGTGGCGGATGACGTGCACTTCCCAGCCCTCAGGATGTGGCGCGGCGGCGACGATTTCAGGTTCATCGGTGAGCTCAAGCAGCCGTTGGGCACGCGTGGTGCCGCGCAGGAATCCGACGAGCCGATCTCGCCATCGCGCGGCTTCTTCGAACCGCTGGTCGTCAGAGAACTTCGTCATTCGGCCGCGGAGATGGTCGACCAGTTCAGCGGGGTCGGCCAGCAGCACCTGGCGTACTCGATCAACTTCGGCGCCGTACGTGACCGAATCAACTCGGCCGTCGCACGGCGCCAAGCACTGGCCCATGTCTGCGAGCGCGCAGGCACTTCCTCGTGGCGCAATGGGCAGCCGGCCCGAACATTGCCGAATGCGAAAAGCATCGTGGACTGCCGCGGCTGCGGTTTCGGCCGCTGATCGCTGGGCGAAGGGGCCGACATAGTCGGCGTCGTCGTCGAGAACCGATGACACGATGGACAGCCGTGGCCACGGTTCACGCGTTAGCTTGAGCCAGCTGACTTTCTCAGGGAACTTCGACCGTCGGTTGTACGGAGGTCGGTGGGCAGCAATGAGCCGAAGTTCGCGCACTTGGGCTTCGAGTGTGGTGGCGCAGATGACTGAGTCGACACGTTCGGCCAGCGCCACCATTTCGCCCATGCGGGTGCGGGTCTCCGAGCGGGTGAAATAGGTACGGACGCGTGACCGAAGTCGTCGAGATGTGCCGACATAAAGCACGTCGTCGCGTCGATCCTTGAACAAGTAGACGCCTGGCTTGTCCGGAAGGTGATCGGCCAGGTGACGCTTGCGGCGTTGCTCTGGTGTGACCTTGGACGTGAACGCCGACAGTTCTTCGAGAGTGGAAACGCCCATGCGCCCGAGCCGCTCGAAGAGGGCGTGAAGTACGTCGACGGTGGCGCGGGCATCGGAGAGCGCCCGGTGATTGGGGACAGTCGTTGCACCGAAATGAGCCGCCAGTGTGGACAGCTTGACGTTGCGCACTTCATCGCGGGACAGCGCATTGCGGGCTACGAACACGGTGTCGACGACCTCAAAACCCGGCCAGGGAATCTCTAACTCGCGCGCAGCTGACTTCAAGAATCCAACGTCGAAGGACGCGTTGTGTGCCACCAACACTGTGTCGTGGGCGAACTCCAGGAAACTCGGCAACACTTCGGCAATGCGAGGCGCTTCGATGACCATCTGATTGGTAATTCCGGTGAGCACCGTGATGTAGGCCGGAATGAGTTCATCGGGATTGACCAGCGTCTGGAATTCGCCGACGATCTCGCCGCCACGGACCTTGACCGCCCCCACTTCGGTGATGCGAGAGCCGCGCGCCGGGGAACCGCCAGTGGTTTCGAGGTCGACGACGCAGAAGGTGACGTCGGCTAGCGGTCGGCCGAGGTCGTCGAAGGCCGCCTGGATGGGAACAGGTGCAGCCGAAGCCGATGAGGTGGTCACGCCTGCGACGCTATGCGCCAGGTGTGACAAATGAGGGCGCCAGGTGTGACAAATGAGGCGCGTGCGACGTTCGCCGTCAGTTCTGTCAGTACCCGTGCCTAGCGTCGTCGGCGTCACCTCGACTTCCCCTTCAAGGAGATCTGCCATGAACGCACACGACCACTTCGCTGAACATCAGGCACGGTTCGCACAACGGCGTGCCGAACCCGTCGTCGTTGATTGCGATCGCTGTGTCGTCCGAGGCCCTGCAGCATGCGGCGATTGCGTTGTCACCTTTCTGCTCGGCGGGCCACCGGCTGGCGTCGAAATCGATGCCGACGAGCGGGCTGCCCTCGATGTCTTGGCAGATGCCGGCGTGGTGCCGCCGCTGCGGCTCATCACACCGGTGTCGTCGGTTCCTACTGATCCAGATCTACCGGCCTGTTGACCGATATCACACCGCCACGCGCGCTGAGGTCGTTTGATATGACCGCATCGTCGCCGGTACCGTTGGCAGGTGCCTTCGTTGCACATGGGCCACCCGGTCCGTGTCGGAGGCGCCGTCGAGTCGCCATGGTCGAGGGGAAGTCGCCCACGGCGAACCGGGGAACCACGTACGTGGGGTGAATCGCGCCGACCTTTCACGAGGGAAGCGCGTAGGGCATGACCTTGGCCCGAACCCGTCAGCTCACCCGGTAGACGTCGAGGATCAAGGAGACCGACCGCGTGCATTTGACGCGACGAGCAGTACCCACCGTCGCTCTGGCGCTCACCGCAGGCCTTTTGGCGCTGCCTGGTGGAGCTCAGGCCGACCCCTCTGTCACCGTGAAGGACGTCGAAGCGGCGTTCCACGAAGCTGAAGCAATGAACGAGCAGGTCAACCAGCTCGGCGAAAACATCAAGATCACCAAACGGCAGATTGCCGACCTCACCGATGATCTCCAAGCGCAGCAGGAGACGTACAACCAGCAGCGCGAAGCTGTCGGTGAGTTGATCGTGCAGCAGCAGATCGACGCTCCGTTGGGTGCAACGGCCAGCCTCATCGGTAGTGGCGATCCAGAAGAGTTTCTCGACGGACTTGGTGCGGTGCAGGCGCTTAACGCCACCCGCAGCGACGCCCTCGAAGCGTTCGCCGAGACCAGCAAGGAGCTGGCCAACCGTCGTTCCCAGTTGGCCGAACGCCAGAAGCAGTTGAAGGCCGATCAGAAGAATGCGGCCAAGAAGCAGCAGAAGATCAAGGCCAAGTACGAGGAGGCCAAAGCTGAGCTTCTGCGTTTGAGCCCAGCTGATCAGGCCGCGTTCAACGCCAGCGATATCGACATCGATTTCGAGATCCCGGCGTCCGGTCGCGCCAAGACCGCCATCGACTTTGCCTTGGCTCAACTCGGCGAGCCCTATAAGTGGGGCGGCACCGGACCCAACGCTTGGGATTGCTCCGGGTTGGTGCAGGGAGCCTGGCGTGCGGCCGGAGTCTCGTTGCCTCGTGTCGTGGGCCCGCAGTTGAATGCGGTGCGTCGCGTGCCGATGAGTCAGTTGCGCCCGGGCGACATCGTCGCCTACGGCGATATGTCTCACGACGGCATCTACCTGGGCAAGGGTCGCGTCGTGCACGCCCCGCGTCCGGGCAAGAACGTGGAGATCACCAGCCTGCGCGGCTTCTCGGTCGCGGGCCGCGTTGGCTGAATCGGCACACCGCCGCTTCTCGCCGAACGTCGCGGCCGGGTTGATCCTGGCGGCGATAGTTGTTGCCGTTCTGCTCTGGCAGCAGCCGTGGAAGTCTGATGAGACGTCGCGGGTCGATGTCATCGCGCTTCCCAGTGATCCGGCAGCCGTACTCACAGCGCAGGCCCGTGCGCTGACAACAGCGGCCGACCGAGCTGAATTCGTGGCGGCGTTCGGCCACGACCGAGTCGCCAAGCGAGTGGCGGCTGACGTGTGGGATGCCCAGAAACTCACCGGCATCCGCGATGTCACCTGGCGCTACATCAAGGGTGGTGACGTCGCTGTCCATGACAATGGCGACGCGGAGGCCCAACTTGATGTGACGTGGGATGGCGGTGAGACCAGGGTCGCGACGCGAGTCAGGGCGAAGGCCGATGGAACCTTCGCGATCGTTGCTGTTTCAGCAGCAGGCGAGGATCCGTTGCCCGTGTGGCTTGCGGGCGCTCTGACGTCGTCCACGGCGGCCGGGCTCGAAGTGATTCGCGTCGACGGAGGAGACTCATCGGCCGATCTTGATTTGCTGACAGCAATCGCGCGCCAACAGGTTGTGTCGGTCCTTGGCGGGGTAGCCAAAGACGGCTTGCTTCTCGTGCTCTCGGCGCCGTCGCAACACCTCGCCGCCGACCTTCTGGGATCGCCAACGTCTGCGCTCGATCAGATTGCTGCGGTGGCCACCTCGCGAGATGACCGCGAAGGGCGACTGCCGAGTCGCTTCGTCGTCCTCAACCCGGCGCAGTTCGCGGCGATGGATGAGCGAGCGGCGCAGGTCGTGCTGACCCACGAGGCAACCCACGTGCTGGCCGGTGGGCTGGGTTCGAGAGCCGAAACGTGGGTAGTCGAAGGCTTCGCTGACTTCGTTGCCCTCCACGACGATCCCGAATCCCTGGAGGTCAGCGCGGGACAAATCCTGGATTCGGTCGCGCGGTCCGGTGCGCCCGACGACCTGCCGACTAGCGCCGATTTTGCTTCCGCGGCCCACGGACTGGGTGCCGTTTATGAGTCTGCGTGGCTGGCCTTCCGGATGCTCGCAGAAGATCACGGCGACGCCGCAGTGATCTCGTTCTATCGCGACGTCGTCGCTGGCAAGGATCTCAATGCAGCCAGCCGTCGGGCTTTTGGTGAGCCCATCAGCGCAGTCACACAGCAGTGGCGCCGCTATCTGACGAAGCTCGCCGCCGAACAGTACTAGGCAACATCAGCGAAGCTAGGCAACATCCCTGAAGCTGGTGCGTTAGCGGGAGTACAGACCCTCGACGACGTCGTGGAAATCGCGCATGATCGCATTCCGCTTGACCTTGAATGACGGAGTGAGATAGCCGTTGTCTTCGGTCCAGTCTTCAGGCATGATCACGAACTTTCGGATCGATTCGGCCTGCGAAACCTGGCTATTCGCGTCGTCAACCGCCGACTGCACGGCCTCGGTGAGCTTGGGATCGTTCAGATCACCAGTCCACCCCTCAGGGTCAATCGTCACCAGCGCGGCCACGAAAGGCTTGCCGTCACCGACGACCAGCGCTTGGCTGACGTACGGGTGGGCGCGAATGCGGTCTTCCAACGCTGCGGGCGCGACATTCTTGCCGCCTGCAGTGACCAGGATTTCCTTCTTGCGGCCTGTGATGCGGACGTAACCGTCGGCATCGACCTCGCCGAGATCGCCGGTAGCGAACCAGCCGTCAGCATCAATCGCGCCGCGGGTGGCCTCTTCGTTATTCCAGTAACCGTCGAAGACTGTCGGGCCACGGAAGAGCAGCTCGCCATCGGTTGCGACCTTGACCTCGGTCTGCGGGAAGGTGCGGCCCACTGTGCCGATGCGCTGTTCGCTGAGGGTGTTGGCGGTGAGGGCGGCTGTGGTCTCGGTGAGGCCGTAGCCCTCCAAGATCGTGACGCCGATGCCGCGGTAGAAGTGGGCGAGGCGTTCGCCCAGGGGAGCGCCACCGGAAATCGCTACTTCGGCGCGACCACCGAGAGCGGCGCGCAACTTGCCGAACACCAGGCGGTCAAATACGGCGTGGCGGGCGCGCAACCCAAAGCCGGGCTTACCCGCGTCAAGTGCCTTGCTGTAAGCAATGGCGGTGGAGACGGCCTGGTCGAAGATCTTGCCCTTGCCGTCCGCGTAAGCGCGGGTGCTGGCGGTGTTGAACACCTTCTCGAACACGCGGGGGACGGCGAGCACGAATGTGGGCTGGAATTCGCCGAGGTGTTCGACTAAATCCTTGACGTCAGCGGTGTGGCCGAGCTTGGCGCCGCTGCGGATCGCGCCGACCTGAATGATGCGGGCGAAGACGTGCGCGAGCGGGAGGAACAGCAAAGTGGACGCATCGTCGCGCTGGAACAGCTCGGGCAGACGCACTTCGGTGGCGTCGTACAGCTCATTGCGGAAGTTGCTGTGGGTCAGACGACAGCCCTTCGGGCGTCCAGTGGTGCCCGAGGTGTAGATCAGCGTGGCCAGGGATGCCGGGACGACTTGCTGGCGCAGAGCCTCGACTGCATCGTCAGTGACGCTGGCGCCGGCCGCGACGATCTGATCGATACCGCCCTCCTCAATCGTCCAGACGTTCGTGAGGTTGGGGCAGGTGGCGCGTGCTTCCTCGACGCGCTCCAGGTGGGTTGCCGTCTCCACGATGGCCGCACTGGCACCGGAGTCGGACAGGATCCATTCGATCTGGGCCACCGCTGAGGTTTCGTAGATCGGCACAGTGACGGCACCAAGCCACCAGATGGCGTAGTCGACAACGGTCCACTCGTACCGCGTCTTGGACAGCACTGCGACCCGGTCGCCGGTGCCGACGCCGGAGGCGACGAGGCCCTTGGCGACTTCAATGATCTGTTGGTGGAATTCGCCCAGAGTGACGTCGCGCCATTGGCCGTCGACTTTGCGCGCAAGAGCGACGTCGCCGCTATGGGCTTTGAGGCGATCCAGGACATCGAGCGAGAGCGTGCCAGTGTCGGCAGGGCTGCTGGTGGTGGTCACAAGAGAGCAGATTACTCCGCCGCTGAGACCAAGCAGCGGGGTCATCGGTGGCTGTGATGGGCGTCGCTTTGTTTAGCCGGGCCGCAGGTGCTGCCGATACGATGGGCGCGAGCAGCATTGGACCAGGAGTAGGAGCCCACAGTGGCGCGCACCAGCAGTGACATCCTCATCGAAGCCACGCCGGCTGAGATCATGGCAGTCATCGGCGATTTCCCGGCCTACCCAGAGTGGGCCACCGGGATGCGGTCGGCCGATGTCACTGAGGACGGTGCGGACGGCCGGGCCCTGCGCGTTCGGTTTGTGCTCGATGCGACGCCCATTCGCGATGAGTACGAACTGTCCTACATCTGGGACGGCGATCATCAGGTGTCGTGGAGCCTGGTTCCCGGCACCGGTTCGATGCTCAAGGCCATGGATGGCACCTACATTCTCGACGCAGTTGATGCGACCAGCACGCGTGTCACCTACCAACTGTCCGTCGACGTTTCGATCCCGTTGCTCGGCATGCTCAAGCGCAAGGCCGAAAAGGTCATCATCGATACCGCACTCAAGGGACTCAAGAAGCGCGTCGATTCGCTCGGAGCGGCGTGACCGGATCTGACCACTTGGGCGACAGCGCGTTGCCTAGGCCAGAGGACGTCGGTTCCGTTGGGCAGGAAGCGCTGCGACTGCTGCGCGCCCTGAGCACTCAGCAAACGTCGCAGTCTCCCGCACCGGCAGACGGCGAATCGGCGTCTGCGGCTGCTGAGTCTGCCGAACACTCGTGTCCGAACGGGTGGTGCCCGGTCTGTGGAGTCGTAGCATTCGTCCGCGACAATCCCGAGGCGGTCGCCCAGGTCACGGACTCAGCGATGGCGATGGTCCGTTCGCTGCGCGATCTGTATGACGCGGCGGTGAACCCCAAGGATCACCTGTCGTGAACGCGACTGGCCCTGCGATCGGCGTTGACGTCGGCGGCACAAAAATTGCGGTCGGTCTCATCGAATCCGATGGGACGGTGACCGATTCGGTCGCCGCGGCGACACCGGAACAAGCTACTGGCATCCCGGCAGCCATTGTCGAGCTGATCGGCCAGATCGCCTCGCCCGATGGATTTCACGCGGTAGGAATTGGGGCGGCTGGATTCGTCACCAAAGACCGCTCGACCATCCGCTTTGCCCCCAACATCGACTGGGTCGACATGCCTCTGGGGACCGACGTGGAGCAGCGTGTCCAGGTACCTGTTGTGGTTGAGAACGATGCCAACGCCGCGGCGTGGGGTGAGTTCCGGTTCGGAGCAGGACGAGGCGTCGACGACCTCTTGCTGGTGACGATCGGCACCGGCGTGGGCGGCGGCATGGTGGTCGGCGGGAATTTGGTTCGCGGCGGCTCAGGAACGGCCGCTGAAGTCGGTCACCTTAGGGTCGTACCGGATGGCCGTCTCTGCGGCTGCGGGCAGCGCGGCTGCTTGGAGCAATACGCAAGCGGCTCGGCGCTAGTCGCGGCCGGGCGCGAACGCTTGACCGACGCAGCTGATATCTCAGGGACGGAGATCACCCACCGGGCGCAGGCAGGTGACCCCGTTGCGATGGCACTTCTTGCTGAAGTGGGCGACTGGGCCGGTCAAGGCATCGCGAGTCTCGCGGCTGTCCTTGACCCCAGCATGGTCGTGATCGGTGGTGGAGTTAGTGCCGCGGGTGATCTGCTGCTCGAACCGCTGCGCGAGGCATTCAACCGTCATCTCACTGGTGCGGCACATCGGCCGGCCATTGATATTCGGCTGGCAACCTTGGGGAATCGAGCCGGAATGATTGGTGCAGCAGACCTGACCCGGTTCGCGAGATGATGCAGCCATGGCTGAACGACGGGGCCTGATCCCCGAACGACTCGCGATCGGCGTCGACATTGGCGGCACCAAGATCGCCGCAGGAGTCGTCGACGAGGACGGTGAGGTGCTGGCCCGCGCCCGGCGCGAAACGCCAGGCACCGACCGCGCACTGATTCTGGACGCGATTGTTGAAGTCACATCCGAGCTTCGTTCGAGGTATCCAGCGGTCAAGGCGGTGGGCATCGGTGCTGCCGGTTTTGTCGACGCATCACAGTCGACGGTCGTTTTTGCGCCGCATTTGGCTTGGCGTCACGAACCGCTTCGGGACGCGGCCTCACGACGTATCGGACTGCCAGTTCTGGTCGACAACGACGCGAATTGCGCTGGTTGGGCCGAGTACCGCTTCGGTGCGGCACAGAATCAGTCGGACGTCATTGCCATCACTCTCGGCACCGGCATCGGCGGAGCGATCGTGCTTGACGGCCAGCCGTATCGAGGTCAGTACGGCATTGCGGGGGAGTTTGGCCATATGCAGGTTGTTCCCGACGGATTGGACTGCCCGTGCGGGCAGGCCGGGTGTTGGGAGCAGTACGCGAGTGGGCGGGTACTTACCCGGCGTGCGCAGGAAGCGGTAGCAATGGGAACCGACGTGGGACGTCGGCTGACTGAACGCGCTGGACACAGTGACCAGGTGGGTGGATTTCAGGTCACCGAACTGGCACTGGCTGGTGACGCCGAGTGCCAGCAGTGGATCGCTGAAGTCGGGCACTGGTTGGGGATCGGTATCGCCAACCTCGCCGCTGCGCTTGACCCCGGCTTGTTCGTCATCGGTGGTGGCGTCAGCGATGCCGGAGATCTCCTTCTCGACCCCGCGCGTGCGGCGTTCGGTCAGCGTCTCACTGGACGCGGCTACCGGCAGGAGGCGTTGATCGTCCGCGCCCACCGAGGACCCGAGGCCGGGCTCATCGGTGCCGCCGACATGGCGCGCATTGCTGCTCGTCGCCGGCTGCCACGCAATCCGAGCGCACGTGCGACGGCACGGACTACGCGCCGGCCTTCCACCCGACGGAGGCGACCATCATGACCGTGGTCAGTCGAGCCGTTCCTTTGCTTCCCGCTGCGGACGTCGCAGCGGTGTCACAGATGTGGCAGTCACTGGGCTTTGCCGTGCAGTTTGAGCTGCAACAGCCGCGACCGTATGTTGCGCTGCAGAACGACAACGGACTGGAACTTCACTACTTCGGTGTCGACGATGCGGCGTCGGACACGTCCGGCACCGCGGCGACCTGCGTCTTCATCGTTCCCGACCCTGCCGAGCTCGTGGACGAATGGCAGCCCATTCTGGCCGCAGCGGAGGGCGGAGCGAGGTTGGTTGTTCCTCGTTCCGAGGCTGCCGCGCAACAGGGGTTCTCGTTGATCGACTCATCGGGGAACCGCATTCGGGTGATGCGCGCCGCGCCACCAGAAACTGAGCCAGTGGATGCGCCAGACGTACCCGTCGCTTCGATCGAGCCGCAATCAGCGGTGCTAGCCGCTCCGGATCCCTCGACCGCAGTCACGACGCTGGGTGCACCGAGCGAGGAGCCTGGCGACGAAGCGCTTCGTGTGTCGGCCTACGAGCGCCACGGTCTGGCAGCCGCGCCACATCATCGCTTCTCTGCGCTGATCTATTTGGCTGAACTGTCAGTGCGGTTGGACCGCCTCGAAGACGCACGTTCGCATCTAGCATCTGCGGAAGAAATCATTCCGGACTCGCCAGCAGTCGCTGATGTGCGTGCTGAGCTCGACCGCCGAACTGCGCAACTCCAGGCCGACCGCAGCTAAAGGACAGCGCCGTCGTCGGGGGAGTCCGGATCTGCCGGGCCTCGTTCGGGCAACTGATTGAACAGGTAGATCGCCCCAGCCACAAAGAGCAAGGTCAAGGTGGCCATGACGGAGCGCGGCAAGATGTAGGCCGAAAGCGTTGCGAGCGTCATGATGATCGGCGCGCCTGCAATGGCCGCCCAGGCGAGCACAATGCCGAGTCGCAGCGGGCGCGCGGGAAGGTCAACCCGTCGGTAGAAAGGTTCATCGTCCACCGGATCGGGGCTGCGGGACCACGAAAACGCCAGCTCAGGCGGAACGCTGAACTCGCTGGCGGGCTCGGGTGCCGGCTCGGGATCTGCTGGAAAGTCCAGGTCAAGATCGAGGTGCTCGACGATGCGGTCGAATTCGTCGTCGGCGCCGGCGGGGTTGTCAGACGGCGACATGTTGGTCAATGAACGCGGCCGATCGTTGGAAGATCTCCGGAGCGTCGTTGTCGATGGTCGCGACGTGGAAACTGTTCTCCAACATGACTTTTTCGCGGACCGTTGATGAGACGCCGTCCATGATGAGCGAGGTCGAAGCCTCGTCAACGACGTGGTCTTCAGCGGAGCGCAAGTACAGCAGTGGCGCAGTGATCGATGAGAGATCCGCGCGGATGTCCGTCCACGCCTGCATCATCGAATGCAACGCCTTGAGGGGTGTGCGGTCATAGCCAACTTCGTCGCCACCGGGCTTCTTGATGTCATTGCCGATGCCAGGCATCGATGGCACAACCCACTTCAGCAGGGGCACGAGTTTGACGTCGAACCGAGCTGAAGCGATGGCCGGATTGACCACGATCACGGCCGAAACGTCGTCGGGTCGAAGTTGCGCCAGTCGCAACGCTTGAGCCCCGCCCATCGACAACCCAGCAACCACGACTTTGTCGCAGCGGGACCGCAAGTCGGTGAGTGCGGTGTTGAGTTCACCGTGCCAGTCATCCCAGGTGGTCTGGTTCATGTCCTTCCACGTGGTGCCGTGCCCAGGCAGTCGCGGCACTCGCACCGCGTGTCCCCGAGCGGCCAGATATTCACCCCACGGCCGCATCGACGCGGGTGAGCCGGTGAAGCCGTGGCTCAGCAGAACTCCGATGGGTCCACCGTCCGCGGAGAACGGTTCGGCACCGGGACGGATAGTGGCGGCCGGATGAGACGTCATGTGTCCATCATCCCTGACGGCCGGTCAGCAGAGTAGTGTCCTGTCCGTGTTCTATTGGTTCTTGAAGTTCCTCGCGTTGGGACCGCTGCTGAAGCTGATTTTCCGACCCTGGGCCGAGGGCACTGAGAACGTTCCGCGTGACGGCGCCGTGATTTTGGCGAGCAACCACCTGTCCTACGCCGACTGGTTGTTCATGCCGCTGGTGATTCCGCGCCGCGTCACCTTTGTAGCGAAAGCCGAATACTTTGAATCGCCTGGAATCAAGGGCTGGTTCCAAAAGAAGTTCTTCTCCGGCGCAGGTCAGGTGCCGATCGACCGCACCAGCGGGTCAGCGGCTGCTGGCGCGATCCAGACCCAACTCCGGTTGTTGTCTGAGGGCGAGGTGTGCGGCATCTACCCCGAAGGCACCCGTTCACATGACGGGCTTTTGTACCGCGGACGCACGGGTGTTGCACGGATCGCCCTTGAGGCTGGGGTTCCGGTCATCCCATGTGCCGTCATCAACACTGACGTGGTTGCACCTCCCGGCAAGGTGTTCGGCAAGTTCGCCCGCCCCGGTGTGCGATTCGGTAAGCCTTTGGATTTCAGTCGGTACGAGGGCATGGAAGGCGATCGCTACATCCTGCGTGCTGTGACCGACGAGATCATGTACGAGATCATGCGACTTTCGGGTCAGGAATATGTCGACCTGTACGCCCAGGACGCAAAGAAGCGCGACAAGGAACGTCAGCGCGAGGCTGAAAAGGTCGCCGCGCAGGCAGAGTCCGATGAAGTCTGGGAAGAGATCAAGCCCGACCACTGATTCCTCAGGAGGCTGCGATGCGTGTAGGCGTACTCACCGGTGGCGGTGACTGTCCTGGCTTGAACGCGGTCATCCGAGGCATCGTCCGCAAGGGTGTGCAGGAGTACGGTCACGAGTTCATTGGTTTCCGCGATGGCTGGCGTGGGCCGCTTGAAGGCCACACGATGCCGCTAGGTGTCGATGAAGTCCGCGGGATTCTGCCGCGCGGTGGAACGATCTTGGGATCCTCACGGACGAATCCCTTTGGCGTCGAGGGCGGCGTTGAGCGGATCAAGGACAATCTGGCCGAGCACGGCTGCGATGCACTGATTGCCATCGGCGGTGAAGACACCCTCGGTGTTGCCACGAAGCTCGCCGATCTTGGCGTCAACGTCGTGGGCGTGCCGAAGACGATCGATAACGACCTGTCCGGCACCGACTTCACCTTCGGATTCGACACGGCCGTCAATATCGCGATGGAAGCGATCGACCGGTTGCACACGACCGCCGAATCGCACCACCGGGTTCTGGTCGTTGAAGTCATGGGACGCCATGCTGGCTGGATCGCATTGCACTGTGGGCTCGCTGGCGGTGCCAACATCATCTTGATTCCCGAGCGTCCATTCGACATCGACAAGGTGTGTGAACAGGTTGAGAGCCGCTTTGCGACGCAGTTCTCGCCGATCATCGTGGTGTCCGAAGGTGCGGTTCCGGCTGACGGCGGCAGTATGACGTTGGCGTCGGGGCAGAAGGACGCCTTCGGCCACGTGCGACTAGGCGGCATCGGCGATCGGCTCGCGCAAGAGATCGAGAGCCGCACCGGCAAGGAGGCCCGCACCGTGGTGCTCGGCCACGTGCAGCGCGGAGGAACCCCCACGGCATTCGATCGCTGGCTTGCAACCAGATTTGGACTGCACGCCATTACCGCCGTCCACGAGGGCGACTTCGGCACCATGATGGCGCTGCGCGGCACCGACATCGTCCGCGTCCCGCTCTCAGAAGGCACCGGCGAACTCAAAGTTGTCCGCCCCGAGCTCTACGCCGAAGCTGAAGTGCTCTTCGGTTAGTTCCCCGCTGAGTGGCACGTTTTTACCGAAAATCAGGCCGTGAAGCGGTAAAAACGTGTCACTCAGCGGGGGAGTGCGGCCAGGCGCTGGGGAAATATGAGCGCCACGTATTCTTGGAAGGTGAACATTCCTTCCCTTGACGAGCTTCGTGCGATTGGCGCTGTCCAGCAGCCGACGTACGCCGACCAGTCTGCCCGCGATGCCGCGGTCGAGACGTTGCGCCGGATGCCCCCGCTCGTTTTTGCGGGCGAATGTGATCAGCTGCGCGACCGATTGGCTGCAGTCACTCGCGGTGAAGCGTTCCTGCTTCAGGGCGGCGATTGTGCCGAGACCTTCGAAGGTGTCACGGCCGAGAACGTCCGCAATAAGCTGCGGGTTCTGTTGTCGATGGCTGTGGTGCTGACCTACGCCGCCAGCGTTCCGGTGGTCAAGGTCGGCCGCTTGGCTGGGCAGTACGCCAAGCCGCGCTCCAGCGACACCGAAACCCGGGGCGGCGTGACGCTGCCTGCCTACCGTGGCGACGCGGTCAACGGCTTCGACTTCACGCCCGAAGCCCGGGCGCACGATCCGCAACGGCTGGTCGACGTCTACAACGCCTCATCGGCCACGCTGAACCTGGCGCGTGCCTTCACCACCGGCGGCTACGCTGATTTGCGCCAGATGCATTCGTGGAACACCGACTTCGTCCGCAACAACCCAGTCGGCGACCGGTACCAGCGCATGGTCACCGAAATCGACAAGGCGCTGGCCTTCATGGATGCCATCGGCGTTGACCCCGATGAGTTCCACACGGTCGACTTCTACTCCTCGCACGAAGCGCTGATCTTGGAGTACGAGCAAGCGATGACGCGCATTGACCAGCGCACGTCGCTTCCTTACGACGTATCGGGCCACTTCGTGTGGATCGGTGAGCGCACACGTCAACTCGACGGCGCACACGTCGAACTTCTCAGCCGTATTGCGAACCCCGTGGGCGTCAAACTCGGCCCCACCAGCACGGCCGACGACGCCATCGCGTTGTACGAGAAACTCAACCCTGAGCACATTCCGGGCAAGGTCACCTTCGTGACCCGATTCGGTGCCGGCAAGATCCGCGACGGCCTTCCGCCGCTGATTGAGAAGGTCGCGGCCGCGGGCCTGGAAGTTGCTTGGGTCTGCGATCCGATGCACGGCAACACCTTCGAAGCCAGCACAGGCTACAAGACCCGTGAATTCGACGACGTGATCGACGAAGTGCGCGGCTTCTTCGAGGTGCACCGTTCGCTCGGCACTTGGCCTGGCGGTCTGCACGTTGAACTCACCGGCGATGACGTCACCGAGTGCATGGGCGGCGGCATGCGGGTTTCAGCTGAAGATCTGGCGACCCGCTACGAGACGCTGTGCGATCCGCGCCTCAACCGTGCGCAGTCGCTTGAGCTGGCTTTCCTGACCGCCGAAATGCTCGCCGAGCGCTGAGTCCGGTCAGTCCACCTGCACACGCAAGGTGAGCAAGGTGGTGGCCAGGGAGTCGTACTGGCCCACCAGCATCAGCAGTTCGATGCACTCGGGTTCAGAAAATTCGTTGCGCATGCGCTCCCATAGGGCGTCGTCGACGTCTTGGGTGTGAACCAGTGAGGTCGCGACGTCAAGGAACAGACGATCGCGGGCTGACCACTGATCCCACGTGTCGTCACCGACGTGCGCAATTTGCTCGTCGGTGAGACCAGCTCGTTTGCCCAGCCGCTCGTGGTGACTGAGTTCGTAGGTGCACGACCGCAGAGTTGCGACGCGCAATATGACCAGTTCTGACTCGCGTCGTGCGAATTTGCCGCCCGGCATCAACTTTCCGCTGAAGTGCAACCAGCCGCGAAACAGGCCTTTCTGCCGACCGAGAGTAGTGAAGATATTCGGTGGGGGACCGCCAGTCGCTTTGCCAGCCAGGCGAGAGAACACCCAGTTGAACACGCCGAGTTGGCGGAAGTTGCCAGGCGCGATACGAGGACTAGTTGGTTCGGTCACGCCCGGCAGTCTAGCCAGGGATCAACTGAGCAGTTCAGCCGAACAGCCGAACAGTGGTGCCGCGCTTCACGGTGGAACCGCCGTTGGGCGTTTGGAAGAGGACCTTGGGATTGCCGCCAAAGATTCCGCCGGTATTGGGCTTGAGACCAGCCCGCTCCAAAATGGCGACAGCTTCCTTCTTGCGCTTTCCTGTGACGTCGGGAACTTTGACGACATCTGGGCCCTTGGAGACTTCGAGATTGATCGTGTCGCCCTTGTGGCCGGTGCCCGACGTCGGATCTTGCGAAATCACGATGCCTTTGGCGACATCGTCGCTGAACTTCTCCGTGACATTGAGCTTGAAGCCGTTCTCGCCGTCGAGTTGCTTCTTTGCCTCGGTGAACGGTTTCCCAGTGAAATCGGTGATCTCAATGGGCTTCTTGCCGTCGCTGATGTAGACATCAATGACCGTGCCACGCTTGAGTTGCTGATCGGGTTCGATCGAGACTGCGCCGATGACGAGGTCTTTCTTGACCTTTTCGTTGTACTTGCGGGTCTGGTCGCCAAGAACGAGGTCGACTTTGCCTAGCGCAGCTGTGGCCTCTTCGAGCGTCATGCCCTTGAGGTCCGCGGGGAGCATGACTCGATCCTTGCCCTTGGAAACCACGGCTTCGATGGTGCCGCCAGGCAAGATATTGCCGCCAGGACCGGGGTCGGTTGACATGACGACGCCGGCGGGCACTTTCTCGGAGAACCGCCGCTCATCGACTTTGAACGTGAACCCCTCAGCTTCGGCCTGGGCCTTGGCCTCGGTTTCGGCCGAGCCGACCAGGCTGGGGGCCTCGGTGTAGCGGCCGTCGGCGAACCACCAGCCGAGAACGCCCACTAGGAGCGCTGCCACGATGGCGCCGATGAGCATCATGCGACCACGTTGCGAAGGTGGGTTTGACTCACGCAGAGCGCGATATTGCTGCTGGGACATCGGTGGATGAAGTCCGGTGGCGGTGGCAGCACCGGCGGCCGGTGAGCCCATGAATGCGGGATCGCCATCGGCGCGGTCCCAGGCCACGGTGTGTTCCGGGGCGCTGGCACCCCCACTCACGGCCGAGGTATTGATGGCTTCGGTGGCTTCGCCGTCGCCAGCGGTGAACCGAACTGCGGCAGTCTGGTCAACATCGTCGTCGGGAGTGCTGCTGGGCGGTCGCGGCGTCAGATCTGCCACTAAATCGGGATCGGTGGCGACACCGGCTTCGAGGGCACGACGAACTGAGCGAACCTGTTGAAGCAGCACACGCGCGTCGGTGGAACGCTGATCGCGGTCGCGCACTGTCGCGCGAGCGATGAGCGCATCGACGTAGTCGGTGATTTCGGGGCGAACCAGCGACGGCGCACCGATGTCCTCGTGGACATGCTTGTACGCGACCTGAATCGGAGTGTCGCCGCTATGCGGCTTCACGCCGGTGAGCATTTCGTACATCATTGCGCCGACCGCGTACACGTCGGACCGAGCGTCGGCGCCGTCGTGGAGCACGATTTCAGGCGCCAAGTACGACACCGTGCCGATCAGGGTGCCGCCAGTGGCGGTCGTGGCCGAACTGACGGCCCGGGCCAACCCGAAATCGGCAACCTTGACCTCACCGTCTGGCGTGATGAGCACGTTCTCAGGCTTCACATCGCGGTGGATGATCTTGGCTGCGTGAGCTGCCGACAGAGCGATCAGAATCTGTTCAGAAATCTGCATCGTGCGCAGCGCGGTAAGAGGGGCCTCGTCGCGCATCAGGTCTCGCAGGGTGCGGCCGGGGACGTACTCCATGACGAGGTAGGTGATGTCTCCGTCGCGTCCTTGGTCAAAGACCGAGACGACGTTGCGGTGGTTCAGTTTCGCTGCGGCCCGAGCCTCTCGAACGAAGCGATCGGTGAATTGACCGTCGTCGCCCATGCCGGTGTGCATGACCTTGACGGCGACCTCTCGATCGAGGCGCTGGTCTATCGCCAGAAAGACACTGGCCATACCGCCGCGGGCGATGCGCTCGCCGATGACGTAGCGATCGTCGAGGACACGACCCACCAGGGCGTCATCACCCGTCACCGTCACGTCCATCCTCCTAGGAGTCACCGGAAGAAACTTTCCCGGCAACCCCTTGATTCTAAGTAGTCGGACATGAGGATCGGTGACTGCGCCTCGCGGTGTGTCCAATAATGAGTAGGTGCGCCGACGGATTCTGCCGCTGATTGGGCTCCTGCTATTCGCGGCGTTGTGGTGGTGGGCCGAGTCGGGAACCAAGTCCGATCTCGCGCCACCGCCAACGGCCGGCCAGGAAACGCCGACCAACACAGCCCAAGCCGATCGGCCAAGACTGCCGACGGGCCTTCCTGTCGAAGTCGCCGAAACTCTCGCGTTGGTCGATGCTGGCGGGCCATTTCCCTACCGACGTGACGGCGTGGTGTTTGAGAATCGCGAGCGGCGACTGCCCCAGCACCCCAGCGGCTACTGGCGCGAATACACCGTGCCAACGCCTGGGTCGGACGATCGAGGTGCTCGGCGCCTAGTCGTTGGCAGATCCGGTGAGGTGTACTACTCCGCAGACCACTACGGATCGTTCAGGCTGATCAGTCCGGCATCTGGAGACTCAGGAGGTGATGGGCCGTGACCGCCACGTTGTCATCGGTGCTCACCGGCGCCACGACCAGCGGGCTGTTCGTGTGGCGAGGCGTTGATCCCGACCGCGACCTGCTGGGTGAAATCCATAACTCGGGTTGGAGTGCGTGGAGGCTGGATACCAGTGCTGTATCGGATGCCGCTGGGCTTTACGACGCCATCGCCGAGACCTGGGGCCTGCCCGAGTGGTTTGGTCGGAACTTGGACGCCCTGTGGGATGTATTGGCCGAACGTACCCAGGCGCCGGCGGTATTGGTGTGGGAAGGCGCCGAAGCCTTCGCAACACACGATCCAGACCTTGCGGTCGTCCTTCTTGGTCTGCTGCGGGATGCAGTGACGCAGACGTCGGCGTTCAGCGTTGTTGTTCGGCCTGACGGGCCTGTTGCTCCTGGGTCGTTGCTCAGCGAGCTCGACGGGTTGCTTTGAGTGCCAGTGAGCGAACCACAGTCGCAGCTGCGTCATCAAGAGAGTTAATCGCGGTATCGGCTTGGCGTTCTAGGTCGGCAATGTCGTGTTCGATGGCATCGAGTGCACCGCTGTTGAGGATGTGATCGCGGGCGACGTCAATGCCTGCTTCGGTGCCTAAGGCGTTCAGCAAGACCTCACGTCCGGACGGGTCAGACAGTTCCAAAGCGCGGGCGACGAGCACGGTTCGTTTGCCTTCGCGAAGATCGTCGCCGGCAGGTTTGCCGGTGACCTCGGGATCGCCGAACACGCCGAGCACGTCGTCGCGCAGTTGGAAGGCAACGCCGAGGGGGAGTGCGATCGCGGACAGTTGGTCGAGCAGTGCCTCGCCGCCTCCGGCGAGAGCCGCGCCGATCTGCAGTGGTCGCTCGACGGTGTACTTGGCGGACTTGTAGCGCGCCACCATCAAGGCATCGTCGGTACTGACCTCGGGCTTGGTCTGGGCTGCGACGTCGAGAAATTGTCCGGCGGCAACCTCGGTCTTGCACAAGTCGTACAACGCGATGGCTCGGCGGCCAGCGTCCTGTTCAACCTCATGCGCCGCGCTGACCAGTAGTTCATTGGACCACGACAGCAGCAGGTCGCCCATCAGGACGGCAGCAGATTGGCCAAAGAGTGCCGAATCGCCGACCCGGTTGAGCGCGCTATGGCGGGCTTCAAATTCACGGTGGATGCTTGGTCGACCTCGGCGGGTGTCGGACCCGTCCATCAGATCGTCGTGGACTAGAGCACTGCCCTGAAGCAGTTCGATTGCGGTCGCGGCCATGATCATCGGTGTGTCGTTGGAGCCTCCTCCGGCTGCTAGCCAGCCAGCACGGACGAATGATGCGCGCAGTCGTTTGCCGCCGGTCACGAATTCGGCGGCGGCGTCGGCGAATGCGGTGACGTCATCGCCCAATGGCTCAACGATGGTGCGGTGGGCGGTGGAAAAAAGCTCAATCTCGTCGTCGATACGTGTGAAGAAGTCCGTCTCATTCGAGCGGGATAGGTCATTTTCGGCCACGCTTGGACGATACCCTCGTCGCTATGGCCCCCACCGGAGAGACTCCCACTCGCTCGTTCGTTGAAGCTTTAGCCGCACCCGAACCTACTTATTCATTCGAGTTCTTCCCGCCCAAGGACGAAGACGGTGAGCGGGTGTTGTGGGAAACGTTGAAGGATCTGGAGTCTCTGGAGCCCACGTTCGTTTCGGTCACCTACGGCGCCGGCGGTGCGAATCAAGACCGCACGATCACCATCACTGAACGCATCGCGTCAGAAACCACGATGCATCCAGTGGGGCACCTCACCGTTGTGGGTCAGAGCCGCTCGGAGATTGAGCACGTTCTGAAGCAGTACGCCGCGGCGGGCGTGACCGACGTCCTTGCCCTGCGTGGCGACCCGCAGGGCGGGCCGCGGGCTCCCTGGGAAACGCACCCCGACGGCATGACGCATGCGGTGGAGCTCGTTGAACTCGCAAGCAATATTGGCGGGTTCCGGATCGGCGTCGCAGCGTTTCCGGAGGGACACCCTGATGCTGACTCGCTTGATCACGACGCCGAGGTACTGGTGGCTAAGGCGCGGGCCGGCGCTGAGTACGCGATTACCCAGTTGTTCTTCCGCGCTGCCGATTACTTCACCTTGGTTGACCGCGTTCGCGCATTAGGTTCGAGCCTGCCGATCGTCCCAGGAATCATGCCGATCCTGAACTTCGGCCAGGTGGCTCGCATGGCTGAACTTTCCGGTGCCGCGATGCCGGCTGAGGTTCTCGAGCAGATTGAGCCGATCCAGGATGACAAGACCGCCGTCCGCGCGAAGGGAATCGAACTCGCTACCCAGTTGTGCCGAGACCTGCTTGCCGGCGGCGCTCCCGGCCTGCACTTCATGACCCTCAACCGGTCCAAAGCCACCCGCGAGATCTTCGAAACCCTCCGCGCCGACAACCTCATCTAACGCTGGCGAGTCACT
>JBEBVW010000013.1:0-27382 GCA_040392565.1 Aeromicrobium sp. | reverse complement strand
GCCAGTCGTTCATGACCGAGCTCTACCGCCACATCGGTGAGTACACCGACGTCCCCGCCGGCGACATCGGCGTTGGCGGCCGGGAAATCGGCTACCTATTCGGTCAGTACAAGCGCATCACCAACCGCTACGAATCGGGCATGCTGACCGGCAAAGGCTTGAGCTGGGGCGGATCACAGGTCCGCACCGAAGCCACCGGCTACGGCACCGTCGTATTCGTCGACGAAATGCTCAAGGCGCAGGGCCGCTCATTCGACGGCCAGCGTGTTGTGGTCTCCGGTTCGGGCAATGTCGCGATCTTCGCAATCGAGAAGGTCCATCAACTCGGCGGCACGGTTGTCGCATGTTCAGATTCCAGCGGCTACCTGGTCGACGAGGCTGGGATTGATATCGATCTGCTGAAGCAGGTCAAGCTAGTTGAGCGTGGACGCATCAGCGAATACGTCGCACGTCGCCCCGGTTCGCAGTTGGTCACCGACGGCTCCATCTGGGACGTCAACTGCGATATCGCACTTCCCTGCGCGACGCAGAATGAACTGGACGAGCAGAACGCCATCACGCTGGTCAAGAACGGCTGCACGATCGTCGCAGAAGGCGCGAACATGCCTACCACGCCGCAGGCCATCGCCACTTTCGCCGATGCCGGCGTGCGGTTCGCGCCAGGCAAGGCCGCCAACGCTGGCGGCGTCGCTACCAGCGCCCTGGAAATGCAGCAGAACGCTTCACGTGACTCGTGGACCTTCGAATACACCGAGAAGCGTCTCGACGAGATCATGCGCGGCATCCACGCTCGCTGCCTGACGACCGCCGACCAATACGGTTTGCCGGGCGACTACGTGGCCGGCGCCAACATCTCCGGCTTCACTCAGGTCGCCGACGCGATGCTGGCCCTCGGCGTCATCTGATCTCCGTTCGAGTCACAAACGGCGACGCCATGGCGCGATTAAGCGCTCCATAGTTGAGCCCAAACTGCAACTCATCACCCACGACCGCGGGGTGGTCCCCCAGGTCCACGACCAAGTGATCGCTGCTTGACCCGAGGATCGTGATGCCTTCGGGTGGCGTGAGCCCGGCCGGATCGGTGTCTTGACGGCCGATCGCCAGAATCGCCTGCCGCACAGTCACCGAGCCGCCTCGCACCTGAGCCGCGCCGTACGCAGACTGGGCGCGCTGCCCCCAGGGTTGTGCTGGCTTGTTCGCGACCTCAATGACTTCAATGCTGGCGACAAACCCATCCTGGTGGAGACCCTCAATCGGCGTCCGGTCCAGTGGATCGAGACCGAGCAAGATTGACTCGCCGAGGCGAAGGTCGTTGATTCTTCCGGTATCGAGGGCCTGCGACGCCCACCTCAGATTCGCCGAGTTGCCGCCGCTGACAGTGGTCAGTTCTACGGCGTAGTCACCTTCAATTCTTCCCACGAGTTCGGTCAGGACGCCCATATTTCGGCTTGTTGGAACGACGCCGCTCTGACATGCCAGGTTGGCTCCCAATCCGACCAGCCGCAACGAACTGCACCTCAGCACGTGTCGAACCACGTCGGGGACCTGCCGAACGGCGATGCCCTCACGCAGATCACCTAGTTCGACCATCAACACCACATCGTG
This sequence comes from Aeromicrobium sp., assembly GCA_040392565.1. Classification (GTDB taxonomy): domain Bacteria; phylum Actinomycetota; class Actinomycetes; order Propionibacteriales; family Nocardioidaceae; genus Aeromicrobium. Next base: position 25,777 of record JBEBVW010000013.1, on the reverse strand, counting down.
GAGCACGTGGCGGCGCGATGCAGCACGGTTCAGTTCACTGAGGACGCTCAACTCGGTGTTGAGGCTGCATGTCGCATCTCGCACCACAAGGTCTGCTTGGCTGAGCATCGGTGACCTGATCAAGGTCCGGGCCACCGGAGCTGGATCCAGTCGAGACAGTCGAGCCAGATTCTCGATGTGGGAGTCAGCCAATCCGACCGCCCCGCCGCGCAACATGGCCGCTCCGACGCCTGGTGATCCGAGCGTCGCCTTCGTGACACCCGTGACGCCAATTCCGGTCAGCGCCAAGCGGTCAACCAAGACCCGAGTGTTGTGCTCGATCTTGCCCAGATCGATATCGATCCGTGGCGCAGTCACGCCCCGGCGGCGGTCAACTCAGCCGTGGCACGAAGTGCTGGGAATGCCGCCAAAACCATATCTACAAGTTCCTCGGCAGGTCGGGTCAACGGGTCGGTCACCGGCAAGCCGAGACGTAGTTCGTGATCAGCGATTGAGATGTCGAGTTCCTGTGCCGACATTTCTTCATGGTTGATCGTGACGCCGATAACTCGGGTCTGAGCAAACGCCTCAATCAACGCAATTTCAGCGTCAACCGTGGGCATTGGCACCATCGGGAAGTCACCGAGTACGCGACGCTTGGGCGCGTGCTGCACGATCACCCCCGCAGGCTGGCTCCCCCGCAAGATGTGCGCGGACGTCAGATAGGCCGGGTGACTCAAGGCGCCTTGACCTTCGACGATGATGACATCGGGATCTTCGCCTTCAAATGCCGCGACTACCTGGTTCTCCACCTCACCAGAGCAGAACTGCGGAACCAACGCGTCCAATGCAACGCCATACTTTCCGCCCTGAATGAGCGTGGTTTGCCCGGTGCCGACCATGACTGCCCGGACTCCCCGAGCTTTCAATGCCTGCACCAGCAGCGTTGATGTGGTGCGTTTGCCGATCGCACCGTCTGTTCCCAGCACGGCAATGCGAGGGCACGTGACATCAAAAATTCGTCCCGAGAACAGGTGAAGATCTCGCTTGGGCTTGGGTTGCCGTACGTCGGTGATGGTGACTCCCGCCAACAGCGCTGCCGCGACAAATTCAGCGTCGTCGTTGAGGAACTCGTGCAATCCGTTGATGACGTGCATGCCACGGGAGATGCCGTCGAGCAGTACGACCCGCTGCTCATCAGACAGCAGCCCGTCAGCTGGCGCGAGGCCACAGATGAGGTAGTCGGGCACAAATCCGGCATGAGCAATCGCCTGGACTAGATTGCCGAGCACCGGGATGCCGTTGGCCGTCTGGTCAAGCAGTTCACCGGCGTCTGAACCGGCGTGCCGGCTATCGATGACGCTAAGAATTTCGTACTTCTCCGATGAGCGGACCAAACCGTTGGCGGTCTTTCCGTCCTGCTCGCCAAACTGTGCTTCGCAGTAGATAACTGCCGTCGATCCGGTCGGGAGAAGAGCAGGTAAAGCCGTGCGACTAGAGCCGCTGAATTGCGAAGACAAGGAACATTCCTCTGATTAGTCTCAGGGACGCTAAGAAGTTTCGGCGGATCCGCAAGTCCAATACTCGCCGAGGCGACTACCCTGAGCGCCGGCAATGTGGCCAGCGCTTTCCACTGTACGCGGCTAGGACAACACCACCTAATGAGTCGCCCAGGTACCTCGTGCGCCGGTCGGGCTGTTGTCGCATCTACGCACTGGAGCGCGGGCTGTTTCGATGTAGTCCCGACGGGAGCCGTCGCCGTCGATGTAGTCCCGACGGGAGCCGTCGCCGTCGATGTAGTCCCGACGGGAGCCGTCGCCAAGGAGCGGCTTCGCCGCGCTCTTTCACTCTGCGCTCCGCGCAGGGTGGCTCCTCCCAAATCCCGCCAGCCTGGATCTATCGAAGGAAGAACCCCGCCCATCGACAGCAAAGAACCCCGCCCTCGTGATTGAGGGCGGGGTTCTTTCTTCGATGTAGTCCCGACGGGATTTGAACCCGCGCTACCGCCTTGAGAGGGCGGCGTCCTAGGCCGCTAGACGACGGGACCAGGTGGTCGCTTGACCAGGAAGAACACTAGCAAAAACGTGTCGTGTTCTCTCCGCTGGGGTACCAGGACTCGAACCTAGAATGACGGTACCAGAAACCGTAGTGTTGCCAATTACACCATACCCCACAGGCAATTTCGGACGCTGCCGAAGCCGAAGCCTTACTCTACCCGACCGGCTCCCCACCGGCCAAAACGGGTCAGAGAACGGCGTCGAGTCGAGCCAGAGTTCGCTCTCGTCCCAACAATTCGACCGACTCAAACAGCGGCGGCGAAATACGGCTTCCAGTGATCGCGACGCGGACCGGACCGAACGCCAGCCGCGGCTTGAGCCCCATCCCGTCAATCAACGCGCCACGCAGAGCGGCTTCGATGCTCTCGGCGGTCCACTCCCCCAGATCGGCAAGCGCGCCACGCGCGGTGCGAACGACGTCGAGCCCACTATCATCGAGCGACTTCGCTCGATCATCGTCGTTGATGACAAACTCAGCGTCATCGACAAAGAGGAAATTCAGCATCGCGACCGCTTCAGTCAGCAGCGCCATCCGCTCGTGAACCAACGGCGCAGCGGACGTCAGTAGTGACAACTGCTCAGGCGTGGGTCCGCCGGTGCCGAACAGGCCAGCGTCAACGAAGTACGGCTGAAGCCGCTCAACCAGCTCGTCAATAGGCAGCAGGCGAATGTGATCGCCGTTAATGGCCTCACACTTCTTGATATCGAAGCGCGCCGGATTGGCGTTGACCGCACTGATCTCAAACGCTTCGACCATTTCGGCGATCGAGAAGATGTCGCGATCGTCGGCAATGGACCAGCCGAGCAACGCCATGTAGTTCAACAGGCCCTCGGGCAGGAAACCCTTCGGCTTGTAGTCGAGCAAATTCGACTCGGGATCGCGCTTGGACAACTTGGCATTGCCGGTGCCCATCACGAACGGCAGATGGCCGAACTCGGGAGTGAAGCCGCCGCCGATACCGATCTCTGCGAATGCCTCGTACAAGGCGATCTGGCGAGGCGTCGAGCTGAGGAGATCCTCGCCGCGCAGGACGTGGGTGATGCCCATCATGGCGTCGTCAGTGGGGTTGGTCAGCGTGTACAACGGCTGGCCGTTGGCGCGCACAATGACAAAGTCCTGGACGTTCTCGGCACCGAAGGTGATCTCGCCGCGCACCAGATCGGTGAACGTCCAATCCTTCTGCGGCATCTTGAACCGAATGACCGGTTCGCGCCCCTCGGCCTCATACGCGGCCTGCTGCTCAGGCGTCAGATCCCGATGTGCGCCGTCGTACCCCGATGGCTTGCCTGCGGCGCGTGCGGCGTTGCGACGCTCCTCAAGCTCCTCTGGGGAGTCGTAAGCCTTGTAGGCAAAGCCCGCGTCGATGAGTTTCTGCGCGACTTCGGCGTAGATGTCCATGCGCTCGGACTGTCGGTACGGGCCATCGGGACCGCCGACCTCAACACCTTCATCCCAATCCAGACCGAGCCAGCGCATGACATCGATCAACAGGTCGTACGACTCCTGCGTGTCACGCGATGCGTCGGTGTCCTCAATACGGAAGACGAATTTGCCGCCGTGGTGGCGTGCATATGCCCACGAGAACAGCGCGGTTCGCGCCATACCCACGTGCGGATTGCCGGTAGGCGACGGGCAGAACCGCGTCACCACCGGACGGGTCTGTGCCTCAGACACGATCAACCACCCGGTTCGTCAAAGTGCCGATCCCATCGATCGTCACGCTCACTTCGTCGCCGACCTCCATCGGTCCGACTCCTTCTGGGGTTCCGGTGAGGATCACGTCGCCGGGAAGCAGCGTCATGATGCTCGAGATGTAGGCGATCACATCAGGCACGGTGTGCACCATGTCGCCGGTATGACCGTCTTGTTTGATATCGCCGTTGAGCTCGGTGCGCACCTGCAGATCCGTTGCGTCAAGATCGGTTTCGATCCACGGTCCGAGCGGGCAGAACGAATCGAAGCCCTTGGCGCGCGTCCACTGGCCGTCCGATGACTGCAGATCGCGGGCGGTGACGTCATTGGCCACGGTGTAACCGAAGATCACCTTGGCGGCGTCCGTCGGCGAAATATCGCGGCAGATACGGCCGATGACGACCGCCAACTCGCCCTCGAAGTGCACGTTCTGGCTCTGCTCGGGATAGAAGATCGGCTCTCCCGGCCCAATGACAGCAGTGTTCGGCTTGAGGAACAGCAGGGGCTCCGCAGGAGCGTCGCCGCCCATCTCAGCGGCGTGAGCGGAGTAGTTCTTGCCCACGCACACCACCTTGCTGCGCGGGATCACCGGCGCAAGCAGCCGTACGTCGGCGAGCGGGATCTTCTCCCCCGTGAACTCGATGCCGGAGTACAGCGGATCGCCCTTCAGGACAGCCACCGTGGGCACGCCATTTTCGTCACCGATCAGACCGAAACGGGGGTCTTCCTCGCCCGCAAACCTCGCTACTCGCACACCCTGAGCCTATCGAGACACTCCACTGTCGTAAGTCAGCAGGTGCTGCAGGCAGGCTGCCCCGGCAACGAGCCCGGCCGCCTGTGCCGTCAGCACCGACGCCATCGGCATAGGGAGGTCTCGCAGGTGTGCCGCATCCCCCGCCGCGAACACCCCGGCCATCGACGTGGTTTGGAACGCGTCCACCGCAATACAGCCGGAGTCGTTCAACTCCAGGCCGAGCTGATCTGCGAAAGGAGCGGACTGAACGAACGGCGGTCCGATGAACATGCCGTCGACGTGCTCGACGCCCCGTTCGAGTTTCAGCTCCAGTCCCCCACCAGCCATACGCTCAACGGCCTGCACCTGACCTGAGACGTCCACCAACTCGGCTCCGATGCGATCCAACATTGCCTTCAGCCGGTCGGCGTGAGCACCTTCAACATCGAGCGCAACTCGACTTCCCGCGAACTCATGACCATGGCAAAACGGACAGTGGGCAATCTCTTTGCCCCAGGCGTCGGCCAGGCCTGGAATGTCCGGCAGGACATCTCGCACGCCCGTGGCCAGCACCAATGCTCGCGACCTTTCAACCGACCCATCCAGGACGACGTCGAACACACCGTCGTCAGTTCGCATAACTGATTCAGCAGCCGCAGCACGGATCTCGACGGTGCCGTAAGCAGCAACATCGTTGCGGGCAAGGCGCCTGATCTCGGCTGGCGAGCGGCCGTCGTGCGTGGCGTAATTGTGCGCATGGTCAACAGACTCGTTGCGATACTGGCCTGAATCGAGCAGCAGCACATCGCGGTGCATGCGTCCCAACGTCAACGCAGCCTGCGTACCGGCAGGTCCGCCACCGATGATGATCACGTCGTACATAAATCTCCTTAGGGGTTGATCTCCCCTCCATCGTGTGAGTTCATGTCGACATGAAGTCAAGCCCAGATGCGCACCTTTCTATCGGCGACGTCGCAGCGCGATTTGGCCTGGCAACGCACGTACTGCGCCACTGGGAAGACAAGGAGTTGCTGCGCCCACTTCGCGACCCAGCCGACCGTCGCCTCTACACCGATGACGATCTCGTTCGAGTCGCGATCATTCTTCGGAGCAAGGCAGCCGGCATGTCGCTAGAGCAGATCGCGGTGCTTCTCGACGACCAGGCACCAGAGCGCCACACGGTTCTTGAGGCCCACCTGGCCGATCTCGACCGTCGCATGACCGAAATGGAACGGTCGAAGGAAATGACTGAACACGCGCTGCGCTGTAAGCATCACGACATCACCGAGTGCCCACGATTTCGGTCGATGGTCGACGACATCGTCGCCGGGTCGAGAACGTGGGAGCTAACGGAGATCGGCTAGGACGGTGCGGACTCGCATCGCACCATCGTCATCAACCTCTTCAGCCCGAACCTGGGTCAGTCCTGACACCTCGATCGCGGTGTCCGCGATGGCGACGACCAGTCCTTGAGGCGCCAACGCCCCAACAGGAACGACGCCGTCCAGAGCCACGATGAGGGCGAAGCGCTGATTCCACTCGACGGGTAATGCAGCCACATCAACGCCAACATGGTGGACGTGCGCCGCCTCCTCTGCCGCTTCAGCATCGGCGGCATCTACATGCAAGACAAAAACTTCATAGCCGAGGGTCGCCAAATGAATACCTTCGGCAGTGGCACCTGCGGTCACCAGCGCCAGCAGACCAGCGCCATCGAGACCGGCGACCGTCGTCCAATCGGTCAAGACTCGACTCGGTGCTCCACCTGCTCGTTTTGCTGTCGTCACTGAACTGAGCCTAGTGGTAGCGTCCGAGGCAGCATGTCGCCATCAGCGCGACTCATAGGTCGGGGGATCTTGTGAGCACGAAGGAATTCATTCCTACTGATTCTCGTCCGGACCGGTTGGGCGCACACTCGCTCCACCTTCCGGCCGAACCGCAACGACTGCGTCATGCGCTGGAGTTGCTGGGCAAGGTCAGTGACGACCTTGAGCGCAGCCGTGCAGCGCTTGACGATGCTGCTGGCGATGGCGACGTCCGCGGCGACACCGCCCACTCATTGCAGCGCGTTGTCCGGTTTAGCCGGTTCACGGCCCGGCGTGATCGTCGAATGCTCGATGAGCTCGCCGATGTGGTGCAGCAACTCGTCGACGTCGTCGGTGAAGTCCAAGGCAGCGAGATGGAACAGTTGCGATCGCGCTGGACTACTGCTCGCCATACGTTCATTGCCTCGGCCAAAGAGGGAGACCAAAAGCACCCCGGCCAGCTGGCTAATGCGATTGACGCCGACGTCAGCGAAGAGTTCCGTCCGATGTTCCGTCGGTTGCACGGGTCAGTCCCCGGTGACGGTGAGCATCACGCGATGGCACTTGAATCTTCACTTGACGGCGAAGCGAAGGTGTACCGCCGCGAAGTCCGCCAAGTACTCGAGGAGTTCCAAGATCGAGTCCAACGGGTTCGTCGAGCCGAACGAGCCGTCCGCGAAAATTTGTCGTGGGAGCCGCGCGATCGTCAGCCTGAGGACACCACGGCCGGCGGCGGCAAGGATGCGGAGAAGGACTCAAGCGGAATTTCCGGACCTCGGGTCATCCGTCGCCTCCGCCAAGCACTCGATGACGGCGCCGACGTGTTGGAGCAGATCGTTCCCCAGCTGGGCCCCATCGCGCGGTCCATCAACGACGGCATGCTGCCAAACCACGGTGACGCTGAGGACACCGACCGGCGCGACTTCCGCGTGGATTGGGAACAGCACATCGAACGCCGCATCAAGCGCATGCGGTTCGTGTCAAAGACGTCGGAGAAGATGGCCGCTGCGCTGGCTCGCCTCGACGAAGAGACCGCCAATGAGATCTTCAAGGATCAAGACGACGACTAGCACGTCAGGCTGAGCCGTAGCGCCGGTTACGGTCGGCGTACTCCTCGATAGCTGCCCACAGAGCGCGTCGATCGACATCGGGCCAGGCGATATCGCTGAACACCATTTCGGCATAGGCCGACTGCCACAACAAGAAGTTGCTGGTTCGCTGCTCCCCAGACGTCCGCCAAAACAGATCTACGTCGGCCATGTCCGGTTCATCGAGGTACTTGGCAAATGTGCGTTCGGTGATCTTGTCGGGATCGACGCGGCCAGCTTTGACATCGCGCGCCAAAGCGGCGGCTGCATCGGCGATTTCGGCTCGGCCACCGTAATTGACGCACATCGTCAACGTGAGAACCGAATTGTGCTTCGTCAGTTCCTCGGCGGTCTCTAGCTCCTTGATGACGCTGCGCCACAGCCGCGGCCGCCGACCGGCCCAACGCACCCGGACGCCGAGTTCGTGCATCTCGTCGCGCCGACGCCGAATGACGTCGCGATTGAAGCCCATGAGAAAGCGCACTTCATCAGGCGAACGCTTCCAGTTTTCGGTGCTGAACGCATATGCCGAAACCGCCTTGACGCCCACTTGAATCGCGCCTTCGACAACGTCAAATAGCGCCGCCTCGCCCATCTCGTGCCCCGCTGTTCGCGGCAGCCCACGCGCCTTCGCCCAGCGGCCATTGCCGTCCATCACGATGGCGACGTGCTTGGGTACCTGATCGAGCGAAAGGTTCGGCGGAGTCGCGCCCGATGGATGTGGTCGGGGAGTTCTAGTCATCGATCAACGTGTCCCAGCGATCGCAGACCGCGTTCAAGGTGCCACGACAGGTAGTTGGCCACGATGCCCGCGGCCTCACGACGCGAACGGTCGTCGGACTGCTCCACCACGGCCCAATCGCCGGTCAACAATGCCGCCAACAAGGTGACGGTAAACGGCGATGGGACGACTGAACCTGGCATTCGACAGTTGTCGCACAGCATGCCGCCAGAGGATGCGTGAAAGTGACGGTGCGGGCCCTGCTCACCGCAGCGAGCACAATCATCGAAGGTCGGCGCGTAGCCAGCAATTGCCATCGCCCGCAGCTGATAGGAATCGAGCAACAGTCCTGCCGGTTGCCGGTTCTCAGACAGTGCCCGCAAGGCCGCAACCAGCAGCGCCAACTGCTGAACTGCCGGTTCGCCATCTTCTTGGACCAGCCGTTCTGCTGTCTCCAACATGGCAGTGCCCGCCGTGTAGGCCGCATAGTCGGCGCCCAAGTTCTTGGCAAAGGCGTCGATAGTCTCGACCTGCGTGATCGTGTCGAGTGTTCGGCCCTCGGCAAACTGCACCGCCACATGCATAAACGGTTCGACCCGAGCACCGAATCGCGACGACGTCTTGCGCACCCCCCGAGCCACCGCCCGAACCAGACCCCGGTCGCGGGTCAGCACCGTGATGATGCGGTCGGCCTCACCTAATTTGTGCACACGCAGCACAACGCCGGTGTCACGGTAGAGGCTCACCCCACCATTCTGCCGTGCCCGCCTTCCTCCCAGCGACTGCCACACCGACACGCTGAGTGACACGATTTTGCCGTTTACAGGTCCCAAAACCTGTAAAAACGTGTCACTCAGCGGGGAGGTGCTACTCGGGGATGGTGACGGCTTCGGCGCGGTTGGCGGCTGAGACGACGGCTTTGAGCGAGGCGCGGACGATATTGGGGTCGATGCCGACGCCCCAGACGATCTCGCCGGCGATTTCGCACTCGACGTAGGCCGCGGCGAGGGCATCGCCACCGGCTGAGAGTGCGTGCTCGCTGTAGTCGAGGACGCGGATATCGGCGCCGGCCTGACGCATTCCGTCACAGAACGCATCCACGGGGCCATTGCCCTCACCCTTGAAGGATCGAGATTCGCCACGCACCACCAGATCGACGATCTGCTGATCGTGTCCGTCGGCCGATGTGATCGAACTGAAGGAGTTCAACGCATAGGGCTCGGCGCGCTCGAGGTACTCCCCCGAGAACGCCGCCCAAATCTGGCTGGCCTCAATCTCGCCAGCTTCGCCCTCCGACATGTGCTGAATGACCCGGCTGAACTCAATCTGCAGACGACGCGGCAGATCCAGTTGGTGTTCAGCCTTCAGAATGTAGGCGACGCCGCCCTTGCCGGACTGGCTGTTGACGCGAATAACCGCCTCATAGGTGCGACCAACGTCGTGCGGGTCGATCGGCAGGTACGGGGCCTCCCAGTCGATCTCGGCGACCGGCTTGCCCTGTTCGGCGGCCTGGCGGTCCAGATCCTCCAGGCCCTTCTTGATGGCGTCCTGGTGTGAGCCGCTGAACGCGGTGTAAACCAGATCGCCCGCGTACGGGTGGCGCGGATGGACCGGCAGATTCGTGCAGTACTCAACCGTGCGGCGGATCTCGTCGATATCGCTGAAGTTGACCTGCGGGTCGATGCCCTGGCTGAACAGGTTCATGCCCAACGTGACCAGGTCGACGTTGCCGGTGCGCTCGCCGTGGCCGAACAGGCAGCCTTCGACGCGGTCCGCGCCAGCCATCATGCCCAGCTCGGTGGCAGCAACAGCAGTGCCGCGATCGTTGTGTGGGTGCAGCGAGATGGCCACGTTCTCGCGGTGGTTCACATTGCGCGAGAACCATTCGATCTGGTCGGCATAGGTGTTTGGCGTCGCCATTTCGACTGTGGCCGGCAGGTTCAAGATGATTTCGCGGCCGTCTTCGGGCTGCCACACATCCATCACCGCATTGCAGACCTCAACGGAGAACTCCAGCTCGGCGGCAGTGAAGATCTCCGGGCTGTACTGATAGCCAAAATCGGTGCCGGGCATGTTGATTTCAGCGTGCTTCATCACCATCTCAGTGCCCTGCGTGGCAATGGCACGCACCTCGTCGCGACTGGCGTTGAAGACCACGCGACGGAACAGCGGAGCGACCGCGTTGTAGAGATGGATATTCGCCCGCTTGGCGCCGGTCAGCGACTGCGTCGTGCGTTCGATCAGGTCTTCGCGCGCCTGGGTCAGCACCGAAATGGTGACGTCGTCGGGGATCAGATCATCCTCGATCAGGCTGCGGATGAACGAGAACTCCGTCTCGCTGGCCGCGGGAAAACCTACTTCGATTTCTTTGTAACCCATGCGGACCAACAGGTCGAACATGCGGCGCTTGCGCACCGGGGTCATGGGGTCGATCAGCGCCTGATTGCCATCGCGCAGATCGGTGGACAGCCAACGAGGCGCCTTCGTGATGACCTGCGACGGCCAAGTGCGATCGGGCAGGTCAATCGGTGCAAATGGGCGGTAACGCTCGAATGGCATACCGGACGGCTGCTGCGGGGAAACTTGATTGTTCTTCATGAGGTCGGATCCTTGCTCGGGGTGTTCGTGCGGCCGGTTGCATGACGAACTCCGCGCCGAGGGGTCCGACCCAATTAGTTGTGGACCTCGACGCGGCAGAGAAGAAGCAGATCCTGATACCGCATGATGTGCCTAATCTAGCAGCATGAACGAACATTCGACGCAAGGGTCGTACGTCAGCAGCGGACAAGAGTTCAACCGCGATATGAACTACATCCCCGATCGAATTGTCGGCGAAGACACCGTTTTGCCGGCTGACGTGCAGCGTTGGCCCGTTGAACCCGGCCGCTACCGCCTGATCGTCGCGTGGGCGTGCCCATGGGCCAACCGCGCCATCATCGTGCGCAGTTTGCTCGGCCTGGAGGACGTCATCTCAATGGGTGTCTGCGGCCCGGTGCACGATCAGCGCAGCTGGACGTTCGATCTCGATCCTGGCGGCGTCGACCCGGTCCTTGGCTACGAGCGCCTGCAGCAGGCTTACTTTGCCCGCTACCCCAACTATCCGCGCGGCATCACGGTGCCGGCCATGGTTGAAGAAGCGACCGGAATGGTCGTGACCAATGACTTCCCGTGGATCACCCACGACTTTGCGCACGAATGGAAACAGTTCCACCGCGAGGACGCCCCCGATCTGTGGCCTGCCGAGCAGCGCGAGGAGATGGAGCAGGTCATGCAGCGCATCTTCACCGAGGTCAACAACGGCGTGTACCGATGCGGATTCGCCGGATCGCAGCAGGCCTATGACGCGGCATATGACCGATTGTGGACCGCAATGGATTGGCTAGAGGATCGACTCTCGCGCCAGCGCTATCTGATGGGCAACACCATCACCGAAGCCGATGTCCGCCTGTTCACGACATTGGCCCGATTCGATCCGGTCTACCACGGCCACTTCAAGTGCAATCGCCAGAAACTGACTGAAATGCCAGCCCTCTGGGCCTATGCGCGAGATCTGTTTCAGACGCCCGGATTTGGTGACAACACCAACTTTGAGCAGATCAAACAGCACTACTACGTGGTGCACGAAGACGTGAATCCCACCCAGATCGTGCCCAAAGGTCCAGACGTCTCAAACTGGCTCACACCTCATGGTCGGGCAGAGGCGTTCGGCGGCTGACCAGCGAGCGCGGCAGCAGGAGCGCCCGCCAGCGGTCGCGCCGAGGGGCTGAACCGGCGATCGTCCCAACCACGCGGAGGGTGTCCAATCGAGCCGTCGAGTCTGCGGCGCCCCTTCCGTAACGGGTGGACTCGACCAGCGACAGAAGTCGTCGCAGCGCGTCGGCGTCAACACCCGTCGAGTTCACCAACCGGCGCGCAAAGGAGCGTGCCGTCTGCGTAGGAGCGACCGCCAAGCCGAAGTCCCGTGCGGTGTCTTCAACTTCTCGCCACCCGGCGTTGACGGAGGCGTTCGAGCGTGTCCTCCAGCGCCGCCGGATCTGACGGACAGCGAGCGGCAGCGCGAAGAACCCGGCCATCACGATCAAAGCAGCGACTGCCGACCGACCAAGCTGATCATCTGTCGCCGTTGAATCTCGCGCCGTGGGGTCATCAAGTGCCGATCGGTCCGGATCGTTGGCTCGATCAGTTGGCGCCGACCCGGTGTCATCTGCGGATGCCGGGGCATCAGCGGCCTCCTCTTCCAAAGATGTCGCTTGACCAATGCCAGTCGTCGGATCGAATCGGACCCATCCGGCGCCGGTAATCCAGATCTCAGTCCAGGCGTGCAGATTCTCTGAACGCACGGTGTACACCGGATCGCCATCGACGAACTCGCCGCGATCACCTGGCGCGTATCCGACCGCGATGCGGGACGGGATGCCTACTGACCGCGCCATGACAGCCATCGCCGAAGAGAAGTGCACGCAATAACCGGCTTTGACCTTGAGAAACTCAGCCAACACGTCGATGCCATTGCCGTCGTAGCCGTCGCGGACCGGCGCGGTCTCGCTGTACTGGAATCCGCCCGAAGTACGCAGATAGTCCTGCAACGCTTTTGCTTTGTCATACGTTGTCGGCTCATCAGCAGTGATCTCCTGCGCAGTTGACTTGATCTCGGCGTACGCGGCATCGCTGCCCCGCGGGATATCCACCCCAACGAAGGGCTGGATGTCGTGCGGCACAGTGTCGGGCAGCGCACGCAGCTGATCGGCCGTCGGCTTCACCTCCAGGCTCTGCACGATGTAGTTCTGGCCGCGCGAATCGACACCATCAGCAAGTTCGATCGTCTGACCCGTGCGCTCCCAGCGAACTCGGCCATCAACATCTTCGACAGAAGTAGCCGGATATGGCACGGGCAGCAGATTGCTGCGCAGGCTTTCGATCTTGATTTTGGTCTCTCGCTGCGTGACCTCGATGTCGGAATCAAACAACAATCCAGTTTCGAAACGGGCGAACGAGTAGTCAGAATTGGGACGCCAGGTTTTGCCGGTGAATTCAGTGAGAGTTGCGACTTTGAGGTAGGCCGGCTCGGTGAGTTCAGTCCGATATGTCAGCACCGTCAGCGATGAGTTTCGGCGCAAATTGGCACCCAACTCGACCATGGGATTGATGCCGCGGCCAAACACTTGCGGCGGCGTATGCCCCCACGACGTCGCGACCGCTTGAATGTCCGGCAGCACACTCGGCGCGACCAGAGCAGCACCTAGTCCGGCCGCGGCCACAATGACCGCCGGCGCCTGCCGCACGCGACGAGTAGCCGACCCGATGGCCGTGCGACCTCGCACGATCACCAACCACAACGCGGCAACTGCGACGAAAATCCACGGCGACGCCGACGTGCCGGAGATGAACGGCGGCGTGGCGTAGACGCACAGCAACAGCACTCCGGTTGTGCCGATGGTGGCTCGATTCGCTCGTACGAGCAGATCGAATAACAGCACAAGCGCACCAAATGCAGCCGCAACGACCATGACGACTGGCCGCGACGCCACCACTGGAGCTTGTTCTTCGACGATCGTGCTCCACGCCGCTGCGGTCAGATTGTCTAACTGGCCTAATGGGCCGAAGATCCACCCGAGCAACATCAGCTCGATCAGCAACCCAACAGCTGCGCCGAGAAACCGCCCTACGCCCAGGAACCGCAGAACAGTGACAGCCGCCGTCATGACGACGACCACCAGAGCAACCGTCAGCATCCACCGGTGACCGGCGACAACCGTTCGATATGACGTCAGCAGAATCAGCAGCGCCGCAGCCATCAACACAAGCTCGGCGTGACCGGCCGTGGTCTGCCTACCAGTTGCGGTTGCAGCCTCGGGCTCAGCCCACAGCATGAGACCACCGGCCGTCATCAAGCCCAGCCCACACTCCTGGGATATCAGCGTGCGGCGTATAGATCGCGGTGTGCCAGCCCGCTGCGTCAAGCCGATCGCGTACGGCAACTGGTGTTGTCGCCGCCACCATCGCGTACACCCGAGATTCGATCGGCAACCTGGCGATCCAAGCCTCGGCACGATCAACCGTTAGCCGTCCGCCGACCACAATCAGCGACCGATCCGCGGGCATCGGCGCATCTGCTGTGGTGCTCGGCGTGCATCCGGCGAGTTCGATGAGCGCCTCGCGTGCGCTGGCGGCGGCGTCGCCCACCACTACGTCGACCGCATGGTCGTGCGAAAGCAACGTCACGACGTAGCCCAGGTCCGCCAAATGGCACACCGTCGATGCAGCAGCCGAAATCGCCCATTCCAGGCTCGTCGAATACTCCCACCGTCCTCTGTTCTGCTCCGTTCCGTGCGCCATGGCGTCCAGGTCAAGCAACACGGTTGCGCGTGGGCTGACCTGGTGTTCTTCCTGGCGCACCATCAGTTCACCGCGGTGAGCCGTGGCCTTCCAGTGCAGTCGCTTCATCTCGTCGCCGGGCACGTAGGGGCGGGCAATGACGTCCTCCTCGCCCAACCCCACGTGGCGTGACGCCGGCCGAGAGGCCCCCACGCCGTCCCCGGCCAACGACGCCAATTGCGGCAGCGCGAATCGGGCGGGCAGAACTGTCAGCCGATGTCGACCGCCGCAGATTCGTTCTCGGCGAATCAGCCCAAATGGATCGGCCATCTCGATGCGCAACGGCCCAATGTCGTGGTGGCCGCGCACCGAGGACGAAAGTCCGTAGGTTGAGGCGATTCTCGCGTCGGCCCCTCCGAACGGGCCAAGCGCCGGCAGCAGGCCTCCAGCGCGGCCTGCGACAACTCCAGGGAGTTGATCTGACCACCGCGCTTCCGGGCATGGCCGCCCAGACAGATTCGCAACGGTCACTTGCGCTCGAACCGCGTGCCCAGGTTCGACAACCGGGGGGCTGAACGTTCGGTCGACCGTAATGCGGCCGGGTCCAGCTGCCACGAAAATGCCCGCAACCATCACCATCCCAGCCAGCAAACCCGTGGCGTACAGCAGCGAGGGCAGCGACCACAGTGCCGCCAACACCACACAGATTCCGGCCGCGATCAAGAAGCTGATGCCTCTGCTCGTCAGCCGGAATCGGCGCATGTCAGGACGCTTGTGGATCGCCAGTCGGCACGGTTGTGTGCGCCAAGATCGAGCGCACCACATCGGACGCATCGACCGACCGCCCGTTGGTGATGAGTCGGTGCGGCAGCACCACTCCAGCGAGTGCGTCAACATCGTCGGGCAGCACGAAATCTCGACCGTCGACCGCAGCGCGCGCCTTCGCCGCACGCACTAACTGCAAGGTGGCACGTGGGCTGGCGCCCAACCGCAGATCCGCGTGGTCGCGCGTCGCCCTGCAGATGTCGACCGCGTAGTGCTCGACCGCATCCGAGACGTGGACGGAGCGTGCGGTGGCGATCATGCCTCGGACATCATCGATCGACACCACTTGTCGAAGCTCATCAAGTGGGTTGGCGAGATCGCGCTCGCGCAACATCGCAACCTCAGCATCGGCGCTGGGATATCCGATGCGAATGCGCGCCATGAACCGATCTCGCTGTGCTTCCGGCAGCGCGTAGGTGCCTTCCATTTCATAAGGATTCTGGGTAGCCACGACGGTGAACGGTGAACCCAACTCATAGGTGGTGCCGTCGACCGTGACCTGGCGCTCTTCCATCGCTTCGAGCAGCGCCGACTGGGTCTTGGGCGACGCCCGGTTGATCTCATCGCCAATCACGATGTTGGCGAACACCGCACCCGGTTTGAACTCAAACTCTCGGGTCGCCGGATCGAAGACCGAAACACCCGTAATGTCGCCGGGCAGCAGATCTGGGGTGAACTGGATGCGCCGAACTGAGCACCCCACAGATCTGGCTAGCGCCTTGGCAAGCACTGTCTTGCCAACTCCTGGTGCGTCTTCGATCAGCAGGTGGCCCTCAGCGAGAAACACCACCACCGCGGTGCGCACGGCATCTGGTTTTCCATCGATGACACGCTCGATGTTGCTCTGAAGTGCCTGCGCGTTGGCCGCGAAGTCCATGTCCGATGGTAGGCATATCCAGGTGAATACGCATCCCCGCTGAGGTGGCTACGGTGGAGGCATGGCCCGCCTCTTGATCGTCCACCACGCGCCGACTCCGAGCGTCCAGGAACTGCTCGACGCAGTCCTGTCCGGAGCCCGCGATGATGCGATCGAGGGCGTCACTGTCACGTCGGTGGCGGCGCTCGAACCGGATGCCAACGCAGTCCTTGAGGCGGACGGGCTGGTGTTCGTGACGCCGGCGAATTTTGGTTATATGAGTGGTGCACTGAAGCACTTCTTCGACACCATCTTCTTGCAGGTCGGTGGCGCACTGTCCGACGACGGCTCAGCTAACGGATCTGCTGGCGGAGCTAAGAAATCGTATGGGCTTGTCGTCCACGGCCGCTACGACACCACCGGTGCTGTGAGATCGGTTCAGTCGATTGTGCAGGCGCTGCCGTGGACTCAGGCAGCGGCGACTGTTGAAGTGCTTGGTGACGTCGGTGAACCTGAACTTGATCGTGCTCGCGAACTCGGCGCGACCGTCGCCGCGCTTATTTCGGACTAGCACCTAGCGCCGGCGGTGGCTCCATTCAAGCACCCGCTCGACAGGCCACGTTGTGACGATGCGCTCGGCCGGGACACCTGCCGCAGCAGCGCGTTCGGCCCCGTAGTCGAGAAAGTCCAGCTGCCCTGGAGCGTGGGCGTCGGTGTCGATCGCGAAGAGGCAGCCCGCTTCCAGCGCGAGCGCGAGTAGGTCATCGGGCGGGTCCTGACGCTCTGGACGTGAATTGATTTCGACAGCAACGCCCAAGTGAGCACACGCTTCAAACACCAACTCGGCATCAAACTCAGACTGCGGTCGCGTCCCGCGGGACCCCTTCACCAGCCGGCCTGTGCAGTGGCCCAGCACATTCGTGAAGGGGTTCATGACCGCCTTGATCATGCGTTTGGTCATCTTGTCCGCGTCCATGCGCAGCTTGGAGTGAACGCTGGCCACCACAACGTCGAGTCGGTTGAGCATTTCCGGCGTTTGGTCCAGCGCACCATCGTCAAGGATGTCGACCTCGATACCGGCCAGCAGCCTGAAGTCGTCATATTCGGCATCCACCCGCTTGATGAGGTCAATCTGCCGAGCGAGCCGGGTGGCCGACAACCCGTTGGCAATGGTGAGTCGCGGCGAATGATCGGTAATCACTTGATATTCGCGGCCCCGCTCGCGAGCAATCCGCGCCATGACCGGCAAGGGCGATCCGCCGTCCGACCAGTCAGTGTGGCTATGCAAATCGCCGCGCAATTGCGCCCGCAGTTCATGGCCACTTTCGGCAAGCGGATGATCGTGCTCGGTGCGCAGATCAGCCAAATACTGCGGAACGTCCCCCGCCACAGCCTCACTGATGACGCCGAAAGTGCGGGCACCGATGCCCGAACGGTCGGTCAACGTCCCGTCGGCCGCCTCGGTCGCAATCTGCGCAGGATCGATATCACGGATGACATTCGCTGCTCGTCGAAACGCTTCAATCCGATGACTGGACTGTAAATCCCGTTCAAGCCAGAACGCGATCTCGTCCAAGGCTGCGACTGGATCCATCGCCGGTCAGAATCCCAATTTGCGCAACTGCTTCGGATCGCGCTGCCAGTCTTTGGCCACCTTGACATGCAGGTCCAGGAACACCGGTGTGCCGAGCAACTTCTCGATCTGAGTACGCGAGGTGGTGCCGATCTCACGCAGGCGCGAGCCTTTCTTGCCGATCAGGATGCCCTTTTGGCTGTCCCTCTCGACGTAAACATTGACCCGCACGTCCAGCAGCGGCTTATCGGCCGGACGGTCTTCGCGAGGCACAATCTCGTCGACCACAACGGCCAATGAGTGCGGCAGTTCGTGGCCGAGACCTTCTAGTGCCGATTCACGGACGATTTCGGCAATCAGAGTCTCTTCGGGCTCATCGGTAAGCTGCCCGTCCGGATAGAGCGCTGGGCCCTCGGGCAGCATGCCCACAAGAAGCCCCGCCAAAAGTCCGACCTGGTCGTCTGCCACCGCAGACACGGGGACAATTTCTGCCCAGTCGATTCCCGCTTCAACACCAGCTTGCTGCACAGCGAGCAGTTGCTTGCCGAGCTTTTCAGGGCCCACGAGATCGGTCTTTGTAATGACAGCGATCTTCGGCGTGCGCTTGATGGCCGCCAGTTCGCGCATGAGGAATTTGTCGCCCGGCCCGATGGCTTCATCTGCAGGAAAGCACAATCCGATGATGTCGACCTCGGACCACGTCTCACGAACTAAGGCATTGAGCCGCTGGCCCAAAAGCGTACGGGGCTTGTGCAGACCAGGGGTATCGATCAAGACGAGTTGGCCGTCAGCGCGGTGCACCAGACCGCGGATCGCGTGCCGCGTGGTCTGTGGACGCGACGACGTGATGGCAACTTTGTCGCCTACGAGCGCGTTGGTCAGCGTCGACTTGCCGACGTTGGGTCGGCCGACGAAGCAGGCGAATCCGGACCGGAAATCGCTCACGTGGACAGCACCTCAACAACCGTTGCACCGCTGGGTCCGTCCTCGGCGACGAACACCGGGACTCCCCCGCCCGCGAGATCACGAACTGCGTCGATCGACACGTCGTCGCTGATCACAGCCGCCGCCTCGAGGCTCACCGCGCCGGACGAAACCGCCATCGCGACAGCCAAATCTAACGCGCTGATGCTCAATGACGGCAGGGAGACATTGGCCGCTGCATAGGTTCGGCCATCCTGATCGCGCACGGCCGCACCCTGGGCTGAACGGGCGCGAGCGCGTGAGGCCCTCGCCAGGGTCACGATCTTGTCGTCCTCAGGCGTCAACGGATCCATGCCCTGAGGCTACAGAGGCACCGAGTGTGTCGTTGTCGTCGACCTGCTCCACGCGCATGATGTGCACCAACCCCACCCGATTGCGGCGTCCTGAGGGCGCTTCAGCGATCAGTTCCAGCCCTTCGACTTCAACCGTTGAACCTGGAATCGGGACCTTGCCCAGATGCTTGGCCAACAACCCGCCGACGGTATCGACGTCTTCATCGTCGATGGCAATTCCCGTGAGATCTTCCAGATCGTCGATGTCGAACCGCACACTGACTCGCCATGAACCGTCCGCGAGTTCTTGGACTTCTTCTGGCTCGTCGTCGTACTCGTCGGTGATCTCGCCGACGATCTCTTCGAGGATGTCCTCAATCGTCACCATGCCCGACGTTCCACCGTATTCGTCGACCACGATCGCGACGTGGGTGCGTTGTGCCTGCATTTCACGCAGCAGATCGTCGGCCGGTTTGGTGTCCGGCACGAAGAGGCATGGCCGGACGATGGTCTCGACACGCTCGGTGGTCTCGGCGACGTGGTTGTCGAACACGCGCTTGGTGAGGTCTTTGAGGTAGGCCATCCCGATGACGTCGTCGAGGTTCTCTTCGACCACCGGAATTCGCGAATAGCCGCTGCGCAGCGCCAGCGAAATGGCTTGCCGCAATGTCTTGTTCTGCTCGATGTACACCAGGTCGGGGCGGGGCACCATCACTTCGCGCACGATGGTGTCACCGAGTTCAAACACCGACTGGATCATCTTCGATTCATCGGATTCGATCAGTGAACTTGCCGCCGCCAAGTCCACTAGTTCACGCACTTCCACTTCGGAGGCGAACGGACCCTCGCTGAAGCCGCGACCGGGCGTCAGCGCGTTGCCGACCAGGATCAACACCTTCGACACCGGTCCCAGCAGCCGGGTCAGACCGACCACAGGTGCCGACGTGACCAATGCGATTCCTTCGGCCCGCTGCCGACCCAGCGTGCGTGGACCAACGCCGATCAGGACGAAACTGACCAAGGTCATGATGCCGATGGCGAGCGCACTTCGGCTCCATAGGCCGTCCACCCGATCGGCGACGTAAAAGGCAACGAGAACGATGGCGGCGGTCTCACAGGCGACCCGCAGCAACAACATCGTGTTGATGTAGGGAGCAGGGTCGTCGAGCATCCGCACCAGCCGAGCTGCGCCGACTCGCTTATCTTCATCACGCAGTTCTTCGGCGCGCGCTTTGGAGAACGCCGAGATCGCCGAATCAATACTCGCGAACGTGCCCGCCAGCGCGGCGAGGGCAATCGCAATGATCAGGGATAAGCCACTCATCGGGCAGGAACCGTGCCCTCAGCGTCCGGGTCGATACCCAACAGATCGAGTCGCTGCCATTCCAACAACAGGCGACCCTGAATACCGAACATCTCTCGATGCTCGTCTGGTTCAGCGTGGTCGTAGCCCAACAGGTGCAAAATGCCGTGCACCGTGAGAAGTTCCATTTCGTCCTGCGGCGTGTGCCCGGCTCCGGGCGCCTGCTGGGCAGCCACTTGCGGGCACAGCGCAATGTCGCCCAGATAACCCTCGGGTGCAGGCTCGCCATCGCGACCAGGCGTCAGTTCATCCATCGGGAATGACAGGACGTCGGTCGGGCCCTTCTTGTCCATCCAGGTTTCGTTGAGTCGAGTGATGGTGTCGACATCAACCAGACGCAGCGCTAACTCGGTGGCTGGATGCAGCCGCATGCGCTTCATGGTGAATCGGCATAACCGGGTCAACGCCACAATGTCGGCGTCGACGCCTGACTCATTGAGAACGTCGACGTTCACCAGGTTCCTCGCTTCTGCGGCGATCGGACTCATAGCTTTCGTAGGCCTCAACAATGCGGCCCACGAGCCGGTGGCGGACGACGTCTTGCGCCGTCAACGTTGAGAAGTGAATGTCGCGCACATCGGTGAGGATTTCACGCACGACGCGCAATCCGCTGCGAGTTCCAGACGGCAGATCGACCTGGGAAATATCGCCAGTGACGACCATCTTGGACCCGAATCCAAGACGGGTCAGGAACATCTTCATCTGCTCAGGCGTGGTGTTCTGCGCTTCGTCAAGAATGATGAACGAATCGTTCAGCGACCGACCGCGCATATAGGCCAGCGGCGCGACCTCAATGACGCCCGATGTCAGCAATTTCGGGATCGACTCGGGGTCAATCATGTCGTGCAGGGCGTCATATAACGGTCGCAGGTACGGGTCGATCTTCTCGCTCAGGGTTCCCGGTAGGAAGCCCAAATTCTCGCCAGCTTCAACGGCCGGACGGGTCAAGATGATGCGGTTGACCTCTTTGTCCTGCAGCGCCTGGACGGCTTTGGCCATCGCCAAATAAGTTTTGCCCGTGCCGGCCGGGCCGATGCCAAACACCACGGTGTGCTTGTCGATGGCGTCGACGTACCGCTTCTGGTTCAGCGATTTGGGCCGGATCGTGCGGCCACGGCTGGACAAGATGTCCAGGCTCAGCACTTGAGCCGGCTGCTCTTCGGTCTCGGTGCGCAACATCGAAATGCTGCGCTCAACCGTTTCGCCGGTCAGATGCTGCCCGGTTCGCACGATGGTGACCAGCTCATCGAGCAGTCGCTCAATCAGTGCAGCTTCGGAGGGTTCGCCGGTGACAGTCACGACGTTTCCGCGCACGTGAATGC
Source organism: Aeromicrobium sp. (assembly GCA_040392565.1). Lineage (GTDB taxonomy): Bacteria > Actinomycetota > Actinomycetes > Propionibacteriales > Nocardioidaceae > Aeromicrobium. Next base: position 4,191 of record JBEBVW010000013.1, on the reverse strand, counting down.
GCGCGTCGAACGCGGCTTCAATAATGCGCAGGAACTCATCTGCAGTCCCGAGCAGTGAAACCGCGGAGACGCTCGTAGGGATCGTGAACGAGTGGGCCGGTGTAGGCGCAGTCTCGGCGTGGGTGTCATCTGTCATAGGAACTACCCATCCTACGCGGCCGTCACCCAGGGGGCCAGGTGAGAGAACGTCCCGAGAGCACGTGCCCATGGCAATGGAAGACCGTTTGGAATGCATCGGCGCCGGTATTGAATACCAGGCGGTACGACCCCGTGCCCTCGTCTTCGGCAATCCGACGTGCCTCGCGCAGGAGCGCAACGGCGGCGTCGGGGTCAGCCTCGGCCAAACTGCCGATATCGGGCTGATGAACCTTGGGGATCACCAAAACATGTGTCGGCGCCTGCGGATTGATGTCGCGGAACGCAACCGTGTGCTCGGTCTCGCCCACCTTGTCGGCCGGAATCTCACCCGCGACGATCTTGCAGAACAAGCAGTCAGGATCGCTCATGTCCCCATCCTGTCATCCACCGCGCACCACCCCCGCTGAGTGGCACGAATTTGCGGTCAAAACCGTCTTTCAACGGTAAAAACGTGTCACTCAGCGGGAAATTTAGCTAACGAAAAGCGTCCTTGACCTTGCCAAAGAAGGACTTGTGTTGGGCGTCGAGGACGGCTTGGGGGTGTTCTTCGCCGCGCAACTGGGCGAGGCGCACCAGCAATTCGCGCTGTTCGTCGTCGACCCGGCTGGGAGTTTCGACGACCACCTGAACACGCAGATCACCACGGCCAGAACCGCGTAGCCGCGGAACGCCCTGGCCCTTGATCGTGACGACTTCGCCCGACTGCGTGCCCGGCGGAACTTTGATCGCGACGGTCTGCTCGTCGAGCGTCGGCAGATCGAGATGCGCGCCGAGTGCGGCAGCCGTCATGGGCAACGTGACCTGGCAGTGCAGCTCATCGCCCTTGCGGCTGAACACCGCGTGATTGGCGACATTGATCTCAAGATAAAGATCGCCAGCTGGTCCACCACCGGGGCCTACTTCGCCCTCACTGCTGAGCTGAATACGAGTGCCCTGGTCGACGCCAGCCGGAATCGAAACGTTGATGGTGCGTCGCGTACGTACACGCCCCTCGCCAGCGCATTCGGTGCACGGCTCGGGAATCGTCGTGCCATATCCCTGGCACGCCGGACAAGGTCGAACGGTGCGGATATCGCCAAGCAGCGACCGCTGCACCTGCTGCACATCGCCGCGGCCGTGACATGTGCGGCACTGCACCGGCTCGACGCCTTCGGCCGCTCCGTTGCCAGAACAGGTGCCGCAGACGACTGCGGTGTCGACCTTGATTTCGTGCTCAACACCGAAGACAGCCTCGGCGAGAGTGACGTTCAGGCGCAGTAGTGCGTCCTGGCCGCGCTGCATGCGGGGTCGCGGGCCGCGACCGCCACCGCCGCCACCGAATCCACCGCCGGCGTTGCCGCCGAAGAACGCGTCCATGATGTCGTCGAAGCTGAACCCCTGGCCGCTGAATCCGCCGCCCTGGGCACCCCGCAACGGGTCACCGCCGCGATCAAATGTCGCCCGCTTCTGCGGGTCAGACAGCACTTCATAAGCGATGGTGACCTCTTTGAAGCGGTCGGTCGCGTCGGGTGCATCGTTGACGTCGGGGTGCAGCTCGCGCGCCTTGCGGCGGTACGCCTTCTTGATTTCATCGGGAGTCGCATCGTGCGAAACTCCGAGGACGTCGTAGTAGTCGGCCATCAGTGGTCGAGGCTCCAGTTGTCGTTGAGGGTGCGGCCCACGTACCGGGACACAGCGGCGACCGCTGCGATGGTCGAGGGGTAATCAATGCGGGTGGGTCCGACGGTGCCAAGGTTTGCCAAGGCATCGTCGGCAGGGCCATAGCCAGTGGCAACGACCGACGTCGAGGACAGCGCTTGGTGGCCGGTTTCGTGGCCGATGCGAACCGAGATTCCGGCAGTCGCTTCGCCCAGGAGTTTGAGCAGCACGACCTGCTCTTCCAACGCTTCAAGAACGGGGCGGATGGCTGAATCGAAATCAGCTCCGAACCGGGCCAAGTTTGCTGTTCCACCTACCGCGATCCGGTCGTCGGAGCGTTCATTGGAAAACACTTGGGTCAGCGCGGTGACGATCGAGGTGACGACCGGCCGGTCGTTGGCAGCGAAAGTCTCCAGAATGTCAGCGAGCGCTAGCGAGGCTTCTGGCAGGCGGCTGCCAACGGTCGCCCCAACAACCCGCGAACGCAGATCGGCAACGAGGTTCTCATCGGGCTCCGCTGCGAGTTCGACGATGCGCTGCTCGACACGACCGCTGCTGGTGATGACAACCACCAACATGCGCGGTCCGCCCAGCGGCACGATCTCGACATGGCGGACCGTCGATCGAGTCAGCGATGGGTACTGCACGATGGCGACCTGTTGAGTCAGCTGAGCCAGCACTTTGACGCTGCGCTGGACCACGTCGTCGACATCGACCGCCCCAGTCAGAAACTGTTCGATCGCACGGCGTTCAGCACCAGACAACGGCTTGACCGTGGACAACCGGTCCACAAACATCCGGTATCCCTTGTCAGTGGGGATCCGACCAGCGCTGGTGTGCGGGGCGGCGATATAGCCCTCGTCTTCCAGAGCGGCCATGTCGTTGCGGATCGTGGCAGGAGAGACGCCGAGCTGGTGCCGTTCAAGCAGTGCGCGCGATCCGACAGGCTCATGGGTCGCGACGTAGTCCTCAACGATTGCGCGCAAAACGTCCAGACGCCGTTCATCGGCCATGTCGATCCCCTCTCCTACTCTCGGCGGGTCTGCTGGCACTCTCTGATGCCAAGTGCCAGTCTAACGAAGTGGAATGGGAGATCTCGGGGCGCGATCGCACGCTCACCTACCGACCGTGCGAGGTGACGTTCGACGACGGCACCCGCCTCGCTCACACTTCGCTTGGCGGCGATCTGGAGTCGGTGTGGGCTGGTGATCTGGGAAACCGCTACATCGAGGTCGTTCATCTAGGGCCAGGCGCTCACGGAGGCGAGTTAATCCTGGTCGACTCGACCACCGGCACCGTCGTGATCGGCGATCTCTACACGCCTGACATCACCGCGCCTGTTCCAGCCGACTGGCCCGCCACGATCGACCTCGCCCTGGGCCTAATGACCGCCGAAACGGTGGTCGTAACAAGCGCGGGAACGATCGATCGCGATGAAGTCGAAGCATTCCACCAGCGACTGCTCGGAGCGCTCCATGGCTGATAGGTACGGCTCAGATGTGCTGTCGGGAGACTGGCGCAAGCCCAAACGCGGGCGCACTGTCGACCAGCCAGCAACCGTTGGTCTTGTTGTTGAAGAAGCGGTCACCGGATTCTGCGGCGAAATCGTTCGAGTCGAGAACGGCATCGTTCTGTTGGAGGACCGTCATCTGAAGCAGCGCGCCTTCCCGCTCGGCCCAGGCTTCCTGCTCGACGGCAAACCCGTCGCATTGATCAATCCTCCGCGCTCGGCACCCAAACCCGCTCGCACTGCTTCGGGTTCGACCAAAGTTCATGGCGAGCGCGCCAAGGTGGCGCTCCCCAGCCGTATTTGGGTTGAAGGCCGCCACGACGCCGAATTGGTCGAGAAGGTGTGGGGCGACGACCTCCGGGTCGAAGGCGTTGCCGTGGAGTTCCTCGGCGGCGTCGACGATTTAGTTTCAGCGGTCGACGAATTTGACCCCACGGCCGAGCGACGTCTCGGCATTCTGGTTGACCACTTGGTGCCCGGTTCCAAAGAATCTCGGCTCGCCGAGAAACTGTCAGGCCGGCCCCACGTCTTAGTTGTCGGCCACCCCTTCGTCGACGTCTGGCAGTCGGTTAAACCTGAGCGTCTCGGCGTCGATGCCTGGCCCGTAATCCCCCGGGGCACCGACTGGAAACACGGCATCTGCGAAGCCTTCGGCTGGCCCCACGATTCCCAAGCCGACATCGCGCACGCCTGGCAACACATCTTGAAACAGGTCCGCACCTACGCCGATCTCGAACCCTCCCTGCTAGGCCGCGTCGAAGAACTCATCGACTTCGTCACCGTCGGCTGACCCCGAGTCCACCAGTCCCGGGGTTTGGGCGCGGTTTGGCCCAATAGAGGGGGGGCAACGGGGCAGAGTGGGGGCAACACTGGGCCCACCACACCCGGCGACGGGCCGGGGGGGC
>JBEBVW010000012.1:0-27555 GCA_040392565.1 Aeromicrobium sp. | reverse complement strand
GTGATTGAGGTGCGCCCTTCGAGACGGCTCGTTCCTCGCCTCCTCAGGAACCGCAACGAGCCTCGAAATCACCGGGGCAGAACGCAACGAAGCCGCACACCCGTCGTGGGCATGCGGCTTCGCTGGGACGTTCTACGGATCAGACGCCACCCTGCAACAGCAGGCCGCCATCGACCGCGAGGGTCTGGCCGGTCATCCAGCCAGCATCGTCAGACAACAGGAAAGACACCACTGAGCCGATGTCGGACGGCACACCGAGACGCTTAAGTGCGTACGGCTTGGAAACTTCGTCCTCTTTGCCCTCATAGAGCGCTTCGGCGAACTTCGTCTTCACCACGGCCGGGGCTACGGCGTTGACCCGAATATTCGGGCCCAACTCGACCGCGAGCTCTTCGGTGATGTGAATCAACGCCGCCTTCGACGCACCGTAGGTTCCGATGCCCGGAGCAGGACGCAAGCCCGCCACCGACGCAACGTTGACGATGGCTCCGCCGTTGGCCTCCAGCGATGCGCGGTAGACCTTCTGTGCCCAACTAATCGCCGCGACGACGTTGGTTTCGAAAATCTTGTTCGCAGCTGACAGATCGATGTCGATCACTCGGCCGTAGGCGGGGTTGATGCCGGTGTTGTTGACCATGTAGTTCAACCCACCGAAGGCATCGAGCGCCTTGGCGACAACTTCGTCTTGGTGGTCCAAGTCGCCAGCGTTGCCAGCCACCCACAGCGCATGTTCGGGGCCGCCCAAGTGCTCAGCAGCCTCGGCCAGCGCGTCGGGTTTGCGGGCCGTGATGACGACCCGCCCACCTTCAGCAACGATGCGCTCGGCGATCGCCAACCCGATGCCGCGGCTGGCGCCGGTGACAATGGCAACCTTGCCGACGTGCTTCCCCTGGGTCACGACAGGCGCTCCAGCACCATGGCCATACCCATGCCGCCACCGACGCACATCGACTCAACGCCGAACTGCTTGTCGTGGTGCTGCAGGGAGTTGATCAGCGTGCTGGTGATGCGAGCGCCGGTCATACCGAACGGGTGACCGACCGCGATGGCGCCACCGTTGACGTTGAGCTTGTCCATCGGAATGCCCAAGACCTTGGCCGAGCCCCAAGCCTGGACGGCGAAAGCTTCGTTGATCTCGTACAGATCGATGTCGTCAATACCCATGCCAGCGTTCTTCAACGCAGCCGGGATGGCCTCGACCGGGCCGAGGCCCATGATCTCCGGCGACAAGCCGGTGACGGCCGTCGACACGATGCGGGCCAGCGGGGTCAGACCGAGTTCCTTGGCCTTGGTGTCGCTCATGATGACCACTGCGGCAGCGCCGTCATTCAGCGGGCACGCGTTGCCGGCGTTGACCGTGCCATCGGGGCGGAAGACCGGCTTAAGCTGGCTCACTGCTTCAAGAGTGACTCCGGCGCGCGGTCCGTCGTCGGTCGAAACGACCGTTCCGTCGGGCGTGGTGACCGGAGTGATGTCCTTGGCCCAGAAGCCGTTGGCGATGGCTGCCTCAGCGAGGTTCTGGCTACGCACACCGAACTCGTCCTGCTCCTGACGGCTCATGCCCAGGTGCTGTGCGACGTTCTCTGCGGTCTGCCCCATCGCGATGTACAGATCGGGCAGCAGGCCCGACTCGCGCGGGTCGGTCCACTTATCGGCGCCGCCTTCAGCGCGGGCTGCGGTGCGAGCCTGAGCCTCGGCGAAGATCGGGTTGTGCGTGGGCGCCGGGTCGGCGTAGCTGGTGCCGAAGCGGCTAACCGTCTCAACACCGGCGGAGATGAACGCGTCACCTTCGCCGGCCTTGATCGCGTGGAAAGCCATACGTGTGGTCTGCAGCGAGGACGAGCAGTAACGGTTGACCGTCACGCCCGGCAGGTGGTCCATTCCGGACAACACGGCAACAGCGCGGGCCAGGTTGTGGCCGGCTTCGCCAGCCGGCTGACCATTGCCGAGGTGCAGATCGGTGATGTCGCGCGGATCCAGCGACGGAACCTTGGCCAGAGCGGCCTGGACCATCTGGACCGCAAGGTCGTCAGGACGCATGTCCTTCAGCGAGCCCTTGCCAGCGCGGCCGATCGGCGAGCGCGCGGTGGAGACGATGACAGCTTCAGTCATGGATTTTCCTCTTCCTTCTGAAAGTTCGATAGCAGTGGGCTCAGAAGCCCAGGTCGCGGCCGATGAGTTCCTTCATGATTTCGTTCGAGCCGGCCCAGATCTTGGTGACGCGGGCATCGCGCCAAGCACGTGCAACACGGTATTCGTTCATGAATCCGTAGCCGCCATGGATCTGCACGCAGTGGTCGAGAACGTCGTTCTGCACCTGCGAGCTCCACCACTTGGCCTTGGCCGCATCGATGGCGCTGAATTCACCCTTGGCGTGCGCTGCGACGCCCTGATCGACGTACGCTTCGGCGACCTCGATCGCGGTGACCTGCTCAGCAAGCAGGAACTTGTTGTGCTGGAAAGCGCCAATCGACTGGCCGAAGGCCTGACGGTCGTGGGCGTACTGGATGGTTTCGTTCAGGATCTGCTTGGCGTGCGCGATATTGGACACCGCGCAGCTCAGGCGTTCCTGAGGAAGCTTCTGCATCATGTAGATGAAGCCCATGTCGACTTCGCCAATGATGCGGTCGTCGCCTACGCGGACGTTCTCGAAGAACAGTTCAGCGGTATCGGACTCAGTCTGCCCGGCCTTGTCGAGCTTGCGCCCACGACTGAAACCGGGATCGGTCGCCTCGATCGCGAACAGGGTGATGCCCTTGGCGCCCTTTTCGGGCGACGTGCGAACGGCGGTCAAGATCAGATCGGCGGAGTAGCCGTTGGTGATGAACGTCTTGGAGCCATTGATGACCCATTCATCGCCGTCACGAACAGCGGTGGTTTTCAACGCAGCCAGGTCCGAGCCGCCGCCCGGTTCGGTCATGCCAATGGCCAGCAGGCATTCGCCGGTCGCCACCTTGGGCAGCCAACGCTCCTTCTGTTCCTGCGTGCCGAGCGCAACGATGTACGGCGCAGTGATGTCGGAGTGGATGCCCACGCACGATCCGAGCGCAGCGCTGACCTTGCTCAACTCTTCGGCGAGGACGGCGTTGAAGCGGAAGTCGCCGGCCTCGGATCCGCCGAACTCCTCGGGAATCTCCAAGCCGAGCAGTCCCTGCTTGCCAGCTTCGAGCCAGAACTCTCGCGGCAGGCCCTTGTCTTCGATGAACGCCTCAATGTGCGGGGCGGCGTGCTTCTCGACGAAAGCGGTGCAGGTAGAGCGGAACGACTCGTGATCGTCGTCGAAGATGGAACGCTGCATGCAGAAACTCCTGAGACATCGTGGACTAAGCGCTTGCTTAGCATGGTCGGCCTGGGCCAGACTGTCAATGATCGGGCAACCAAACCAAGGGGCTACATGACCATTGTCACAGCGCGCGAACGCCTGCTGGCAGCCGCGGTCGAAGCTTTCGCCGAAAAAGGATTCGCGGCGACGACGACCCGCGATATTGCCTCGCGCGCTGGCATGAGTCCGGCAGCGGTGTATGTCCACCACGACAGCAAGGAAAGTCTGCTGTTCACCGTCAGCTTGGACGGGCACCGCCATGCCTTGGAGATCATCGAATCGGCCGCCGCCTCCACCGAAGATCCAGTGACCCGACTGCGGGCCATGGTCCACGCGTTTACCTTGTGGCACGCAGATCACAGTCGAGTTGGCCGGATCGTGCAGTACGAATATCAGGCATTAAGCCCTGAACACCGCACCGAAGTCGCGGTCTACCGCCGCCGTATCGAGCAGGCGATGCAGGACGCTTTGCACTACGGCGTCGAGCGAGGCGCGTTCGCCGTCGATGACATCCCAGGCACCGCATTTGCCTTGCTATCCCTGGGCATCGACCTAGTCCGTTGGTTCCAGCCCGGGGGATCACAAACCGGCGAATCCCTGGCAGATCTACACGCCGATCTGGCCGTGAAAATGACAAGAGCCTGATTCGGTCGAACCGAATCAGGCTCCTGTCAGGAGACTGCGGGGCCGATCAGGCCTGCAGTACGTACTCAGCAGTGATCGAGATGGTGATCTTGTCGCCGATCATGACCTTGTCGCCTTCGAGCGGGATGTTGAAGTCAATGCCGAACTCCTTGCGGCTGATCTGACCTGCGGCCTCGAAGCCCACGCGGGTTCCGCCCCACGGGTCGCCACCCTCGCCCAGCAGTTCAGCGCGCAGCTCCAACGGCTTGGTGACGTCCTTGATGGTCAGCTCGCCGTTGATGACCAGCTCGTTATCGCCCTTGACGACGACATCGGTGCTGCGGAACGACATCTTCGGTGTGCTCTCGACGTTAAAGAAATCGCCCGAGCGCAAGTGGTTGTCGCGGTCTTCGGTACCCGTGTTGACCGAACTGAGCTCGACCTCGACGCTGACCGTTGAGTTGGTCAAATCTTCGGTGGTGGTCAGCGTGGACTCGAAGGTCTCGAACTTGCCGCGCACCTTGCTCATGATGTGGCGAACGGTGAAACCGATCTCAGCATGGGTGGGGTCGATTGTCCACGTGCCGGGGGTGATGGTCGTAGTCATATTTTCTCCTGAAGTCTGATGTTGATCTTTCAACTAGATGAGATTAACACATAGTTCAACTTTCAATCAATGCGAGAAGCACGTACGATGGATCACATGGAATCCACCGAGCAGACAACCTGGTTGAACGCCGACCAACAGGTCAATTGGCGCGCTTTTTTGGGTGCGACAACCCTGCTCATGGACCGCCTCGACCGTGATCTGCGTTCAGCCCACGACCTGTCCATGGCTGAGTACGAAATCCTGGTGCGTCTGTCCGAAGCACCCGATCGGTCGATCCGCATGGCTGAATTGGCCGCGGCGCTAGCGCATTCGCGCAGCCGCATCACCCACACCATCTCGCGCCTGGAAAAAGACGGCCTCGTCCGCCGCGATCAGTGCTCAACTGACGGCCGCGGCGTATCGGCCATCATGACCGACAAGGGCTTCGCGGCCCTCGAACGAGCCGCCCACACCCACGTCCAAGGCGTCCGCACCTACCTCGTCGACAACGCCTCCGCAGAAGAGTTCGACGTCCTAGGCCGCATCATGCAACGCGTCGTCGACCAACTCGACGAAAACAACACCTGCTCCCCCTGACCCACCACCAGTCCCGATTTTTGCGCACTTTTGCACCTTTTTGTTGGGTATTTGGGGGCTGAAGCGCGCAAATCTCGGGCGACTGCAGGCGGGTTACTTCTATCCACAGGCTGTTGAATCGGTGGGTTCTTCCACAGATCTTCATTTGATGGTGGCTAGTTGGCTTTGATCGGCTGAATTGTCGGGGAATGAAACCAATCCCGGCAGCGCTACTGGGGCGCAGCTTCACGATCGAACAAGCGCAATCACATGGCATCACCCGGCGAATGCTGCAGGGACGCCGCTGGATTCAGGTTCATCGGGGCGTCTACCGCGCTGCGGAAACCGAAGCGAGCCTTGAGCTAATGGCGGACGCGGCCTTACAGTCGCTCGGCCCCGGACATGTCCTGAGCCACTTGACCGCGCTGCGACTGCGCGGCTTGACGTTCGGCCCACCAATCATCCATCTCGCCACCAATCGCCCGCACCAGAAGCGAGTTCCAGGTGTCGTGGTTCATCGGTATCTTCATGACGTCATCGCACAGCAGCACAACGGCAGATTTCTCACCACGGTCGAGCGGATGTTCGTCGACCTCGGCACACTGCTCAACGACCGCCATTTGCTGTCAGTTGGCGACTGGCTTGTTTCGACCGGTCAGATCGACCTAGACCAACTCCGCGCATTCGCCCTTGAGTCTCATCTTGACGGCGTCCAACGAGCCCGCAGAGTCATCCGGCATGTGCGTCGTGGTGTCGAATCGGTGCGCGAAAGTGACGTGCGATGGATCATCATCCGCGCTGGCCTGCCCGTTCCCGAAACCAACCCGCCCATACTCGACAACGACGGACGACAACTCGCTCGCGGCGACATGGTTTACGCCGAACTGATGATCTTGGTGGAGTACGACGGTTGGCAACATGAGCGCGATGCCGAACAACGGCAGTGGGATCATCTGCGCCGAGAAACACTCGAAGCAGCCGGATGGCGTGTCATCGTCATCACAGCAGCCGACATGGCTCATCCGCACAGCGTCGCCATCCGGATTCACCAAGCACTCCGGCAACGCGGCTACCAAGGACCCGGCCCGAGATTTGCGCGCTAATGCACCACTTTCACCATGAAAATGGTGCAAAAGTGCGCAAATCTCGGGACAGGGGTCAGTCGCGGGTGAGGCGGCGGTGGGTGACGCGGTGGGGGCGGGCGGCTTCGACGCCGAGGCGTGCGATCTTGTTCTCCTCATAGGAGGCGAAGTTGCCCTCGAACCAGAACCAGTGGCCTTCGTTCTCGTCATCGCCTTCCCACGCCAGGATGTGGGTCGCAATGCGGTCGAGGAACCAGCGGTCGTGCGAAGTGACCACGGCGCAGCCTGGGAAGTCCAGCAGCGCATCTTCCAGCGATGACAGCGTCTCGACGTCCAGGTCGTTAGTGGGCTCATCGAGCAGCAGCAAGTTGCCGCCCTGCTTGAGCGTCAGCGCCAGGTTGAGACGGTTGCGCTCACCACCGGAAAGCACGCCAGCCTTCTTCTGCTGATCGGCGCCCTTGAACCCGAACGAGGCAACGTAGGCGCGGGAGTTCATCTCGAAGTTGGCGACCTTGATGAAGTCGAGTCCGCCGGAAACGACCTCCCAGACATTCTTGTCGCCCTCGATATTGCCGCGGCTCTGATCGGCGTAGCTGATCTTGACCGTCGTGCCGATCTCAAGCTCGCCGGAATCAGGCTGCTCTGAACCGGTAATCATGCGGAACAACGTGGTCTTACCCACGCCGTTAGGGCCCACGATGCCCACGATGCCAGCGCGAGGCAGGGTGAACGAGATGTCGTTCCACAGCACTCGGCCCTCAAAGCCCTTCGTCAGGTTCTTGGCGTTCAAGACGATGTCGCCCAACCGCGGTCCCGGTGGGATGTTGATGTCCGAGGTGTCAATCTTGCGTGCCTTCTCGGCCTCGGCAGCCAGCTCTTCGTAACGCTGCAGACGAGCCTTCGACTTGGCCTGACGGCCCTTGGCGTTGGAGCGGACCCACTCCAGCTCCTTCTCCAGCATCTTGGCGCGCTTGGCGTCCTTCTGGCCCTCGATCTTGAGGCGGTCTTTCTTGGTCTCCAGGTACGTGGAGTAGTTGCCCTCGTAGCCGTGGATCGAGCCACGGTCGACTTCGGCAATCCACTCAGCGACGTTGTCGAGGAAGTACCGGTCGTGGGTGACGGCCAGAACTGCGCCCGGGTAGGACTTGAGGTGGCCTTCAAGCCACTGAACTGATTCTGCGTCCAAGTGGTTGGTGGGCTCATCGAGCAGCAATAGGTCCGGCTGCTGCAGGAGCAACTTGCACAGCGCCACACGGCGGCGCTCACCACCGGACAGGTGGTCGACCAGCTCATCCGGCGGAGGGCAGCGCAGGGCGTCCATCGCCTGGTCGAGACGGGAATCGATATCCCAGGCGTTGACCGAATCTAGGTAAGTCTGCAGATCGCCGGTCTCGGCCATCAGTGCGTCCTGATCGGCGTCCGGTTCAGCCATCTCCATGTAGGCATCCTCAAGCCGCTTCATCTTGGACTTGATGTCACCAACGGCCTCTTCGACGTTCTCCAGAACGGTCTTGCCCTCGGTCAGCGGCGGCTCCTGCTGCAGCATGCCGACAGTGGCGTCGGGGTCGCGAAGGATGTCGCCGTTGTTGGCATGATCCAAACCGGCCATCAACTTCAGCAGCGTCGACTTACCCATGCCGTTGGGACCAACGACACCGATCTTGGCGCCGTGAAGGAATGACAGCGAGACATTGTCGAGCACGACCTTGTCGCCGTGGGCCTTGCGGATATTGCGGAGGGTAAGCACATATTCAGCCATGATGTGCCCAGCCTATCGGCGCCATGACAACGTCGGGCCGCCGGACGTCGGCCCTCAGTTTGCAGCGATCAGCAACCCATCGCGGTATGTGGAGTACCTCGCCAATTCAGTGCGCACGGGAGCGACCACATCGGTGTCCACTACCTCTGAAATAGCTGTTCGGTGTGCATCGGCCAGTCGCATCGCACGGCGACGACCAGCACCCCGCGCCATGAACCGGCCGAGCAGATCCAGCACGATGCCGGCGATGACCGCTCCCCCAAGCACCCACGCGGCAAGCGGGTAGCCGAGCGGTTCGGGCAGATCAGCAAGCCAGTCGAACACCTTGGGCGCCTTCGACTCCAGGTCGGTCCACTTCTCCACGGCGAACAAACCCAGGCCCACCAAGCCAGCAAGCACGTCAATCATCAACAGCCACTGCACGACCTGAACGAAGCGACTCCACAGCGGAAGCTTGTCGGCCCGCAGATCCGGCTGGTCCAACCTCGCGACTAACGACGCAGCAACGGCGTCGGAATCGACGGCGGCGTGCATTGACGTCCGCCACGGCTGCGCGAGGGCCGACTGCCCGCCGGTCACTTCATCGACCAGATCCCGTATCGCGACGTCGACCGCCGAAGCAGACACGCTTCCAGGCCCGTCAGCGGCGAGGCCCGCCTTTGACCGAGAGAACAGTCCAATCAACGGCCAGCGAGTACGTCGCACAATTCGGCGCCGCGTTGTCGACGACATCGAGTCGACCGCATGATGCAGCCCGATCTGATCGGCGATCTGGTCCTCAAGTCGAGTCACGCTCGATGACTCGATCGTCGGGGCTGGTGCGGTGCCACCGACCACAGCTATGGCCTTGGCCGCATCACCGACATCTGCGGCAAGGCGCTGCTTGGCAGTGCTCTTCGCCCGGATACGTGTGGCCAGCTGACGGCGCAAATCCTCCAGTCCGTCACCGCGGGTGGCGGAGACGCCCAGCACATCGACTTGCGCCAGCCCATCGGCTTCGATGAGCCGCTTCACATCGGCGATGGTTTCGTCGCGCTGTTCAGCTGGAATGCGGTCGATCTGGTTGAGGACCACCAGGGTGACTGCACCGTAAGCAGCCATGGGCCGGATATACCGCTCGTGAATTGCCGCGTCGGCGTACTTCTGCGGATCCAAGACCCAGATCAGTAGATCCGAGTAGGTGACCAGGCGATCCATCTCAAGGTGATGGGACACCTCGGTGGAGTCGTGATCGGGAAGATCCAGCAGGATCAAGCCTTCCAACGACGTATCGTCGCCGCGGTCGAGCATGCCCATGCGAGACACCTGGTGCCGCGCCGGAATGCCCATCCAGGTGAGTAGTTCACCGGCGCCATCAGGGCCCCATGCGCAAGCCAAGGCCCACGACGTGGTGGGACGACGGACACCGACTCCGGCCAGTTCCATATCGGTGAGCGCATTGAACAGCGACGATTTGCCAGAACCCGTGGCACCGGCCAAAGCGACGATGGTGTGCTCGCCGGACATCCGAAGCCGCTCGGATGCACGGCCAGCGAGGTCATCAGCGGGCGCCAGAGTTTCGTCGTCGACTCGGCCGCGAGCAGCTTCGACAGCTGCACTGAGGCCGTCCAAGCGCTGGCCCAACGCAGCATCGCGCAACTCGGCAGGAGCGGCGATGGGGGCGGTCATGGGGCAATCTCTCCGTTAATGAAGTCGTTGTGGCGAGCGTATTCGGCCGAGCGGGCCGCTACACGCACCGCCTCCTGCTGATCTGCGATCGTGTCGACCGTCGGCGCCGAAAGTTCGATGCGGGCGCGGTCTTGATCGACCAATACCGCAGCCAGCGACTCAAGTTCACCTGCGGCTTCTTCGATGATTCCGTCTGCGCCGTCTTCACCGAGCGCGGCGGCTAGAAGACGCCGAGCGTCGCCGCCGCGGGCGCTGCCGCCATCTGCGGCGTCGTCGGAGACCGCCGCCACGGCGGCGCAGGCCGCAAGGACGTTCCGGTCGACCGCAACTTCGGCCGCAACTGCGGAAATCTTCTCGGCGAGCGCATCGGCCCACGCATCGGCCAGGCGGTCGGCCTGCTGACGCACATCTGCGGAGACCCGGTCGACTGCTTCTGAGGAACTCAGGATGCTGCGGCCGTGCGGACTTTCAGCCCAGGCCCGACCCACCGCGTGAGCAGCGCGGTCGATCTCGGCGATGATTTGCCCCTTGATCGCAGACGTCACCGAATCAACGAGATCGCGGGTACCGGCGATAGGCGTGGACACCGCACCGTCCGCGGAATTCAGCGCATCGGCGAGGCCGTCGTCGAGCAGTGCGCGCCAGCGCGAATCGACTTCACCTGCCACCAACGAACCGTCAGTCAGGGTGCGGTCGAGGGCTTCGCGTGCGGTCTCAAATGCGGCATCGACCGGCACTTCCAAGGCCCTGGCAACCTCGAGCTGAGTTTCAACGGCATCGGCAACATCGTGAGCGCGAAAGACAATGTGCCGCACAGCACCGTCCAGGGTGCGGCCCACAACGCGGCGGCGGGCTGCTGGGTCGGCGGCGAGGTCACGCAACCAGTTCGCGATCGGAGCCACAGAGGCCGCCGGCAAAAGCCCGGTATGGCTGAGCACGCCTTCAGGAACGGTAAACAGCGGTGAGTCTGCTAATCCACGCGCCGTCATCATCCGCGCCAGGTGTCCGCGCACTTCCTCAACTGCATCATCGGCAGTGCGATCAAGAACCACGGCCAGCGAAGTCGAACGGTCAGCAGCACGTTTCAAGTACGCCCACGGCACCTGATCGGCGTATCGGGCCGCGGACGTCACGAACAGCCACAGATCGGCGGCGGCCAACAACTGGGTAGCCAGTTCGCGGTTAAGTTGATCGACCGAATCAACGTCTGGCGCATCCAGGATGGCGAGGCCAGCGGGAACGGCATCCGTTGCCACTAGACGCAAGCCGTAACCAACTGAAGCGTCCGCTTCGCCTACCCGAGGCAAATCAGGCAGGATGCGGTCGCGCGAGAACCATTCAGCATCATCGGGGTGATGCACGAGCACCGGCGAGCGGGTCGTGGGACGCAAAACTCCGGACTCAGTGACCTGCTGGCCGACGATCGAGTTGACCAGCGTGGACTTGCCAGCACCGGTTGATCCGCCCACCACAGTGAGCAGCGGAGCTTCCAACTGCACGAGCCTGGGCAGAATGTAGTCAGACAGTTGATCTGCTACTTCATCGCGGGTATTTCGCGCCCGCTCGACGTCGTCGGTCTCAAAGTCGAGGGTGGTGGCCTTGACGCTGGCGAGGAGGTCGCCCATTGCCGCCAGAAGTTCGGCAGACACGTGTGTCTTGCTCATGCCGCCCTTCCCCTGGAAATCGGTTGTGGTCAAGAGTTCCCAGGGTAGTGGACCGGGCGGGTCCGCGGGCGCAGGAGGTACGTGACTTCAGACGCGATATGGCATGAGAGCCGGAGGCAGCCGCACTCCCGGTCGCAACGCATACATCTCATCAAGCAGCGCATACGTGCGTTCGACACCATTGGGCACCCGCTGGCCGCGCATCGTGCGGTCGTGCAGAAACGCCACCTCGGCGGCCCGGCGCTGGTATCGCTTGACCACGGCGGCCGCCGCGGCTCCGTGGTGTGTCTTGGCGTATTTGCGGGCAGCCGAACGGTGGCTGAAGCGTGACAAATACGGGATTTCGGCGGGATGGATCCAGCCGCGTTGTGCGATGTAGTTCAACGATTTCTCGAAGGTGCGCACTTGGCGGACACGGACGACGATGGCAATAGTCGCAACGATTGCCAGCACGACGGCGAGGCCCAGATACACGAGCACGAAGCCCATTCCGCCGCCATAGCTGATCGATCCATTCCAAGCAGCGTGCAGTGCGATGCTTCCCGCCATGCCAAGGATCAGCAGCAGCACCTTCAGCAGCCAGGAGCGTTTGGTCACGGCGATGCCAAGCGCAATTCCGAACGCTGAGGTGAACAGCGGATGCGCAAATGGGCTGAACACGCCTCGCACGATGAAGGTGGCCGTTGCGCCGCCTGCACCGTCAAGCCCAACATCGCCAGCGGCCCCGCTGTAACTGAATGCGTAGTAGCCGATGTTCTCGACGAAGGCGAAACCGATGCCGACCAGTCCGGCGAAGATCAGACCATCCAGCATGCCGTCGATGACCCGCCGAGCGCGGATGAAAGTGAGCACCAGGAACAAGCACTTGGCCGGCTCCTCGGTGATCGGAGCGATGAACGTCGCCATTTCTTCGTCGCTGAGGTCCCAGATCGATTGGATGGCCAACTGCAACAAGATCGCGATAGTCACCGATACGACGGCACCCCACACGAACGCCGCGAACTTGTAGCGCCGCGGTTCAGGCTCATAGCGGTCGAGCCACCAGTAAACGAACCACAACAACGGCAGCGGCAACATCGCGTAGATGATCGACAGACTGGCGCCGCGCGCATCGTCGGCAGTCAGCGACATGAAGACGCCGCCGCCAATGCCAAGCGCGGCGACCAGAGTGACGACGACGATCCAGAACATCCGGCCTTTTTGCCGAAATGGCTCTGTCGTCGGCGGCAATACGAAGTCGTATGCCGCCGTTGTCACGGTCGAAGTCTGCGCACTCACGCACGTCAGCGTAACGAGGACACCCGATACGCTAGACAGGATGTTCGCCAGGCGGCGACATTCCGGCCCCCGTAGCTCAGCTGGATAGAGCAAGTGCCTTCTAATCACTAGGTCGCAGGTTCGAGTCCTGCCGGGGGCGCCTAACGAGTACGTTCGACCCGTGCAGTTGACCACAATGCTTGCCGGAGCCGCGTTTGGCCTGTCGCTCATTGTGGTGATCGGTTCACAGAACGCCTACGTGCTTCGGCAAGGATTGCGCCGCGAACATGTTGCGTTGGTGGTGACGATCTGCGCGGTGTCCGACGTCGTGCTGATCTTGGCCGGCGTCGCGGGCTTCGGTGCACTTGTCGACGCCGCACCGAGGGCCCTCGATGTGCTGTCGGTGATTGGCGCAGTGTTCCTGCTGACCTATGCGGCCATCGCGGCCCGACGGGCGATACGCCCCGACGCCCTCACTGCAGACACCGGCGGCGCTTCGATCACCGCACGCCGCGCCGCGGCCACTGCCGTGGCTTTGACCTGGCTAAACCCGCACGTCTACCTCGACACTGTTGTGCTGCTGGGTTCGGTCGCCCGCTCCCACGGCGACGACCGGTGGTGGTTCGCGATTGGCGCCGCTGCTGGCAGCATCGCTTGGTTTACAACGCTCGGGTTCGGGGCACGGGCGCTGCGTCCGGTCTTCGCCAAACCGGTGGCATGGCGAATCCTCGATACTTTGATTGCCGTGCTGATGGTTGTGATCGCGGTCCATCTGCTGCGTGGTCTGCAGTGACGCCGCGGTCTCTGCTCCTCGTCGCTGCTGGCGGCGCACTGGGCACGCTGGCGCGATATGGCTTGGACGAGGCCACCGGATCAACGACGACTTGGCCATGGGCAACGTTCATCGTCAACATCGTCGGCTCATTTGCGCTCGGCGTCCTCGCTGCACGAGTGGCAGAACCCAGCGATCCGCGACGACTGCTTCTTGGGACTGGGCTTCTCGGCGGATTCACGACCTATAGCGCCTTCGCCGTGCAGACCGAGGCGCTGCTGCGTAACGGGGAAGTCGCAGTCGGCCTGTTGTATCCCGCCGCTTCAGTTCTGCTCGGGCTGGCCGCCGCTATTACCGGGCTCGTGATCGGACGGCGGCGTGCATGATCGCCATCTGGATTGCGCTTGCAGGCGGTGCCGGTGCGGCACTTCGGTCCGTGGTTGATGTGCTCGTCGCTCGCGTGTCGTCACAGCTCCCCTGGGCGACATTCGTAGTGAACATCTCCGGGTCATTGGCGCTGGGCTGGCTGATCGGCTCCGCGGCGAATCACGATCTCACCCTGATCGCCGGAACCGGATTCCTCGGCGGCTACACGACCTTCAGTTCGGCGTCGCTCCAAGCAGCGCAGGCCGCAATAGAAGACCATCGCCACCTCAAGGCACTTGGCCTTGCGGTGGCGATGGTCGTGACTAGCGTCGCGGCCGCTGCGCTCGGGGTGCAGCTGGCCTAAGGTCAGGCCTTCTTGGCCTCGTCGATTGCCTTCTGGATAGCGGCCGGGCTGGGCGACTCGATGTCCTTGCCACCGATGCGCACCCACGGCGTGCCCTTGAAGCCGTCGTCAAGCGCAGCTTCGTAGGCGTCCTTGATCCACGGGCCGAACTTCTTCTTCAGCACGCACGAATCGGGGCCGGTGTAGCCCGCCGACTTGGCCGTCTGAAGCAGGGCGGCGTTTTCCGGGCCAGCAGAGCCTTCTGGCGGCTGATTGGCGAACAAGGCCTCGTGCATCTTCTTGTACGCAGGAACGCCATCGCTGTCGAGCACGCACATCGCGGCGTTCAGCGAACGGCTGGAGTATTCATTTGCGCTGGCTTGGTCCAAGAACGAGATCGGGCGGTACTCAACGGTGATCTCACCCTTCTTGACCAGATCCTTCAGGTACGCACCACTCTGGGCGTCGAACTGCTGGCATGCAGGGCACTGGAAGTCTTCGGTCAGAACGACCTTGACCGGCTCGCCTTTGGGCTTTTCGCCGCCTGCATCTACCGCTGTGTATTCAAAGCCGAAGTTCTTGTTGATCCCCTTGGGTGCGACCAAGTCGGTGCTGGCCTTGTGATCCTCAGAGACGCTCTTGACGGCAAATGCGGCCAATGCGATCAGCGCCACGACGACGACAACGATGGCCGACGTCACCACATTGCGCTGGCGGCGCTCGGCCTTGGCTCGGTCTTTGCGCATCTGCTCGGCGCGGGCGGCACGCTGCTGGCGGTCGTTAGCCACGAGTCTGTCTTCTTCCTGATGGGGGACGTCCACGGTTCCGAACGAAAGAGCAACCAGGAAGGTTCCCCGTGCCGATCGGACAACGGGATGAACCCTACCTGCGCCAGCGACGGCTGACCGTCAGCAGTGGGCACTAAGGTTCAACGCGTGAACGACAGACTCGTATGGATCGACTGCGAAATGACCGGCTTGTCGCTGGAGCACGATGCCCTCATTGAGGTCGCGGCGCTGGTAACCGACTACGACCTCAACGTACTGGGCGACGGCGTTGATCTGGTGATCAAGCCGCCACAGGCTGCGCTCGATCAAATGAACGATTTCGTCACGCAGATGCACATCACGTCGGGGCTCATCACTGAACTCGACGCTGGTTTGTCGCTCGACGATGCCCAGGAGCAGGTGTTGGCCTACGTCCGCGAGCATGTGAAGGAACCACGCAAGGCGCTCATGGCGGGCAACACCATCGGCACCGACCGCATGTTCTTGATGCGCGATATGCCCGAACTCGAAGAGTGGTTGCACTATCGCGTGGTGGACGTGTCATCGATCAAGGAGCTGTCGCGGCACTGGTTCCCCCGCGCGTACTTCGCGTCTCCGGAGAAGGTCGGTAATCACCGCGCACTGGCCGATATTCAGGAGAGCATCGAGGAACTCAGGTACTACCGCCGGGCCGTGTTCCGCGATGAACCAGGCCTCGATTCGGACGCAGCCAGGGCCATTGCTGCCGAGGTTCGCGGTTCAGTGACGGGTCGAGTCTGAGTACTCCCCCGTTTGGGATACACTTCTGGACGTCGCTTTCGGTGAATGCCGGATGCGCATGGTGGGCGTAGCTCAGTTGGTAGAGCCCCGGCTTGTGGTGCCGGTGGTCGCGGGTTCAAGTCCCGTCGTCCACCCCGATCGAACCCCGCTTTGGACAATCGCCGTCAGGCGCTCACTCCAAGGCGGGGTTCGCTTTTACGTGGGCGGCGGGCCTTGGACCCGCTAGGCCTCGCGGTGGGGGCACCCCCTGCACGAAGCCGGATGACGGCTCGACCAAATGACAGCAAGTGCTCGGGGGATCAAGTCCCGTCGTCCACCCCATACGAACCCCCTAGATCGCCGCAAGGCGCGCCGATCTAGGGGGTTCGCCCTTTGTGCGACGGGACTTGAACCCGCGACGACTTCGCTGATCGAGGTGCGAGCTTGCGAGCCTCGAGATCACGAGGCACTCGTTTCAGGGACCGATGCCGAGGCCCCGTCTCCCGGCACCTCCGACACCGACTCGGGCGAGCTCCGCTATGACGACGTCGTTAGTCGAATGTCGCCGGTCACGGAGGTGACGCGAATGAACCCGGCGGCGTCTTTTGCTGAGTCGAAGTCAGACGAGACGTTGCCGGACTTCGAGGTTGTCGTGACGGCATAGGTGATGTCACCTGACGGCAGATCAGCCGTGATGTCGCCATCTTTCGTCGTGGCTTTGAACCCAAACGGCTGTCCGTCAAACATGGCGCGGATGCTGCCGGTGTCAGAAGCAGCGGAGAACTCGTCGACTTTGAGGCCCTCAGCCACGATGTCACCTGACGTGGTGCGCACCGTCAAGACTCCCTCGGCAATCCCTTCAGCACGAATCGATCCTGACGTCGTGCGGATATCGAGGGGCATCCCCGGGGGCACTTGGAGACGAGCCGAAACTCCACACCCCGGATTGAGCCATTCCTGGCACGACGACACGATCTTGACCTCATCGCCCTTGCGTCCAACTTGGTAGTCGGTCTTGCGCAGGCCGCTGGTAACGGTTGCCGTCACAGTCAGCAGATCAGGTTCACCAATCACAATTTCCAGATCGGCGGTCGATGCGTTGATGACCAAAGTCGCGTTGGTGCCGACGTCGATTTGGCTCGTCGCGACTCGTGATTCGCGGCGGATGATCGACAGCGCCAGCACGAGGGCAATGAGCAAGCCAACTGCGACAACTGTGCCGAGAACAGTTGCGATCGTGCGCACTGCCGGTGACCGGACGTCATAATCCGCAACGGTCTCTGACGGGTTGAGGCGGCGTCTGCTCACGCCGACTCGTTCGCTGGGCTCACCGACACGGGAACCACGTCGGCGGCGCCCATGCGGGCGGCATCTGCGGTTTCATCGTCCGGCATCGTCTGGCTCTCACGCTCAGCCTCAACGCGCTTGATGTAGTGATCGACCTCGTTGGCGCGCTGTTCATCGGTCCAGCCAAGAACGCCTGCCATCAGTTCGGCGACCTCTTGCGCCACCTCGGTGCCGCGGTCGAATGACTCAATCGAAATCCGGGTTCGTCGGGCGATGGTGTCGTCAAGATGCCGAGCGCCTTCATGCGACGTGGCATAGACGACCTCGGCGCGCAGATAGTCGTCCGCGCCAGCGAGGGCATTGCCCAAATCAGGACGCTCGGCGATGAGTTCGAGCACTTCGAGCGTCAGCGATCCGTAACGCTTCAACAGGTGCTCGATGCGGCCGTTCCCCAACCCACTGGAGGCAGCCAACTGGTGCCGCTGATTCCACAGCGCTTCGTATCCGTCTGCACCCAGCAACGGGACATCTTCGGTGCAGGAAGCCGGGACCATGCGGTCGAGCTGGTTGGCCATCTGGGACACCGCAGCGTCAATCGCGTCCTTGGCCATCACCCGATACGTCGTGTACTTGCCGCCTGCGATCACGACCAGGCCCTTCACGCCGGTCGAAACTGCGTGCTCGCGCGACAGTTGGCTGGTGGATTCATCTTCGCCGGCCAGCAAGGGGCGCAGACCTGCGTAGACGCCGACGACGTCGTCGCGCGTGAGCGGTTCGACCATCACGCTGTTGACGTGTTCCAACAAATAGTCGATGTCTGAACTGCTGGCGGCCGGATGATCCTTCGACAGATTCCAGTCGGTGTCGGTGGTGCCGATAATCCAATGGCGGGCCCATGGGATGACGAACAGGACTGACTTCTCGGTCTTCAGAATCAGGCCAGATTCGCCGCGAATCCGGTCGCGCGGGACCACCAAGTGGATGCCCTTACTGGCGCGCACATGGAACTGTCCACGTTCACCGGCAAGCGACTGGGTTTCATCGGTCCACACGCCGGTCGCATTGACGACCTGACGCGCACGCACGTCAAATTCTTTGCCCGTTTCCAAGTCCTTGACGGTGGCGCCGACAACCCGATCACCCTCGCGCAGCAGACCAATGACACGGGTACGGCTGGCGACATGCGCGCCATAGGCCGCGGCTGTGCGGGCCAGGAACATCGTGTGTCGGGCGTCGTCGACCTGTCCGTCGTAGTAGTGGATTGCACCGACCAGCGCGTCCTTGCGCAGCGACGGCATCATCCGGCGCGCGCCGCGGCGGGTCAGATGGCGATGATGCGGAACCCCTCGCGACCGGCCCGACAAGAACGCCATGGAGTCGTACAACGCAACGCCGGACCCGGCATAGAAGCGCTCCCAAACACGGTGCTTGAGCGGATACAGGAACGGCACCGGATGGACGAGGTGCGGAGCCAGTTTGTCGATCAACAGGCTGCGTTCGGCCAGTGCTTCGGCGACTAACCGGAAGTCCAGCATCTCCAGGTAGCGGAGCCCGCCGTGGATCAGTTTGCTTGAACGGCTGGATGTACCCGAGGCAAAGTCGCGGGCTTCAACCAGACCAACCGACAAGCCGCGAGTGGCAGCGTCGATGGCAGCACCGCCGCCGACGACGCCACCTCCAACAACCAAGATGTCCAGCTGCTGCGACGCCATAGCGTCGAGGGCTGTCTGGCGATTTTGCGGTGACAAGGCGACAGAACGCATGGCACCAAGTGAACCAGCCTCGAACTACTGGCGGCGAATCACTCCACGTCGTTCCGCACCGCAGCCAACGTGAATGAGGCTGCGAGACGCTCTGGTCGATCAGCCAGACGGAACTCCCCCGGGTGGTCCGGGCTGAGCGTCATCTTCCCCGGAAGCGCCTCCCACGGCACGCTGTCATGCTCAGCCACCAACTCCAGCGTCATTCCGTGCCGCGTGACGGCCGTGATGATCTCTGCCAGCCCATGCGACCACTCGCGGCTGGGCAGTCCCGGGAGAGGTTGAACGTGATCGACGTAGGACGTGGTGTCTTCAAAGACGAGGGCATCGTCGTGTTCGAAGTACGGATAGTCCATGACGATCTGGTCGTCAACGACGTCCAGGGTGCCCAACATGGGGTGGCAGTCACGTATGAACAGCCGCCCGCCGGGCCTAAGCAGCGCAGCAACTGTCTGCGCCCACCGATCGATACTGGGGAGCCAACAAACCGCGCCGATGCCGGTGTAAACCACATCAAATCGAGCACGACCCAGTAGATCCGGAGCCGAATACACATCGCCTTCGATGTAGGAGATATCAGCCTTGACCTGCTCTGCGAGTGCACGCGCTTCGGCCAACGACGCCGGCGACAGATCCAGACCTGTCACATTGGCGCCCAACCGATGCAGGCTCAACGTGTCGGTGCCGATGTGGCATTGCAGGTGAATGACATCGAGGCCGGCAATGGATCCCAGGCGCGGGACATCGAATCGGACGACGTCACTGATTGCCTGAGGATCGTCGCGAAAACGGTCCAGATCATAGGAACGTGAGGCCGCGTGGGTCGCTGCGCGCGAATCCCACATCGCCCGGTTCAACGCCAGATATTCGTCCACGAACTCATCCCACCACATCAGCGGCGAGCCAACCATCGTCCTAGGCTGCGGCTATGTCGGGTCATTCTGTAGTCATCGTTGGCGGCGGACACAACGCGCTGGTCGCCGCCACTTACTTGGCCCGCGCAGGGCTCGATGTTGACGTGGTTGAACGGTTGCCACATGTCGGCGGAGCAGCGGTCAGCGCCCGCGTATTTGACGGATATGACGCCCGGCTCTCGCGGTTTTCATATCTCGTCAGCCTGATGCCGGCCGAACTTATCGCTGACCTCGGGCTCAATCTGAAACTACGGTCGCGCGCGACGGCTTCCTTCACGCCATACGACGGCGCCGACGGCCCGGCCGGACTGCTGGTCGAAACCGATGAGGGTCCAGCAACCCAACAATCATTCCGCGCTCTCACCGGTGGCGACGCAGAGTTTGCCGAATGGCAGCGCTTCTACGCCGAAGTCGGTACTTTGGCGCGCGCGCTGGCGCCGACCCTGCTGTCACCACTCCCCCGACGGTCCAGTGTGAAGGGCGACATTGATCCCGGCCTCTGGACTGACCTCATTGACCGTCCACTGGGCGAGGCCATCGAGCGGCGTTTCCGTGACGATGTGGTGCGTGGCGTGGTCGCGACTGACGCGCTGATCGGCACCTTCGCTTCGGTCCACGACGCAACGTTGATCCAGAATCGCTGTTTCCTCTATCACCTGATCGGCAATGGCACCGGCGAGTGGCGAGTGCCCGTCGGCGGAATGGGCGCAGTGACCGACGAACTCCAGCGAGTCGCCCGCGAAGCAGGTGCTCGAATCCGCACCGGCAGCGAGGTGACGCAGATCCTGACGCATCCCGATCGCGTTGAGGTGCGCGGCGTCGACTTCGAACTCACCGCGGACTGGCTGCTCAGCGGTATCGCGCCCTTCGCGCTGGAAACGTTGCGTGGCAACGCTCCAGACATCAAACCGTCGGGTTCGCAGTTGAAGGTCAACGTCCTGGTGTCGCGGCTGCCTGCACTGAAATCCGGGATCGACCCGATGGTCGCCTTCGCCGGCACTTTCCACGTGGGCGAGAGACTCAGCGAACTCGAACGCGCACACGGCGAAGCGTCACTAGGCCAACTACCGTCACGCGCTGCTGGCGAGCTGTACTGCCACACCATCACTGACCGCTCGATTCTCGGTCCAGAGCTGGCCGGCAGCGAAGCCCAGACACTGACGTATTTCGGCCTCCACACACCCGCTGACGTCTTGCCCGACGACGCTGCGGGCCGACGCGCGTATGAGCTGTTCATCGAAGCGATCAACGAGCATCTGGCCGAACCGATCGAGCCGCTGATCCTTGGCGTCGAGTACAAAACGCCACTCCAAATCGAAGAAGCTCTCGCCATGCCGGGCGGGCACATCTTCCACGGGGATCTGCAGTGGCCGTGGCTCGATGATGACGAGCCGGTCAGGTCCGCCGCCGAGCAATGGGGAGTAGCGACCGACCACCCACGCATCCTGATGTGCGGGTCAGGCGCACGTCGCGGCGGAGCGGTCAGCGGAATCGGCGGCCACAACGCTGCACACGCGCTGCTTGACCAGATCGCATCAACCGCAACGCCGTGACCAGCCAGAAACGCCGTCCCGACTTGCCCGGTGCCGATTTCGCCGCGTGCCCACCTGGGTGCTAATGTTCTTCTTCGCGAAGGGTTCGCCCGACGCATGCACCTCTAGCTCAATTGGCAGAGCAATTGACTCTTAATCAATGGGTTCTGGGTTCGAGTCCCAGGGGGTGTACAACAAACCGGAGCCGGGTCCCACGTGGACCCGGCTCCGGTGTTTTTGTCTTCGGCGCAGTTCAGCTGCGCGGGATGCGACGACGCCACTCGATGGCCGGACAGGTGTCCATGACCATCGGCACGCCAGCCGCGATGGTTCGCTCAAATGCTGCTTCGTCGATAACCCCGAGTTGAAACCAGACGCCTTTCGCGCCGATCTCGACGGCTTGATCGGCGAAGACACCAGCCTGCTCGGACCTGCGGAAGACGTCGACGACGTCAATCGGGAACGGCACGTCAGCCAGCGTGGCGTACCCCTGCTCACCCAGAACAACCGGAGCATCGGGGTGGATCGGGACAATTCGCTTGCCGTTGCTCTGCAGCAAGGATGCGATCTCATAGGCGGTGCGCGCCGTGTTGGTCGAAAGACCAACGATGGCCCACGTCTCAAGGTCATCGAGCATCAAGTCGACCGATTCGGCGTCCTGCCACGAAGTGGAGTTCATACTTCGACGCTACCGCGGAGCGGGAACTCAGACCTGCTCCTGAGCGATTCAACTGGGACAGGAGGCACGGAGTCAGGCACGATCAACAGATGTGGATCGGTTGGCTGGAACTGGACCTGTTACTTGGCGACGTTCACACGCTGAAACAGAAGCGCGCGTTCGTGCGACCCCTCGTGGCCGACCTACGACGAACATTCACCGTCACAGCGTCAGAAACCCACCACTTGGACCTCTACCGCCGCGCCGGCATCGGCGTGTCACTGGTGTCGTCAGAGAGTCAGCACATCATCGACGTGCTCGACAAAGTAGAGGACTATGTGGCCCGTCGACCTGAGTTTGACCTGTTGGCAGCGCGCCGAGGGATCGTCAACTCGCAGGACTGATCGATCGCCCAGCGAAGGCCGCCAAACGTTCATACGCGTTGGCGTTGGGTGGCGCTGGCTGCTCGGCCGCGAATGCCTGCCCACGCATTTCGTCGGTGAGCGAGGCAGTCATGAATCCATATCCGGCCTCAGCGACAGACGGATCAAACTCGCCGGTGTCGTGACCGAGCGCAGTAGCAAGATCCCAGGCGTGCACGGCAAATTCGCCTGCTGCCATGGCGCTGGGGAACGAGCCATCGCCGCCGTCGACCGCCGAAATCAGTTCGGCTGCGTGCTGACGCAGCGCTTGGCCAGGCTGATCGGTCTGCGGTGCTGGCGCTGCCCAATCGGGCTGCCCACCACGGGCCATCACAGTGAACTGTTCGGCGGGGCCGACGACATGCGCCGCCAGCTCTGCAACAGTCCAGTCATCGCAGGGCGTGGGGAGCTCCAGCTGATCTGCCGAGAGGGAGTCGAGCAGCTTAGCGATTTGATCTAGGCCGCTGGCCAATGTTGAAGAATCAGTCATGGCCCTAGTCAAACTTCCGGCACTGACAACCGCCACCCCTGTGACCCCCGCCCTAGGTGTCCGCGGCCGGACCTCGGCATACTGACAAGAGATTCTTTGATCACCTGCAGGAAGAGAACTGTGCGTAATCCCCGAGCTTTCCTCCGTCCCCTCGCCGTCGGTGCACCGACCCCCGTTGCGGATATTCCGTTCAAGCCCAGTCGAATGATTCACTTCTTCGACCCGAGCAACCCCAAGATGGCCGAGAAGGTTCCGTCCATCGCGACCAAGGTCGACATCATCTTGGGCAATCTCGAAGACGCGGTGAAGACCGAGAACAAAGAGGCCGCTCGCCTCGGCCTGATCGAAATCGGGAAGAACACCGACTTCGGCGATACCCAGTTCTGGGTTCGCATCAATTCGCTTGATTCGCCGTGGATCCTTGACGATCTCGTCGCCTTGGTTGCCGAAATTGGCGACAAGCTCGACGTCATCATGGTGCCCAAGGTCGAAGGCGCCCAGGACATTCATTACATCGACCGTCTCCTTGCGCAGCTCGAAGCCAAGGCCGGCGTCACCAAGCCGCTGCTGGTCCACGCCATTTTGGAAACGGCAATCGGCGTCGCCAACGTCGAAGAAATCGCTGGCGCCAGCCCCCGCATGCAGGGCATCAGCCTCGGCCCGGCCGATTTGGCCGCATCACGCCGCATGAAGACCACCCGCGTCGGCGGCGGACACCCCGGCTACTTGGTGCGCACCGATCCCACGGGCGAAGACCTCAACGAGGGACGCAGCACCTACCAGCAGGATCTGTGGCACTACACGATTTCACGCATGGTCGACGCCTGCGCCGCCAACGACATCTTGCCGTTCTGGGGACCGTTCGGCGACATCAAGGACGTCGTGGCCTGTGAAGATCAGTTCCGCAACGCCTTCCTGCTCGGCTGCGTCGGAGCATGGAGCCTGCACCCCGTGCAGATCGACATTGCCAAGCGTGTCTTCTCCCCCAGCAAGGCCGACGTTGAGCACGCCAAGCGCGTTGTCGAGGCGATGGGCGACGGCTCGGGTGCGGTCATGATTGACGGCAAGATGGAGGATGACGCGTCCTGCAAGCAGTGCCTAGTCATGCTTGATCTGGCCAAGGCGCTGGCCGAGCGCGATCCCGAACTCGCTGAGCTTTACGCCCTCTGACCCGGCCGGGCTCACCACATCCCAAGGAACCTCATGACTACTGACATCAGGCCACGCCGTTCTGTTCTGTACATGCCGGGCGCCAATGAGCGCGCTCTGGAAAAGGCCAAGGCCATCGACGCCGACGCGTTGATTCTCGACCTCGAAGACTCCGTTTCACCCGATGCCAAGGAGCAGGGTCGCGCCAATGTCTGCGCCGCCGTGCAGTCCGGCGAATACGGCCACCGCGAGCTCGCGATCCGGGTCAATTCGATCGGCACGCAGTGGCATGACGACGATGTCAAGGCCGCCGCCGCTGCTGGACCGGACGCCATCTTGGTGCCCAAGGTCGAATCTGCCGAGCAGGTCCATCAATTGGTCGCTGCGATGGAAGCGGCTGGCGCGCCGGCCACAACCCAACTGTGGGCCATGATCGAAACCCCACGTGCACTCCTGCACGCTGAGGAAATCGCGGCTGCTCACGAGCGACTCACGGTCATCGTGATGGGCACCAACGACATCGTCAACGAGACCTACGGTCTGCACGTGCCGGGCCGCAATCCCGTCGTACTGACCTCGTTGGCGTGGACCCTGCTGGCTGTTCGCGCTGCGGGCAAGGTCATCATCGACGGCGTCTACAACGACGTGAAGGATCCTGAGGGATTCGACGCCGAAGCACGCCAGGGCCGCGAAATGGGCTTCGACGGCAAGACGTTGATCCACCCGTCGCAGGTCGATCCGGCCAATGTCGCGTTCAGCCCGTCGGAGGCCGACATCGAGCGCGCCCAGGGAATGATCGCCGCATTCGACGCGGCCAAGGCCGAAGCGAAGGGTGTCGCCACCTTCAACGGCAAGATGATCGAAGAGCTGCACATCCGCGATGCACAGCGCATTCTGGCCTTTGCCGAGGCGCTGAAAACCCGCTGATTTCAAAGACGAACCCCCTTCTCCCCACCAGGGAGAAGGGGGTTCGCGCTGTGCGGTCGCCCTATCGGTTGGCGCGCATGCCGTAGTGCTGCTGGTGCAGCTTGCGGCGCTGTTCACGCGCCTTGCGACGCAGCCGAACTGCCTCCAAAAGAACAGCTCGATCGATTTCGCTCATGTCATCCCACGCCCTTCGTTGGGGGCGCGGCTGGCGGTCGAAGATAGCCACGGACGTCACCTCCCCTCGATCGGTCGTCGAGCCGTTGAGGTTCGGATTCGGTCGGGTGATCGTCTGTGCGTGCGTGAGTGTGTCGGTGTATTGGGACATGTGCGCGCCTCCTTTCAATTGCATGGATGGATGGAATCGATTCGGACAGATGGATAGTTGGGACAACGAAAAAAGCCTCCCGTTCGGATAGATCCGACTGGAGGCTCGAGACGAGACGTCAGTAGACGACTACGTCGTAAGAACCGCCGAGGTGGATCCGATGAAGAGGGACGGACGCACGGCAGCACCAAACGTGGCGCAAGCTGCGGTCACGACCGGCGTGGTCATGGCGTTGATGTTCTTCACAGGGATCACCTCCTCTTAAGCGGTTGGGCAACGATAACGGCGCACTGACCGATCTGTCGAACCGGCGCGCGGTCAGGCCCAGCCGAGGTCGAAATCGAGCAACCCATCGACCTCGTCGCGAGTGATTCCGCTGGCGTAGAGGAGATCAGCAGCAAGCGACCGGACTTGCGCGGTGATGCTGGCGCTGTTCATCGTCATCGTGTGGGTGAGCGCCACAGTTGCCAGTCGCGCTGCCTCTACCAATGCCCGACGCGCCTCGTCGAATGCTTCGTGCTCAGACAGGTCGTCGGCGAAGATCTCGATCGCGCGCGACATCTCGTCGAACGCGATGTCGAGGCCCGGCGGCACCGGCTCGCGTTTACGCAGCAATGTGGACGTCTTGCGGGCAAGAACTCGAACGTCTCGCACGCCGTTGTCCAGATCAGTCACCGTTGCCGCGTATGTGTTGACGTGTTGACGTTGGCGCCACCGCATGGGCGACATGCGAGCGATCTCGGTGACGTTCGCGGCAGTCGACGCCATGACGTCAACCTGCGAGGTCATGCCCCGCGCCCGCTCGAGCTGTGCGTCGGCATCGGCGACATCGAGGGTTCGCAAAGCGTGCGCTAGCTGGCTCAAGATGCCGGAAAGTTCTCGCAGAATGCGCTGCACTTCTCGGTCGATGTCTCGAACCGGATTTCGCGGAATCAACAAGATGGCTGCCAACCCGCACGCCCCGCCGACTAATGCATCAAGAAAGCGCGTCACCGCGGGGTTTCCTGCGCCCGCCACAGGAAGAACGGCAGCCAACAGCACCGACGAATTGGCGGCCTGAGTCATCGCCAAGCCTTTCAAGCCGATCAGGGTGCCGACGACAACTGTCAGAACGACGATGAGCGCCACCTGCCATGCGCCGCGGCCGATCACCATGACCAACAATTCGCCCATCAAGACGCCGACTGCGGCCCCAAGCATTAACTCAAACAGAGTGCGCCCACGCAGACCGGCGCCGGCGATCAAAACGATGACTGCTGCGATCGGTGCGAAGAACGCCTGCCGGTGGTCCAACAGGTGCGTCGCAATGAACAGCGCCGCGGCAGGCGCGACGGCTAGCCGCAGCAGAGTGCGCCAGCGACGACGCAGAACGAACAGCCGGTCAGAGAGGGTGTCAGTGGGACGGCGCAGGCGGATACGACGCAGCGGAACGTCACGGCCAGCACTCACAAGTACAGGCCCGTCTGACCTTCCTCGATCCGCTCGGACGCGACCGCATGAAGATCGCGTTCACGCAGCAGGATGAAGTCTTCGCCGCGCACTTCGACCTCAGCGCGGTCGTCCGGATCGAATAACACACGGTCGCCAACTTCGACCGAATGAATGTTGGGGCCCGTCGCTTCGACCTGCGCCCAGACCAGTCGCTTCCCGAGTGCAGCCGTCGCCGGAATCACGATGCCGCCCGTTGAGCGACGGTCGCCGTGTTCTTTGTCGATCGTGACCAACAGCCGATCCTGCAACATGCGGATCGGCAGCTTGTGATCACGGGCTGCAGTCTTCTTGGGCACGGTCAGCGGACGACCTTGCGCACCACGACGGCCGCGGCGATCACCGCAGCGGTACCGCCGACGAGCGGCAGTACGACTTCGGTACGAACGGCCCCGGTCTCATCGACGAACTTGCCCTTGATCGAGGCCATGGCGCGCTGGGCGATGCTACGCGGATGAACTGCACCCACGAGTTCGTCAACCGTCTGCGCCAGTCGCTCACGGATCTCGTCGATCTCCTGAACTAGTTCGTCGGTCTGCTTCGACACCGGACCACTTCCCTTGTGATTGGCTTGGCTGCGCGGGTGACTTGTTCGGATGTGCTGACCACCGATGGTGGTCCATCAGCAAGGATAGAGCCATGACGCAGCGACTGACCGTTGGAGACCCGGCACCCGACTTCACCTTGCCCGACGACACCGGCCAAGAGGTGACGCTCTCCAAGCTCGAGGGCAAAGTCATCGTGTACTTCTACCCTGCAGCGATGACACCTGGCTGCACCAAGCAGGCGTGCGATTTCACCGATTCGCTGGACCGGCTGCAGGCTGAGGGATACACGGTTGTCGGCATCTCACCTGATAAGCCAGAGAAGCTGGCGAAGTTCCGCGAGAACGACGGCCTGACCATCACTCTGCTGTCTGATCCCGACAAGGAGGTCCTGACCCCCTGGGGCGCCTTCGGCGAGAAGAAGTTGTACGGCAAGGTCGTCCAGGGCGTCATCCGCTCAACCTTTGTCGTTGAGGACGGTGCCATCACGTACGCCGCCTACAACGTCAA
>JBEBVW010000011.1:0-27888 GCA_040392565.1 Aeromicrobium sp. | reverse complement strand
GCTGCCTGTGGGGTGGACCGACTCGTCCTTGAGGTAGAGCTCAATGCCGTCGACTGCGAGTGGCAGGACATGCAAGTGGGTGTCGGCGCTGCGATTGGCGTCGGCGTCGACCCGCCTGATCGCTTCGGCGATCCAGGCACGCTGCTCAGGACTAGTGCGGGGCACAGGTCGAACCTAGTCGATATCGTCCTCAGCGCTACGAGATTCTTCCAGACGTTGAGTCATGCGCTCGGCGCGCTCTTGAACGTTCCGCGCCAAGTCATCGCGCAATGGAGCAAGAGTAAAAGCCGAGATCACGGCCGAAACCAGCATCGCCGCAATCAGCACGATCAGATTGGTGAGTGCTGACTGCTCGAAGATCAACAGGCCAATGCCCCACAGCACGAGCCAACACACGCCGAGGACCGCAAACCGTGCGATCGTGTACCGCCAAAACGCCTTCATGGGTCCAGCCTACGGGCGTCTGGGTACCCTCAGCACATGGGCAAGTTCCTGCTGGTGGCCGTTGCGATCACGTTGTTGATCTATTCGCTGTTCGATCTGATCGCAACGCCGCGCGACCAAGTGCGAGTAGTGCCCAAGCCGTTTTGGTTCGTAGTCATCTTAGTGCCGATCGCTGGTCCCGCGGTCTGGCTCGTCTTCGGTCATCAGCGCGTCTGGCGTCCGCCATCGGGCGGACGCCCTGCCCCCCGTCCGCCGTTCCGGCCGAAGGGTCCTGACGACGACCCCGACTACCTACGCGGACTGTGACGCCGGCTACCGACGGACGGTAGAGGTTTTCGCTGAGTAACGGCTCACGGACTCATATCCGGCTTTCTTCCCGGTGACGCGGACCTGGATTCGTTTGCCTTTGTATTTCTTGGAGATGGTGTACGTGGACTTGTTGGCCTTGGAAATCTTGCTCCCGTTGGCATACCACTGATAGGTGAAACTGGTCCCGCTCGTCCAAGTCCCCCGATGGGCGGTCAGTCTTCGACCCACCTTTACCTTGCCGGAAATCGTCGGCGTTGCGGACACCAGCGTGGGCATTGGAACCGGCGCCACAACTTTTGGGTTGACGGCGACCACTGCCGAGGATGCACCGGAAATCTGATCGACTCTGATCGTGACTCCGTCCCGGGAGAAAACTGATCCTGCTCCAAAAGCCCCCCCGAACTGAACCGCCCGAAACGTTGTCCATCAAGGAGGTGGCACGGTTCGGGTACGTCAATGCCATGGCTCCCGTACGCTGCCGCTCAATGACCACGCCCGGTTGATAGCGGACACCCGACAGTGCGATTCCAACGTCGCCGCCGAGGGTGAACAGCGATCCTCTGTCGCGACCGGAATTGGTCCTCAGATCGACCCAGTAGGTCACTCCCGTACCCGTACGGACCTCAACTCCACGGTTCCCAGAGGCTAAACCTCGCGGCACCAGTGTGATGGTCGCCGATTCACCAGGACCAACCGTAGTGATCTCGCCAGTGTCTTGAAGTCCCAGCTGTGCTCGATAGACCGAGTCCAACGATGGCGTGACGGTTGCCTGACCGCCGAAGGTCACCGCGAAGCCCATCACGCTATATGCGTTTTGGTACGAGCAGCCGCTGCACTCGCGGTTTGCGTGTTCGAGCCCCACGTTGTGGCCTAGTTCGTGCGCGAAAGTCGCCGTAAAGATGGAAGGCGTTCCAACCATCAATGTGTAGCCGCCGTCGTTCATGGTGCTCCCGACGGTGCCGATTCCGGTAGGACCGCACGACGACGATGTCACCACGACCAGATGATTTCCGGTGCCAGCGCCGAAGTCGATACCGGGGAAGACTGGCGCAACCTGATTCCAGACCGAGTCCGGGTTGGCGAATCCACATGACGACGCCGAGGCCGTCACTGATCGAACGGCACCAACTCGACTGAATGTCGTTCCGCTCTCCGCTGACCACCACTGCGAGGCGGCATCAATTTGGCTCCCGATTGCCGCAGACGACGCCACACCCGATTGATTCGCAAGGCGCGCTACGTATATCCGATGGCTCGCCGGCGTAACGGCCGCTGCGGCTACAGGTAGCGGATCGACGCTCGCTGTGGCGACGCCCACCGGCGTCCCGGCTGTTCGACCATCAAGCGCCTTCTCCAGCGTCGGACCGTTGAGCAACTCAGCAACAACTGGGCCCGGGGGCACCGATGCGCCGCCGAGGTCGACCGGAACGACGGCGCCGCTTTCGGTCACAATGACTGGATCCAGTTCGTGTGCTTGAGCGGTGTCAAAGTCATCCCGCACCACCGAACTAAGCGTTCCGACGATACGCATCGTGTCCGCGTTGTCGAGGGTCGGATCGACATATCGGACCGTTCCATCGGCCTTCGACACCACTATCGGATCGTCGTCTGCCGATGCCGCTCCAGGTACAGCAACAACGACCGATGCGATCAAACCGGCAACGACCAGCAGGGCACGTGTCATCAAATCTCCCTTGACGCCCCCGTCGGCGAAACGCTACTACGTTTCTAGATCACCACGAGGTGAGTGCCACAGGCACTATTTCGCGTAAGAGTGCAGCCCGCCCACGAACAAGTTGACGCCGATGTAGTTGAACATGAAGGTGCCGAACGCCACGAGCGCCAAAATGGCAGCAGCCTTGCCGCGCCACCCTGCCGTGGCCCGAGCGTGCAGGTAGGCGGCGTAGAAGACCCAGGTGATGAACGCCCAGACTTCCTTGGCGTCCCAACCCCAGTAACGGCCCCACGCTGCCTGCGCCCAGATCGGGCCAGCGATCAAGGCCGCGAACGTCCAAATGGGGAAGGCGAATGCGTGGACGCGGTAGGCAACCTGATCGATCGCGCCCGACGTCGGCATCTTCCACAGGAAGCCGGTGCGCTGGTCCTCAGGAGTGAGTCGCTCAGCGCGAGCCTTAACGAGGTACAGCACCGATGCCGTGGCACCAACCAGGAAGGCTGAGCCTGCCACGATCGCCGCGACTACGTGGATCACGAGCCAGTAAGAATCCAGGGCCGGAACCAGGGGTCCGGGCGGAACGTAGACGAACAACATGGTGGAACCCAGCACCACCATGGCGAACAGCGTCACCAGGGCACCAACCCAGTCGATGTCCCACATCTTCACAAGCAGCAAGTAGGCGGCGAGGGCAACGGCGATAGCGATGATGCCGAACTCGTACATGTTGCCCCACGGCACACGCTCGGCCGACAAGCCACGAGTGACGACGCCGATAATCAAGATGACCTCGGCAAGAACGGTCAGCGAGAAGCCGATACCGCCGGCTGCATCGCTGCGGTCAGCCTTGACCTCCGACTCCTCCAGCGACACGTCCTCACCGCCCGCAAGCACTTTGGTCATAGCGACGTTGCGCGCCAAGCTCCACTGCGCGGCATAGGCCAAGAACGCGAGAGCGAGAACCACCGTCGCGGAGGCCACCGAGTAGTTCGACAGGCGGCCAAGTTGTTCGAGCGTCATCAGACGTCTCCTTCTTCAGACAACTGCAGCGGCTCTTGCATCCGCTGAATAAAACGGTCGAGATCGGCCGGCAGATCAACCCGCGGAACACGGTCAAGCACTGCTACCTGAACCACGGTACGCGAGTCATTCTCGCGTCGGGCCCGCACCCAGGTGCGGCGCGGCTTGATGGACAACGAGCCGATCAATCCGATCAGACCAAGCACAATTCCAATCAACGGAATCTCCACGCCAGGTACCGAAGCGATCTGGAAGCGAGCGAACTGCTTGAGGCTCACAAACTCAATAGTGTGACCATCGGGCAGTGTCTGACTTTCGCCGGGCTGCAGACTGACGCGGTACCCCTTCTTCGGGTCCTTGTCGTCCATGTACTGCGTCATATTGGACTTGTCCAGGACGTAGACCGATTGCGGGATCCCCTTGTCGAGGCCCAGGTCGCCGTGCCACACGAACAGCCCAATGATCGGCGCATACGGTGCCGGGAACGCCGATCGAGTGGCTCCGTCGTTGCCCTGGATGAAGGTCGGCAGGAAGAAGCCCTGGAAACCGAGTTGCTCGGGCTCGGCCTCGGCTACCTTGACGACGCCATTTGAGGTGTACGACGGATCAGCCGGCAAGAACGGCACGGGTTCGTCGAACACCACGTCGCCATTGGGATTGGTGACCTTGATGACCGGTGCATATCCCTGACCCACCAAGAAGACCGATGCGCCGCCGACCTTCATCGGATGGTTCACCCGAATTGAGAAGTCTTTGTCGGCACCGTCGACGCCGTCAGAAACCGTTCCGGTCGCTTCAAACGACAACGGAGCACCCCGCTGCGGGCCGTCGACCTGATACGTCGCCGAGAAGTTGTCGAGGTTGAAACTGAACGGTGGGAGCTTGTCGCGGTCGAACAAGGCGCCCGATCCGAACTCGTCATACTGCGTCAGCACATTGCTGAAACGGTCGCCCTCGGCAACGATCGCGGCACCGCGGTAGCCAAAGAGCGCGGTCATGGCGACGCCGACCAACACGACCACGATGCTGATGTGGAAGACCAAGTTGCCGGCTTCGCGCAGATAGCCACTCTCGGCGGAAAGTTCGTGCGACCCATCGCGTTCGACCACGTCCACGCGTGCGCGGCCCAGCGCCCGACGAGCAGCCGACATCGCCTCTTCCGGCGATGATGTCGTCACGAACTCGATCGACGCTGGGAACCGAGTGAGGTTCTTGGGAGCTTTGGGCGGCCGCGCTTTGAGCGCTCGGTAGTAGACCCGGCTGCGCGGCAGAATGCAGCCGACCAGCGAAATCATCAACAGCAGGTAGACACCGCTGAACCACGGGGACGTGTAGACGCTGAACATGCCCAACTTGTCGAGGATCGGGCCGATCTTCGGGTTGTCATTGAGATAAGCCTCGACGGCTCGGGCATCGACACCACGCTGCGGCAGCAGTGAGCCAGGGATCGCGACCACTGCGAGCAGCAACAGCAGCGACAGCGCAGTGCGCATTGACGTCAGCTGGCGCCAACCCCAGCGCAAGAACTCAAGGGGGCTCAACTCTGAGGTGTCGGTGTCACTCATATCGCTGTCTCAAATCCGCCGACCCAGTTCTGCAGGTCGATCACCACGCTGTCCCAAATCCCCGTAATTAGTGCGATACCCGTGGCGATCAACAACACTCCGCCGGCAATAGAGATGCCTCGCTGATGATCCTTGATCCAGCTGATCGATCGCGAGAATCGTTGAAATCCCATCGCCGCGAGGATGAACGGAATGCCGAGGCCCAGGCAGTAGATCAGTGCCAGCAATGCGCCTCGAGCGGCCGTGGCGTCGTCGGTGGCCAAACTCAGGCCAAGCACTGCACTCAACGTCGGGCCGATGCACGGGGCCCAACCGACTGCGAAGAAGACGCCGAGAACCGGCGCCATGCCCAGACCGACCGCAGGAACGGCATGGATGCGCAGATCCCGTTGCAAGAAGCGCAATCCTCCAGCGAAGGCGAGGCCGACCACGATCAACAAGATGCCGGTGCCGATGGACAGCGATCGCTGGTAGGCACGCAATTCTGTGCCAATCGAGCCGAACAACGCACCACTAAGTACGAAGACCGCAGAGAACCCCAAGACGAACAGCACGGCGCCGCCGACAACTCGGCTGCGTCGCCCCGAATCCAGATCCTGCACCCCTACGCCAGACACATAGGACAGATATCCGGGAAGCAGTGGGACAACACACGGCGAGAAGAACGAAACAAGCCCAGCAGCCAAAGCCACCGGCGCCGCCAACAGCAGACTCCCCGACCCAACCGTGCTGGTCAACCACTCGTTCACAACTCACCCCGCCGTGAGAGTGTCCCGAGATTTGCGCACTTTTGCACCGTTTTTCCAGAGAAATCGGTGCAAAAGTGCGCAAATCTTGGGACCTGGCGACTCGGAGTTTGGGTCACGCGGCGGACTTCTTCACATCGTCGATAAGTCCGGCAAGGGTCGTCGCGGTGAGGTCGTTGACGGCGATGCGCACGGCCACGCGGCCCTTGGCGTCGATGATCCAGGTGGTGGGGACAGCGACTGTGGGCAGGCTGTCGTTGAACTTCAGTTCAAGCCGGCCGCCTTGATCGGCAAACGTCGGATATGTGATGCCGATCTTGTCGTTGAACGCCTGGGCGGTATCTGACTTTGACCGGTTGAGGATCCCGACGAACTTCACGTCCTTGTCGGCGTAGGCCTCGGCCACTTCCTTGAGGGCTGGCATTTCCTTGCGGCAGGGTGGGCACCATGGGCCCCAGACGTTGACGACGATCGTCTGACCCTTCCAGTCCGCCGTCGTGAGGTCATTGCCTTTCAGATCCTCACCCGACAGCACGGGCGCGGTCTTGCGGTCCTTGGCGTCAAGCATCGTGATTTGGCCAGCGCCGCCGCCGACATATCCCGAGGTGTCGCCCGGGTCTGACGCACCACCGCAGCCGGCCAACACCGCTGCAGCAATCAGGCCCGCGACGAGACGTTTCATTTTCCGCCCTTGAACGCCGCTTTGGCCTGTGGCAGCAGATGGCCAGCCGGTTCGGAGTAGGTCAACCCGACGAACTCATCGTCGTCAAAGGCCAGCGACGTGAGGCTGGCCAAGGTGCACTGGCGCTTGCGTGGGTCGTGGGCGTAGCGCGCCAGTTCATATGACCTGCGCGCGGTCCACACCGGCAACTGATGCGAGACGATGATCGCTTCGTGACCTCGCGCCGTCTCTCGCGCTGAATCGACGGCCATGCGCATGCGTGCAGCAATTGCGGCATACGGCTCGCCCCACGAGGGTGTCATCGGATTGCGCACCAACCACCAGTTGGCTGGTCGAAAGAGCGAGCCGTTGCCCTTGCCGAAGACCCGCCCCTCGAAGCTATTGCCCGCTTCGATGACCCGTTCATCGGTGACGATCGGCAATCCTTTGAGTTCGGCGACGGGGGCAGCCGTCTCCTGAGCTCGCTCAAGTGGTGAGGCAACGACGTGAGTGATGTCGTTGTCGGCCAACGAGTCCGCGACGATCTGCGCCATCTCCCGTCCCAGGTCCGACAAGTGGTAATCGGGGAGGCGTCCGTACAGCACACCAGCGGGGTTGTGGACCTCGCCGTGGCGCATCAGATGAACGATCGTGCGAGTGGACATACGGACAGAACCTCGTGGGGTGGTGATCAAACAGGAGTTGCTGCTGCAGCAGCCTGCGCCGCCAAAGGCAGGGCTGCTTCGATTCTAGAGAGTGCATCATCATCGTGAGCAGCCGAGACGAACCAGCACTCGAAAGCACTCGGCGGCAGATACACGCCCGCGTCCAACATCGCGTGGAAGAACGGTGCGAAGCGCCATGCCTCTTGCGCCTGCGCACCAGCGAAATCGACAACCGCTTCGTCGCTGCCCCAGAAGACGCTGAACATCGAACCAGCTGCCTGGATGCGATGCGCGACGCCAGCAGCAGACAACGCAGTTCGGACCATCTGCTGCAACGCCAGAGAGGCTGCATCAATGCGGGCGTAAGCAGCGTCGTCGGCCGCTTGAAGCGTCGCGAGCCCAGCCGTGGTCGCGATGGGATTACCCGAGAGCGTCCCGGCTTGGTAGACCGGCCCGGCTGGCGCGAGCATTTGCATCACATCGGCGCGGCCGCCAAAAGCGGCCGCCGGGAAGCCGCCGCCCATCACCTTGCCGAAGGTCAACAAATCTGGGCGCCAACCCTCGATTGCGCCGTCCAGACCCCAGTGTCCCGAGCGAGTGACGCGGAATCCGGTCATCACTTCATCACTAATGAATAGCGCACCGTTGCGGCGGCAAATCTGCGACAGGAACTGATTGAAGCCGGGCGCCGGTGGCACCACGCCCATATTTCCTGGGGACGCTTCAGTCATGACGCAGGCAATTCGGTCGCCGACTTCGGCGAAGGCCGCCTCAACCGCAGCCTGGTCGTTATAGGGCAAAACGATGGTGTCGGCCGTGACATGTGCGGGAACGCCAGGAGTCCCTGGGATCCCCAGCGTCACAACGCCAGATCCGGCCTCAGCAAGCAGCGCATCGACATGTCCGTGATAGCAACCGGAGAATTTCACCACCAGATCGCGGCCGGTGAACCCTCGTGCCAACCTCATCGCAGACATCGTCGCTTCGGTGCCTGAGGAGACCAGACGGACCTGCTCGACCGGCGTCCGCGCCACGATCTCTTCGGCCAACAACACTTCGGGCGGGCTGGGCGTTCCAAATGACGTGCCGCGGGCGACAGCCGATGTCACTGCGTCAATCACCGCAGGATGGGCATGCCCGAGGAGCATCGGCCCCCAAGAGCCAACAAGGTCGACGTATTCACGTCCATCGGTGTCGGTGAGCAACGCGCCTGACCCCGACGCCATGAAGATCGGCGATCCGCCGACCGCTCGAAACGCTCTGACCGGGGAATTCACGCCGCCGGGCGACACAGCCAGCGCTCGCTGAAAAAATTCCTCTGATCTCTGGCCGGAAGTCACGTCATACATTCTCGCCGCAGCCGTCTCTTCAGGTATCCCCGGGTAGACGTAACCCGCCAGTAACCCTATCGTTGAGCCTTGGTACGACGTGGTGAGCGTCACGTTCATCATCGCCGTACCGACATAGTTCTTGGGAGGGAACCATGGCTACTCGTAGCCTTTCGCGTTGGCAGAAAGCCGGCGCTCTCGTGCCGATGGCGCTGCTCGTCACTGCGTGGGGGGCGGCCCTGTCCTCAGGTGGTTTGGCCAACGCGTCCAGTTCGGACACCGCGGCAGTGCCAGACGTCCCGATCGCGGCGATTGATCAGCCGGCAAGTGTCCAGGAAGCTCCTGGCATTGATGCACGCAGCGGCAGCGCCACGGCCGTGTCGAATCTCGCCCAGAACGGCATCCCGTCCGCAGCGCTGTACGCCTACCGTCGCAGCGAAACGCTACTCGCCAAGGCCGACGCCAAGTGCAATCTGCCATGGAACCTCATTGCTGCGATCGGCCGTGTGGAGTCCAACCACGGTCGCACCAACGGCAATACGCTGAGCGCCGATGGCGTTTCAACGCCCGGCATCTACGGCATCGCGCTCGACGGCAAGAACGGCACGGCGCGAATCTCAGACACCGATGCCGGCAAGCTCGACAACGACACAGTCTTCGACCGCGCAGTCGGCCCGATGCAGTTCATCCCAGGAACCTGGAAGTCGGTCGGCGTCGATGGCGACGGCGATGGCAAAAAGAATCCGCAGGACATCGATGACGCGGCCACCGCCGCTGGCGTGTACCTGTGCGCCGGTCCTGGCGATCTGTCCAGTGACGCCGATGCCCGCAGTGCGGTCAAGCGCTACAACCATTCAGACTCCTACGTCGACCTCGTCATGCAGATTTCGGCAAAGTACGCCGCTGGCGCATACACCGAATCTCCCGATACGTACTCGGTCTCGCCATCCTTCACGAACCGCTCCTTTGACCAGACGCTGAGCGAGAAGCAGCGCAAGAAGGCGGCCAAGGACGAGAAGAAGGCTGAAGAGCAACCGCCGGCCACTGGCGGCCCGGGCACCACCCCACCTGCAGGTGGAGGCACGACTCCGCCTGCTAGCGGCGGCGGCGCTGGAAACACGACAACTCTCGGCGGAGGCGTCCAGGGCGTCGGCGATTCATTGGGCCTCGGCGGCGTGACCAAGCCGGTCACCGATCTGCTGTCACGCACCGAAGCCACCCTGGTGTGCTCGCTGAAGTACCCGCTCGACTTCGCAAAACAGAAGACCTGCCTGGCCGGCTACGGCTTCTGAACTCGTCCCCTGGGCGGTACCTCTGTTACCTATCGCTGGCGAGCGGTATCTGCGGTACCTGTCCCGAACCGGGAAGGGGAACGCAGATACCGGTCTTCTACATGGTCTAGCCAGCGGATCTGCGCTTCGGCATCGAAGATGCGGCGCTCGAGAATCAGCTCAGCAGCGACGTCGCGGGCGCCTGCGCGTTTGATCTTGGTCAACTCTTGAAGCCGCTGAACGCCTTCGGCGCGATGCCGCTGAACTACGTCACGAACCTCGATGCCGGATGTCTCCACGGCGAGCGCCAGCTTGATAGTGAGCTCATCGCGCGGATCGGGGTCAGCGAGGGCGGCCGAGGTCCACCAACTATCGACTTCGTCGCGACCGGCCGCCGTGATGACGTATTCCTTTTCGCGGCGCTCTTCAGTGGTGTCGACCTGGGCCACCAGTCCGTCGCGCTGCAAGCGACCCAGCGTCGTGTACACCTGACCGATATTCAACGGCCACGTCCCGCCAGTGCGCCGCTCAAATTCAGACCGCAGCTGCGCCCCGAATCGCGGCCCATCGGCCAACAAAGCCAGAAGCCCAAAGCGAACACTCACATACTCAGTATGTATACCGAGTATGTATTGGTCAAGTCCCCGCTGAGTGGCACGTTTTTACCACTTTGGGCAGCCCAAAACCGCAAAAACGTGTCACTCAGCGGGTTAAAGGCGGGCGGCGATCTCGGTGCCCTTTGCGAGCTCGCGACGCCCACCGCCGGGCGCTACGCGCTAGAGGCGGGCGGCGATCTCGGTAGCCCAGTAGGTGAGGACGATGTCGGCGCCGGCTCGGCGGATTGATGTGATGACCTCGTCGATCGCGCGGTCGCGATCGATCCAGCCATGTGCTGCGGCGGCTTCGACCATCGCCAGCTCGCCGGAGACGTTGTAGGCAGCGACCGGAACATCGAAGTTGTCCCGCACCTGACGAATGATGTCCAGATACGACAGTGCCGGTTTCACCATCACGATGTCGGCGCCCTCGGCGATGTCGAGCGCCACTTCACGCAGCGACTCGCGCGCATTGGCCGGGTCCTGCTGATACGTCTTGCGGTCACCCGACAGCGATGAGTCAACCGCCTCGCGGAATGGTCCGTAGAAGGCAGAGGCGTATTTCGATGCGTAAGCCAGGATCGTCACCATTGGCCAGCCGGCCTCGTCAAGAGCCGAGCGGACAGCAGCAACTTGACCATCCATCATGCCGCTGGGGCCGACAACGTGCGCTCCGGCCTCGGCTTGCACCACACCCATCTGGGCGTAGATCTCCAACGTCGCGTCGTTGTCCACACGACCCTGGGAATCAAGAACGCCGCAATGGCCGTGATCGGTGAACTCATCGAGGCACAGATCCGACATGACCAGCACGTCATCGCCCACTTCGGCGCGAGCATCGCGGATCGCCGTATTGAGAATGCCTTCGGGATCCAACGCGCCAGAGCCCTGAGCGTCCTTGTGCTCAGGCACGCCGAACAACATGACGCCGCCGAGCCCAAGACGCGCAGCCTCCGCGTAGACCGCCTTGGCGGACTCGCGGGTGTGCTGCACAACGCCGGGCATCGACGTGATGGGTCGCGGTTCAGTCAGCCCCTCGGCCACGAACATCGGGAGCACCAGCTGCCCAGCCGACACATGCGTCTCCGCCACCAGTCGCCGCATAGCGGGTGACCGGCGGAGTCGTCGAGGGCGGTCGTCAGGGAAAGTCATGTCACCGACCATCCTTGCCGCCACACCCGATTCATCTCAAGCCTTACGGCGCGAAGTGGGGCGCTTCTGCGAGGGCTTGAGGACAGGCTCGCCAGCCTCAATGAACTGCAGACGACGGGCAGCACCGAACTCGGCCAGCGCGTCGGCCAACACATTGACGTCGGGCTTCTCGGCAAGCACATCAACCCGAAGACCATGCTCTTCTGCGGTCTTGGCCGTGGCCGGACCAATGCAGGCAATGATCGTCTGCGGGTGCGGCTTT
Organism: Aeromicrobium sp.; assembly: GCA_040392565.1. Taxonomy (GTDB): domain Bacteria; phylum Actinomycetota; class Actinomycetes; order Propionibacteriales; family Nocardioidaceae; genus Aeromicrobium. The sequence goes on along the minus strand of JBEBVW010000011.1, from coordinate 16,194 downwards.
CCGGCGATGCCCACCAGATTGCGGACCGTCGAGGATGACGTGAACAGCACCGCGTCGAACTTGCCCGACTTGATGGCCTCACGCGTGGGCGCCGGCGGGGGCGTGGCACGCACCGTGCGATACGCCGTGACGTCGTCGACTTCCCAGCCCAAATCGATCAGACCGGCAACCAGCGTTTCGGTTGCGATGTCAGCGCGCGGCATGAAGACCCGGTTGATGGGGTCGAGCAGCTCATCATAGGGAGGCCAGTCTTCCAACAGACCGGCAGCCGACTGCTCACCGCTTGGCATCAGGTCAGGACGGATACCCCAGGTGCGAATGGCTTCAGCCGTCTTCTCGCCGACAGCGGCGATCTTCAGACCCGAGAAGGCACGAGCGTCCAGTCCGTACTCCTCGAACTTCTCGCGCACGGCCTTGACCGCGTTGACGCTGGTGAAGGCGATCCACTCGTAACGACCCTCGACCAGACCACGAACGGCCTTGTCCATCTGCTGAGGGTTGCGCGGGGGCTCAACCGAGATGGTCGGCACTTCCTCGGAAATTGCACCGAAGCCGCGCAGGCGGCGAGTCAGCGATGCCGACTGCTCCTTGGTGCGGGGCACCAGAACGCGCCAGCCGTACAACGGCTTTGTCTCAAACCACGACAGAGTCTCACGCATGGCGACAACCTCGCCGACAACGGTGATGGCCGGCGAAGCCATGCCTGCAGCCTCAGCGTCGGCTGCAATATCTGCCAGCGTGGAGACGACGGTGGTCTGTTCGGTGGTGGTGCCGACGCGGGTCATGGCGACCGGCGTTTCAGCCGAACGGCCAGCCTCAACCAGGCCCTCGGCAACTTCGCGGATGCGGTTAACGGCCGACAGCAGCACGAGAGTGTCGTCGCCGGCGTGATCGGCCCAGTTGATCTTGCCGTCACCGACACTGACCACGGCGAATTCGCGGTGCGTGCGGGTGGTCAGCGGAACACCGGCGTACGTCGGGACGGCCGACACCGACGAAACGCCGGGGATGATTTCGAATCCGATTCCAGCCTTCGTGCAGGCGGCAGCTTCTTCAGGTGCCGTGGCGTAGGTGAATGGGTCACCCACAACCAGCCGGACCACGTGAGCTCCGGTCTTGGCGTGCTTGACGACGAGTTTGGCGCGGGCAGCGTGTGTGAGCTGCTGGCCGTCTTCACCGGCGCCGCCGTCGACGATTTCGGCGCCGTTGGTCACGAGTTCGGCCTGCTCGGGCGTCTCGATGATGACAACGTCTGCCTGGGAGAGCAGCTCCACGGCGCGAACCGTCAGCAAACTCTCATCACCTGGGCCGGCACCGACAAAACTCACATGTCCCAACGTTTTGGCGCGCGAAGTAGCGGCCTGGCTGGGAGCGGTGCGGTCGGTGATCTGTGCGGTCACTGGTTGTTCCTTCGTTTCATTCTGCCGTGTCACGAGGCCGCCGACATCAACGTGTCGGCCCCTTCGGCGAGCATCTCGGCAGCAAGACGCTCACCAACCGCGGCGGCCTCTTCGGGGAGACCGGACGCGGACAGTCGGATGGATCGGGCGCCCGAGGGTTCGGACACCACTGCGCGTAGCCAGAGTTCGTCGCCGTCATCGCCCCAAGCGATTTCAGCGAGAGCTCCAACTGGCGCGCTGCAGCCTGCCTCCAACGTGGCAAGGAGGCTGCGCTCAGCAGTGACGGCCGCACGGGTGTCGCGGTCGTCGATCTGCGCGAGCAGGCGAGCGGTCGTGTCGTCGTCGACACGGCACTCACAAGCGAGGGCACCCTGTCCGGGCGCCGGGAGAATTTGGATCGGATCGATGATCTCGGTGGCTTCGTCGGCACGTCCAAGACGAGACAGGCCGGCACGCGCGAGCAACACAGCGTCGAGTTCACCGGACGCCACCTTGCCGATGCGGGTGTCGACATTGCCGCGAATCGGCACGACCTCGACACCCAAACCCAACGCGTTCAATTGAGCTTCACGTCGCGGTGAGCCCGTGCCCACGCGTGCGCCCTGAGGCAGTTCACCGAGGGTCAGTCCATCGCGTGCGATCAGCACATCGCGCGGATCCTCGCGGAGCGGGATCGCAGCCAGCTGCAACCGCTCGTCGGGGTAGGTGGGGATGTCCTTGAGCGAGTGGACGGCGATGTCGACTTCGCCTGCTGCCAATGCTTCACGCAGTGCGGCAACGAAAACGCCCTGGCCACCCATGGACGCAAGCGGCGCCGTCGAGCGATCGCCCTCGGTGGAGATGTGCACGATTTCAACATCGGCACCCAACTCGCGCAGCCGCTCGGCGACATGACCGGTCTGGGTCGTGGCGAGCAACGAAGCCCGCGTCCCAATGCGCAGCGTCATGCGTCCTCACCCCCGATGCGGGTGACGGCGTCGACGGCCGACTGATCAAGCGCGAACAGGTCGGCCAGCGCGTCGGCGTAGGTCAAACCATTCGGGCCTTCGATCAGCTGCTGCACGCGCACCGTCGGGGCGTGGATCAACTTCTCGGCAACTCGGCTGAGCGCCTGTCGGATTAGCTCACGCTGGTCTTCGGGCAGATCGGTCAAACGACGATCGAGTCGAGCGGACTCGGCAGAGACAATCTCGGTGGCCATCGTGCGCAACGCGACGACGGTCGGGGTCACGCGCGACGCTGCCTTGGCGGCCAGGAACGAACGCACTTCGCTGTCGACGATGGTGCGAACCTGGGCGACGTCGGCCGCGAGTGCAGTATCTGCTCCGCGTTCGGCGAGCGTGGCCAAGTCAACGACTGTGATATTCGACAGTGAGGCAGCCGCCGGATCGACATCGCGCGGCAACGCCAGGTCAATCACGGTCAACTCACGGCCAGCCGCGGCCAAGCGGTCGGCGTCGAACACGATGCCGCGCGCACCAGTGCAGCTCAGCAACACATCTGAGGTGGCCAGTGCCTCGTCGGTCTGGTCCCAATGCACTGCCGAAACGCCGTACGTGCCGACCAGCGCGAGCGCCGAGTCATACGTGCGGTTGGCGACGACGATCCGGGACGGCTCGATGCCCTGGTCGATGAGCGTCTTCACGCTCAACGACGCCATGGTGCCGGCGCCTGCGACCAGGAACTTGGTCGCCGGGTCGTTGACGACTGATCCGGCGCTCGCCAGGCCTGCAGTCACCAGTGACGGAGCTAGACGATCGATGCCGGTCTCGGCGTGACCACGCTTGCCGATGCGCAACGCCTGCTGGAACAACGCGTTGAGCCCAGTACCGACAGTTGCCTCTGTCTGTGCACCCGACAGGGCATCGCGCACCTGGCCGAGGATCTGGCTTTCGCCCAGGATCATCGAATCGAGGCCAGCGGTGACACCGAACAGGTGGGCGACAGCAGCGTCGTCGTAGTGGACGTAGACGTGACGGACCAGTTCATCGCGCTCAAGGCCGGCCTGTTCAGCGAGCAGTCGCGACACTTCCTCGACCGACCCGTGGAAGCGATCGGTCTCAACGTAGATCTCGACGCGGTTACAGGTAGAGATCACAACTGACTCGTTGACCGAGGCCGTCTCCAAGACTTGATGTGACAGTTTGACCGTTGTTTCGCTGTCCAGCGCAGCGCGCTCAAGGAGCTCGATCGGGGCGGTTCGGTGGGACATGCCCACCACGAGCACGCTCATCCGATCGCCCCCTCGGCGCGGCCGAGCGCAGCAGCATCACCTTGGGTCTTGCGCTGTTCGTGATACGCCAGAATCTGCAGTTCAATCGACAGATCGACCTGGCGCACGTCAACACCATCGGGCACCTGCACCAGAGCTGGCGCGAAGTTCAAAATGCTAGTGACACCGGCATCGACGAGCGCATCGGCGACTTCCTGGGCAGCTTCGCCCGGGGTAGCAATGATGCCAATCGCAACGGACTGCTCAGCAACCGTGGCGCCCAGATCTGCGAGCGAGGTGACGGTAATGCCCGAAACGGTCTGACCAATGCGCTCGGGATGAGCATCGACCAATGCGGCGACGCGGATACCTCGCGTCGTGAAGCCTTGATAGGACGACAGCGCAGTGCCGAGGTGGCCGACACCGACGATCGCGATATTCCAGTCCTGCGTCTGGCCGATCTCGCGAGCAATCTGATGCAGCAGGAAGTCGACTTCATAGCCGACGCCACGCGTTCCGTATGACCCGAGATATGACAAGTCTTTGCGGAGCTTGGCCGGATTGACCCCGACCTGCTCAGCGAGTTCATTGGAGGAGCAGGTGACGACGCCGCGATCACGCAGTGCCGTCAAGGCACGCAAATACACCGGTAGGCGCGCCACCGTTGCGTCAGGAATTCCACGGTCGGCAGACTCACCGAACGGGGGGTTACCAATGAAGTTCACGTTGCTCCAGCCCACTGCGTCGGGAATTTCCTGTGTCAGGAGAACGCCGTGGACACAGGCAGTTTACGAGTTTGTGAACTAAAGAACAAAACGAACGCAAGCGACGGGCACAGCGAGGAGACTTGCGTTCACGCTAGCGAGACAAGAACCCCACCCGCGATCGAGACCGCAGCCACTCGCTGATCGAGGTGCGAGCTTGCGAGCCTCGAGATCAAGAAGACCCCCAACGCCGTCAAGAAAGGGCGGCGCGGAGGCGCGCGGGGTCGACCCGCCAGAAGTCGTGCTGTTTGCCGTCAACGAAAGTCACCGGAACCTCGTTGGTGAACCGCTCGACGAGGGCAGGATCTGTGTCGATGTCGACGCGTTCCCAATCTGTGCCCATGTCAGCACACACCTGAGCGACGATTTGCTCGGCTTCATCGCACAGATGGCAGCCATTGCGGGAGTACAGCGTGACTCGGGCCGCCATTTACAACCCCAGATCCGACGACCTGGTGAGCGCGCGGAGCCGACCCTTTTCGATCTTGCCGGTTGCCGAGCGCGGGAGGTCGGTGACGATGATGATGCGAGTCGGCTGCTTGAACCGCGCCAAGCGGGTGCGGCAGGCGGCATCAATGGCCTCGCGAACAACGTTCTCGTCTTGGCCTTCGTCAATATCGACAAACGCCGTGACCGCTTCGCCAGTCTCGGGATCAGGTTGGCCGACCACTGCAACCTGCGTGACACCGGCAACTTCAGAAATAACGTCTTCGACTTCCGTCGGGTAGACGTTGAATCCCGAAACGATGACCAGCTCCTTGAGCCGATCAACGATCGTCAGATCTCCATCGGCATCGACCAAGCCGATGTCGCCGGTGGGGTACCAGCCGTCTTCGTCAGGCCCATCAGCACCGTCGGGCCAGTAACCGGAGAAGAGGTTGTCGCCCTTGATCCAGATCTGTGCGGGGTCATCTGGCGCGGCCACCGACCCAGTCGTTTCGGTAAAGCGCAGCTCGACGCCCGGCAGCACTCGTCCGACGGAGCCTACTTTCGGCGGTACCGCTGCTGCGTCGCGGTCCGACGCGAGGGTGACCGCCACGACTGGGCTCGCTTCGGTCAGTCCATAGCCCTGCTCAATCCAATGTCCCGATGACGCTTGGAAGGCCTCGGCCAGATCTGGGTCGAGATTGGCGGCGCCGGACAAGATCGTGCGAACGCCCGCGAGGTGATTGCGCAGGTCATCGCGACCGGCCCACGCCGCGACGACTGGCGGGGCGAGTGGCAAGTTCGTCATGCCTTCGGACTTAATCAGCGCCAAGAGCCCGGCCGGGTCGAATCCGTCGACCATCACGATGCGGGCACCTTGACGTACCGCCTGCCCCAGCACGGCGTTCAGTCCGTAGACGTGGAACAACGGCAACAGCCCCAGCACCACGTCGTTGGGCCCGACCGGCAGGTTGTCGAGCGACGCAATCTGGTCAATGTTGGCCAGGAGTGCTCGGTGCGTGAGCATGGCGCCGCGAGGACGGCCACTTGTGCCTGACGTATAGAGAATGACGGCCAACGACTCGGCGTCTGGAGGCGCGACCGGCGCGGTCCCCGTGGCTTCGGCCAGGAATGACGAGAACTCGGTCTCGCCGTCTGAGGCTGGCACACCATCGACGATTACTGCCGGGCGGCGCTCAAGTGATCCCAGAGCTTCGCGCACCTGCGCAACACCTGCGTCGTCACACAGAACCAGCCGGGTGGCCGAGTCAGCCAACATCCGGCCGATTTCTGAGGTCGTCGAACGCGGGTTGATAGGCACGGCCACCATTCCGCCGCGCAAGATTCCGAAGTACGCGATCGGCAGGTCAACGCGATTGGCCATAACAACAGCAACTCGCTGTCCAGCGACGAGACCGCGTCCAGACAGCGCCCGAGCGAACTGATCGACAGCGGTATCTAGCTCACGCCACGTCAGTTGACGACGGTCGGGACGAACTTCGACCAGTGCGACACCGTCGGGATCACGGTCGGCCGCGATACGCACGAGGTCACTGACATTCACGTTCACGTCATGAGTCAACCACGCGGGAGTCCCTCACGTCGGCACCGATTCAGATTAGGGTCAATGCATGACCGCCGACGGACGCACCACCCCACCGCGCAATCTGCGCTCACGGTCGATGTTGGCAGGTCAGGCCTCGGCTGCCGCTGCAGAGGTGGAGAACGCCTTCGACCCCGGCGTCGACCCGACAACCGCAGCATTCTTCGATGTCGACAACACGATCATGCAGGGCGCTTCGATCTTTCACTTGGCGCGCGGACTTCACCGCCGAAAATTCTTCACCACCGCAGATATTGCGAAAGCTGCCTGGCAGCAGGCGTACTTCCGGATCGCCGGCAAAGAGGACCCCGAGCACATCGCCAAGGCTCGCTCGTCGGCACTGGCGTTTATCGCTGGCCACAGCGTGCAAGAGCTAGAAGAAGTGGGCGAGGAGATCTTCGACGACCACATGGCCGACAAGATCTGGCCGGGTACCCGGGCTATCGCTCAGTGGCACCTGGACCGCGGACATCGTGTGTGGCTGGTGACCGCCGCTCCGGTAGAAATCGCTCAGGTCATCGCCCGCCGTCTCGGCCTGACCGGCGCCTTGGGCACCGTCGCCGAACACCACGACGGCATCTACACCGGCGAACTAGTCGGCGAGATGCTGCACGGCGAGCACAAGGCGGTTGCTGTGCAGTCGATCGCCGATCGAGAAGGCCTCATCCTTGACGATTGCTATGCATATTCGGACTCCAGCAATGACGTGCCGATGCTCTCGATGGTTGGCCACCCGTGCGCCATCAACCCCGACTCGACGCTGCGCGCCCACGCCAAGGCCAATAATTGGCGGATTCGCGACTACCGCACGGGCCGCAAGGCAGCACTCCTCGGCGGGAAGGCTGCTGTCCTCGGGGCCGCGGCAGGCGCTGCTTGGCGCATCTCACGTGTTGTCCGCCGGAAATGACGATCGCGTCAATGAGACAAACTGACTACTGACATGAGCCGCTTGAACGCTTAGACTCACTGAGTCGGGTATTGCTACTGGGGGGTAGGCAATGTTTCTCGGCGAGGGAGGAGACCCTGTGACACGGGCGCGCGCAGCAAGACCGGGAGCCTTGATGGCTGTACCGGCGCTGGCGGACGCCCTCGCTATGGCCTGGGCCTTCCCCGACGATCGCCGTCTCTCAATCGCACTCGCGAGCGTCACTGAAGCCGCTGCCCCGCCGGCAAGCGGCCAGCACGAGGGCGGAACGCCCGACGGCCACGACCACGACGATCCAGAAGCGGTTCGACTTCGCGCGCTCGTCGATTTGGCCCGCGAAGGCGATGCCGAGGCGTACGGCCAGTTGTACGACCACTACGTCACCGGAATCTTCCGCTTCGTCTACTACCGCACCGGCTCACAGCAGTTGGCCGAAGACCTGACGTCCGAGACGTTCATCCGTGGCTTACGCGCGATTCAACGGTTCAGCTGGCAGGGCAAGGATTTCGGCGCCTGGCTGACGACCATTGCTCGCAACCTCATCGCCGATCACTACAAGTCCAGCCGATCACGCCTCGAGATCGTCAGCGATTCGATGCCTGAAGACAGCCGCACCGTCGACGGTCCCGAGCACGAAGTTATGGCCTTGATCTCGAATGAGCTGCTGTTTGAGGCGGTCAACGGACTGCCCACTGAGCAGCGCGAATGCATTTTGATGCGCTTCATTCAGGGCCTGTCGATCGCCGAAACGGCCGCCGCATTGGGACGCAGCGAAGGCGCCATCAAGCAGCTCCAATTGCGCGCCGTGCGTGCTTTGGCCAAGCAGATGCCGGCGGATATTCGATGATCCGCGTCATAGGAGGCGCGTCACGCCGTCTCATACGTAACGTTCGGGCAACACAGGTCGTTGTACCGGATACATCATGGACACACACGAAGAACGGGACGACGCGATGATTAGGCGTGGCGCTTTCGATGCCTCACAGGCGTTTGAGGACGCTTGGCGAGCACGCGGCCGCGGTCGTAACGACGTTGCCGACGCCGAAGTTCGTGATCTCGTTCGCACTGCCGAGTTGATTTGTCGCTCCGCTGTTGCTGAACCCAGCACTGAATTCCGCACCGCTTTGCGTGCACGCCTCATGGCCGAGGCCGTTGACGTTCTCGTCGACCAGCCTGCCGCGCCGACTCCTGTCCGAGTCCGCACCACGACCAGCCCGTACCGTCGCCGCCTAGCCGGTCTGGCAGCTGCGGTGGTGGCGTCCGTGGGTTCGGTCGGCATGATCGCTTCCAGCGCCTCGGCGATTCCTGGCGACATGCTCTACCCGGTCAAGCGCGGTGTTGAGAACTTCCAGATCGCATTCCACCGCGATGACGCCTCTCGCGGCGAATACCGCCTGCAGCAGGCGCGCGAACGCCTCGCAGAAGCTCAGGCACTCGATTCGCGCGGTGACGCCGAGCGTCTGGCCGCAACCCTTGAAGACTTCACGGCACAAGCCGAATCCGGCACCGACGATCTGTTCGCGGCTTATGAGTCCGACCAGACCGATACCAACATCGAAACGGTCAACAACTTTGTTGCTGATGCATCGATGTCGCTGGCCTCACTCTCTAGCGCGGTTCCGACTGACGCCCGTGATTCGTTCACGTCAGCCACGACGCTCTTGACTGGCCTTGCTGATCAAGCAGCCCAGTTGTGCAGCTCGTGCTCGGCAGTCGACATCAGTTCGCTGGTCAACACCATCTCGTCGATGACTGGCCACGCCAATGGCACAGCCACGCTGCCTGACACGTCGGCGCCCACCAAGACCACTGAACCGACCGTCGGCATCACGGTGCCCCAGGTTCAGCCCACAGCGGTTGCTCCGAAGCCCTCGCCCAAGCCCACCACTACCGGCGGTACCACCGCTGGTCTTGGTGAAGCGATCGGTGGAACGCTCGACGCAGTCGTCGGTGACGACGGCATTGTTGGCGGGCTACTCAACGGCCTGCTCGGCGGCGGCAAGAAGTAATACAGTCCGCTACGACGTGAAGCGCTGTGAGACGAAGCGCTTTGCGCGCCTAGCGTTAACCGCTTGTCGCTAACGCTCGTCGCGGCGATCAGAAGAAGGCGTTACCGCGGTCTACTAGGAGTCGGTACAGCGTTTGCTGGATGGTCTCGCGCACCTGATCGGTGACGTTGAACAGCAGCATCGGGTCATCCGCTGCTTCCGGCTCGTATGCGTCGGTGCGGATGGGCTCACCGAACTCGATAATCCACTTGCTGGGAAGCGGGATCATGCCCAGCGGACCAAGCAACGGGAAGAACGGGGTGATCGGCAGGTACGGGACGCCGAGCAATCGCGCGAGCGACGGGACATTGCCCACCAGCGGATAGATCTCCTCGGCGCCAACGATCGACACAGGAACGATCGGCACCTGAGCACGCATGGCCGAAGAGACGAAACCGCCACGACCAAACCGCTGGAGCTTGTAGCGCTCGCTGAACGGCTTGCCGATGCCCTTGAAGCCTTCCGGCCACACGGCCGCCAGCTCCCCCGTGCTGAGCAAGCGTTCGGCATCTTCGGTGCAGGCCAGCGTGGCGCCCATCTTTCGGGCGACCTGGCCGACGAAGGGCATCGAGAACACCAAATCGGCACCCAATGGGCGCATATTGCGCCCTGAGTACTTGTGGACGGCGTAGCCCGTCATGAGCCCATCGATAGGCACTGTGCCGGAGTGGTTAGCTACCAGGAGAGCACCGCCGTCGGCCGGAATGTTTTCGATTCCGCGGACCTCGAGGCGGAACCACTTCTCGGCGATCGGTTCAATTGCGGCCTCAAGCACCTGCGCGATTGCGGGGTCGAAGCCGAACTCATCGACTTCATACTCGCCGGACAACCGGCGACGGATCGTGTGCAGGAATGTGGCGATCCGAACTTCCCAGTCCGAACCCATGACGCGCTGAGCCGCACCCAAGAGCGCAGCGACAATGTCGTCGAGGGGAATTCCAGCTGGAATCGGAGCAGCGCTTGAGCGCGTACGACGCTGAGCTTCTTCGGCTGCCGCAGCAGCTGCCGCAGCAGCGTCGTCATCAGTCACTGCCCGCAAGTGGGGGCGACTGGCCGTGCCGGACCCGGCAGGCTTCGCTGCCGTTGCCTTGGCAGTTGGCTTGGCGGTGGACTTCGCTGCCGCTTTCTTCGCCGGAGCTGCCTTCTTAGCCGGCGCCGCTTTCTTCGCGGGCGCTGCCTTCTTTGCCGGCGCTGCCGTCTTTGCCGGCGCTGCCGTCTTGGCCGCCTCAGATTTCGGTGCTTCGGCCGGCACCTCACTCTTGGGCTCGGCCGCCTTCTTGGCTGGAGATTTCTTAGGCGGCGCAGCTTTCTTGGCCGGAGCCTTCTTAGCTACCGGACCGCCGGCCAAAGAGCGCGCCGCGCTGGACGGAGACACCTGACGATTGCCGCGTCCGGCTGTTCCGCCCGAACCGATGCGCTGACGTTCATCCACCATCAGTCGACCCCCATCCCAGACAGGATGCCCGGACGAACCTTGTCCCTGAACTGATCGAAGACTTGCTCGGTCGTGTACTTGGGGTCATATCCGAAGATCTCGCGCAGCGCAGTGGTGTCGACTGCGCGACCGTATTTGAGCAGGCGATGAAGATCAGGCGGGATGTCTGAGCCAGCGACTCGAACGATGCGGTTAAGCGCCGACGCGTAACCCAGCGACGGCAGCGGCAACACTGGCCGGCCCAGCCGCCTGGCTGCCTGCGACAGCATGACGACGCCATCGCCGGCGACGTTGAAAGTTCCGGGCCGGTCGTGAATCACCGCTTGCGACATAACAGCTAAGAGGTCGTCGAAGTGCACCGATTGCAGGCGCGGATCGTAGCCCGCGACAACCGGCAGCACTGGGCTGCGCAGGTAAATCGACATCGGCATTTCAAGATCGGGATCGATCGGTTGAGCTGCTCGCAATGTCGTGATGATGACGTCCGGGCGACGGCGAGCGAAGCCGCGCACGTAGGACTCCACCTCAACGGCGTCCTTGGGATATCCGCTTCGGACACCGCCGCGAGCCGCCATGGACTCGGTGAACATCGCTGGATCCCGCGGTGACGTCCCGTAGACCGCAGTGGAGGACCCGAGAATGAACTTCGAGACGGTGCTCGCCCGCTGGCAGGCCGCCAGTAGCTGCATCGTGCCGATCACGTTCAGTTCTTTGGTCGACGAACCGCGCAGTCGACCACGACCACCCGGCGGATTCACATCGAGGTGAATGACCGTGTCGACGTCTTCGACTGCAATAACCTTGCCAATGACCGGCGTCCTGATGTCGGCGCGCACGAACTTCACGCCGCCCAGATCAGCATCAGGAACGACTGTGTCGACGCCGATGACCCGCGCGATTCCGCTCTCGGGTCCGCCGGCTTCTGCGAGGTCCGCCAAGTGGCGCGCCACTCTCGAGGCGAGCCGACGAGCGACCCCCGTCACCAGAACAGTCCGTGTCATGGCAAGAGGTCCAAAGCGTGCGTAATTACTTGCCGAGCTTGCGACGCTGCACGCGCGTGCGCTTGAGCATCTTGCGGTGCTTCTTCTTCGACATGCGCTTGCGACGCTTCTTGATGACTGAACCCACGAAAGACTTCCACTTCTGTCGACCTTGCAGTCGACATCGTCATTTCACCGGCAGGGTGCCGGATCAACCCAAGGTTACAGGCGATGCGCACGCTGTTCGCATGCGACCGCCGGTTGGGACCCGTAGGGGTCAGCCTGCTTGGTAGAAGGACTTTTCGATGAACTCATCAACAGCGTGCTCGGGTACGCGGAACGACCGTCCGACCCGCACCGCTTCGAGTTCGCCGGAGTGCACGAGGCGATACACCGTCATCTTCGAGACTCGCATCTGAGCCGCCACTTCAGCGACGGTCAAGAACGTCGGTCCAGTAGCCATCGGGTCACCTCTTCCTGAGAGCGGCACGCGCGCTCTCTGGCTTCCCCACCAGAGATGCGCGCGCGTGCCTGGCTAGAGAGTAGTGCCTAATGTGGCGCGAGGGACAGGGGTTGTCCAAAGAAATCCACTTAGCACAGATCGTTACTGCAATTCCAGCAGTTTTCTAAAATCAAAACAGACAGTCGGTCACGGCTGCGGGTCAAGCCCGACCAACGGAAATGCCGCAGTGCGCGTCGCCTGAATAGAACGATCCAGCCAACTGGCCGGGTCATACCCTTCGGACCAATCGCGATAGGCCGGATTGCGGCCATCGGTCATGGTCGACAGGGCGGGAGTTCCGCGCATATGCGCCACTCGTTCCCGCCAGCCTGCCGAGGTCATCTGGCCGGGTTCGAGCGGAGTTCCCGACACGATCGCCAACAGGTGCGTCCAAGCCCGAGGAACCACATCGAGCACCGCGTAACCACCACCACCGGTGGCAACCCACTTGCCGCCGGTGAGCTCATCGGCCAAGTCGCGGACCGCCAGATAGGCAGCACGCTGGCCATCAACGGTGAGCATCAGATTGGTCAGCGGATCGTCCATGTGCGAATCGCAGCCGTGCTGCGTGACCAAGATGTCGGGTGCGAATTCCCGCAGCACCTGCGGCACGACGGCGTGGAAAGCGCGCAGCCAGCCGGCGTCGGACGTGCCCGGCGGCAATGGAATGTTGATGGCAGAACCTTCAGCACCCTCGCCACCGACTTCGGTGGAGTACCCGGTTCCTGGGAACAGCGTCTGCGGGCCTTCGTGAATAGAGACCGTGAGCACCCGCGGGTCGTTCCAGAACATCGTCTGAACTCCGTCGCCGTGGTGCGCGTCGACATCGATGTAGGCCACCCGCTCGGCGCCGTTGTCGAGCAGCCATTGGATTGCGAGGGCCACATCGTTGTAAATGCAGAACCCGCTCGCATTTCGCGGCATCGCGTGGTGGAGTCCGCCGCTGATATTGATCGCACGCGGCGCTTGACCTGTCCACACGCGACGCGCGGCCTCCACGCTGGCGCCTGCGATCAAGGCGCTGGCTTCGTGCATGTGCGCGAACACCGGGTTGTCTTCACTGCCAAGGCCGACTGTCATGTCCGAGCCGAGCGGATGGGCGCTGAGATGCTGCACCCGCTCGATGTACTGAGCCGAATGCACCCGCGCCAACTCATCCTCAGTCGCCGGCACAGCACCCACGACATCGAGACGATCGAGCACACCGAGCTCGCGCGCCAACTGCATTGTCAGGTCGATGCGCACAGGCGCCATCGGGTGGCTAGCGCCGAAGTCATACGACGTCAGCGCCTCGTCGAACACCACACAGGCTCGATCAGACATGAGTTCAGCGTAGGTCCTCGCACCGCAGCAGATCGCCCGGCTGGCAGTCGAGGGCTTCACATAACGCTTCGAGCGTCGAGAACCGAACGGCCTTAGCGCGCCCGTTCTTCAAGACTGCGAGATTGGCAGGAGTGATGCCCACTCGATCCGCAAGCTCTCCGACCGACATCTTGCGTTTGGCGAGCATGACGTCAATGTCGACCACGATCGGCATCAGATCACCTCGTCGAGTTCAGACTGCAGATTCTTGGCCGTCGACTCCAGTTCAACGGCTTGGGCCAGCAGGGCCCGAAGGACGTAGACCACCAGCGCGACGCCGCCCGCCACCAGCGCAGCGCCACATATGAGTAGGACAAGGCCGGGGGCCACCTCGTCGCCGGGTGTGGAGTGATTCCAGAACCGAGCAACGACGGCGAATCCGAAGATCAGAACGGCGCCAGAAGCGATGGCCGCGATGACGGCGTCGACGTACTTGAATGCTGCCAGCGAGAACACGGTGCCGCCCTGGACCATCGTGACCAGTCGCCAGACGCTGATCCCAATCACCTGTAAACAACAGATGCCCAAGAACCAGATGGTCGCGACGGCAATGCGGACCGACAACGGCTCTATCTCACCGTCGACCCACAGCAGCACGATCAGCCCGAACTGCACCACGACCGAACCAATAAGGGCGATCCCAATGATTGCCCGCAGCGCACGTACCGCCCACGTCGCCATAGTCCACCTCGCATGTTTATCGATATCTATCTATCGATAAACGATACATCAGCTGTCAATGCGCGGACTCAGTCAGGAACCGGAAAGTTCAGCAGATCGGGCAGCGGCAGCCCGCAGCCCAGCCTCAATGCCAGCGCCGACACCGTGGGAATCGAACGTTGTAATGGCGGCGTGAGTCGTGCCGTTAGGCGACGTGACTTTGCGACGCAGTTCGGCAGCCGAGTCCTCTGAGTCGGCCAAGAGCGCCGCGGACCCTACGAGCGTTTGGGTCACCAAGGTTCGGGCAACATCGGCGTCCAGTCCCAACTCAACCGCTGCAGCCATCATCGATTCGGCCAAATAGAAGACGTAAGCAGGCCCCGATCCCGATACGGCTGTCACTGCGTCCTGCGCAGACTCAGGCACGACCGCCACCTTGCCGCCGGTCGACAACAGTTCGACGATCTGCGCTAGCCGAGCTTCGCTGACCGCAGCATTCGGCGAAATGCCGAACATGCCTTCACCGACGACGGCAGGGGTATTCGGCATCGCCCGAACCACGCCGACGCCCTCGCTCAAGGCAGCTTCATAGGTGGCGATCCGAATGCCAGCCGCCAACGACACGACAGTCGAGTCGGCACCGAGGATCGGAGCGATTTCGTCAAGTACGCCCGGGACGTCCTGCGGTTTGACGACGACCAGAATGATCTCGGCGCCATTCACGGCCTGCGCATTGTCGGCGCTGACGGCAACGCCGTACTTCTGATGCAGTTCATCGGCTCGCTCCGGCCGCTTCTCACTGATGACAATCTGCTCGGCGGGAACACCGGACGAAACGATCGCCGACAGCAGGGTCTCCCCCATCACGCCAGCGCCCAGGATCGCGATTCTGCTCGGGCTGCTCATGTATCGAGACTAGTCTCGGCAAGTGCGCAAGATCCGACTCGACCCGTTCATCACGGCATTGGTGTTGGCGGCAGTCATTGCATCGGTACTTCCGGCCCGGGGCGCAGCACTTGATGCGCTCGACGCACTCACTCCCGTCATCATCGGCCTGCTGTTCTTTCTCTATGGCGCACGACTCTCGACTGGCGAGACTTTGTCAGGGCTGCGCCATTGGCGCTTGCACCTAGTGATCCTGGGGACCACGTTCGCAGTATTCCCAGTTCTCGGCATGGCAGCGCAGCTCCTCGAACCACATGTGCTGACACCCGGCCTGGCGTCGGGGGTACTGCTGCTGTGCCTCGTGCCGTCGACGGTCCAGTCCTGCGTGGTCAACACCCGCATCGCCGGTGGAAATGTCGCAGCCGCGGTTGTGAGCGCATCGTTGTCGAATCTCCTCGGCGTCTTTCTGACCCCAGCGCTAGTGGCCTGGCTCATGGCCACAGACGCGAAGGTGGACGGCAACTCGATTCTGCGGATCGTCCTGCAGCTGCTCGCGCCGTTCATCCTTGGCCAGTTACTGCGGCGCTGGATCAGCGAGTGGATCAAGCGCCACGACGATCAACTGAAACTATTCGATCGCGGGACTATCGTCCTTGTCGTCTTCGTCGCCTTCAGCAAGGGCACTGACGCTGGGCTGTGGCGCACCACAGCGGTCCACGATCTGCTCCTAGTCACGCTGGTGTGCGCCGCACTCCTGGCCATCACAATGACGTGGTGCGTTGTTGTGGGGCGCATTGCTGGTTTCGCACCGGCAGATCGGGCGCCACTGCTTTTCTGTGGTTCGAACAAGAGCCTTGCCAGCGGGTTGCCGATCGCATCGGTGCTGTTCCCGGGCCCAGCTGTGGCGTTCATGGTGCTTCCACTGATGATCTACCACCAACTCCAGATCATCATCGGCACGATGATCGCGTTGCGGATGGCGCGGTCGCACC
>JBEBVW010000010.1:0-28282 GCA_040392565.1 Aeromicrobium sp. | reverse complement strand
CGCGCAGAGTTGGCTGTCGTCGTGACGGCCCCGCGCGGTTCGGCGACCCAGCAGCAGGGCGCCAGCCTGGCGGCGTTGGCTACAGCACTGGACCGCGCTTCAAAGGGCGTTGTTGTCGCTGGCCCCTCGTCGGCATCGCAGGACGACGGTGTTGTCGCCGCAGTGCGAGGTGATGAGAGCGCATCGCAGGTTTCCACTGTCGACGTCGCCGATGTTGCCACTGGTCGTATCGTCGTGGCGCTTGCTCTGGCCGAGGAGTTCGCCGGCCGTTCCGGTGCCTGGGGCACCTCCCGCAGTGCCGACGGAAGCCTGCCTCGCTGATGTTGGGCTGACTTTGGGCGTGTCCGCGTGGCGGGCAACGCTAGGCAACGTCTAGACTGGAGTTCCGTGGGGACCTCATCTGAGGCCTGACATCAATTCGACCCACGGGAGTCACCTTGGCTGGGAACGCCGTTACCAAGCACGTGTTCGTCACCGGAGGGGTCGCTTCCTCGCTGGGTAAGGGACTGACCGCGTCAAGCCTCGGTCGGTTGCTGAAGTCTCGTGGCTTGCGCGTCACGATGCAGAAGCTCGACCCGTATCTGAACGTCGATCCCGGAAC
Source organism: Aeromicrobium sp. (assembly GCA_040392565.1). Classification (GTDB taxonomy): domain Bacteria; phylum Actinomycetota; class Actinomycetes; order Propionibacteriales; family Nocardioidaceae; genus Aeromicrobium. The sequence goes on along the minus strand of JBEBVW010000010.1, from coordinate 27,681 downwards.
GATGAACCCGTTCCAGCACGGCGAGGTCTTCGTCACCGACGATGGCGCCGAGACCGACCTCGACATCGGACACTACGAGCGTTTTCTTGACGTCGACCTGGTTGGCCGAGCCAATGTCACGACCGGTCAGGTGTATTCAGAGGTCATTGCTCGCGAGCGTCGCGGCGACTACTTGGGGGACACCGTCCAGGTCATCCCGCACATTACGAACGAGATTAAAGACCGCATGCTCGCGATGGGCGGGCCGGACGTCGACGTGGTGATTCACGAAATCGGCGGCACGGTGGGCGACATTGAGAGCCAGCCATTCCTTGAGTCGGCTCGTCAGGTGCGCCAGCAGGTGGGGCGTGGCAACGTGTTCTTCCTGCATGTTTCGTTGGTGCCGTACATCGGTCCGTCGAAGGAACTGAAGACCAAGCCCACTCAGCACTCTGTCGCTGCCCTGCGCTCGATCGGTATCCAGCCGGACGCCATCGTGTGCCGGTCAGACCGTCCGTTGACCGAGAGCGTCAAGGCCAAGATTGCATTGATGTGTGACGTCGACTCCGAAGCAGTGGTGACAGCAGCCGATGCTCCGTCGATTTACGACATTCCGAAGGTGCTGCACAGCGAGGGGCTTGATGCCTACTTGGTGCGGCGCCTGGATTTGCCGTTCCGCGACGTGAACTGGGAAGAGTGGGATGCGTTGTTGGAGCGGGTCCATCAGCCCGCCGACACTCTGACCATCGCACTGGTCGGCAAGTACATCGATTTGCCGGATGCGTATCTGTCGGTGGCCGAGGCCTTGCGTGCTGGCGGTTTTGCTCAGAACGCGAAGATCGAACTGCGCTGGGTCGCCTCTGATGAATGTGCCACTGAAGCCGGGGCAGCACGCCAGTTGGCTGACGTCGACGGAATTTGTGTACCCGGTGGCTTCGGAATCCGCGGAATCGAAGGCAAACTCGGTGCACTGAAGTACGCGCGTGAGAACAAGATCCCGACGTTGGGTCTGTGCTTGGGCTTGCAGTGCATGGTCATCGAGTACGCCCGCAACAAGGCCGGTATCGCCGACGCGAGTTCGACCGAGTTCGACGCCAAATCCGAGCACCCGGTCATTGCGACGATGGCCGAGCAGTTGGCGATTGTCGATGGTGAAGGCGATCTCGGCGGCACAATGCGTCTTGGCCTCTATCCAGCAGCATTGGCAGCTGGGTCGATTGCCGCAGAGGTGTACGGCGCCGACAAGGTCCAGGAACGCCACCGTCACCGCTATGAGGTCAACAACGCCTACCGCGGACAGTTGGAGGAAGCCGGGCTGGTGTTCAGCGGAACGTCGCCGGATGCTTCGCTGGTCGAGTTCGTCGAACTGCCGCGTGAGGTGCACCCGTACTACATCGCAACGCAGGCACACCCCGAATTGCGGTCGCGTCCCACGCGTCCACACCCGCTGTTCTCGGGCTTGGCTGCTGCTGCGCTCGCTCGCCAGAAGGAAACCCGGCTTCCGGTCGACGAGACGGCATGACCGGCCGTGCGCACCCGCATTTGACCGGGCACCTGGTTGATGGTGACTTGACGCTCGCTGACACGAAGGCGAAGTGGCCGGTGGCCAGCACCGACCTCGTGTACGACACGCCCTACGCGCAAGTGCGTAAGGACACGATCGTCGATCCCGCGGGTCATCAGCACCCACGAGTTGTGGTGCAGCCGAACGGTGCGGTCGGTGTGTTGGCGTTGGACGAGGACGACCGCGTGCTTCTGGTGCAGCAATACCGACATCCGGTCGGCAAGCGGATGCTTGAGTTGCCTGCCGGAACACTCGACGTCGCGGGGGAGTCGCCGATTGACGCGGCTCGTCGTGAATTGGCTGAAGAGGCCGATGTCGTGGCGGCTGAGTGGTCACGGTTGTTGATCGCTCACGCCTCGCCGGGGTACTCCAGCGAGGCTTGGGAAGTGTTCCTGGCTATCGCTCTTACCCCAGTCGCCGACGACGAGCGCACGGTGCGCGAGGCGGAAGAGGCCGACATGGAGCATTGGTGGATGCCGTTCGGCGAGGCATTGGGTGCCGTCGCTGAAGGTCGGATCACCGATGCGATGACGGTCGCCGGCCTGTTGGCACTGCACGCACAGCGGACGAGATAGCCATGTCGCCGGTCGAGCGGTCGGTGCAGGAGTACCTGAGTCATCTCTCTGTCGAGCGAGGGCTTGCCGAGAACACCATGCGCTCGTATCGGCGTGATCTGCGGCGGTACCTGCAGTTTCTGCTGAACGAAGAGGTGCTCGAGCCGGCTGACATTGATGAGAATCGGGTTAGCGCATTCCTTGGAGCCCTGCGGACGGGCGACAAAGACCACCAGCCGCTCGGCACTGCAAGCGCTGCGCGAACCATCGTTGCGGTCCGTGGATTTCATCGCTTTCTGGTGCGTGAGCAAATCGTCGCCAAAGACGTCACTGCGGCTATCAAGCCGCCACGTCCGCCGAGCCGGTTGCCCAAAGCGCTCGATATTGGGCAGGTTGAGGCAATCCTGGAAGCGGCTGGGGCTGCAGGGACCGTTTTGACGTCTCGTGATCGGGCGTTGCTGGAGGTTCTCTACGGAACGGGCGCCCGCATCTCCGAAGCAGTCGGCCTCGATCTGGATGATCTCGACCTCGACGAAGGTGTCGTCTTGCTGCGAGGCAAGGGTGGAAAGCAGCGCATGGTGCCGCTCGGTTCGTTCGCTATCGCGGCCGTACGCGACTATCTCACCGCATCACGCCCGGCACTGGTGTCGAAAGCTGAACCTGCAGTGTTCTTGAATGCTCGAGGCGGACGACTGTCCCGTCAGAGCGCCTGGACCGTTTTGAACAAAGCGGCCGATCGTGCCGGCATCAAAGCCGATGTGTCGCCTCACACCTTGAGACATTCCTTCGCCACCCACCTACTCGATGGCGGCGCCGATGTTCGAGTGGTGCAGGAACTGTTGGGCCACGCTTCCGTGACGACCACTCAGATCTACACCCTGGTGACGGTCGAAAAACTCCGCGAGGTCTATGCAGGCGCTCATCCACGTGCTGTCGGGTAGTTCGCGACGCGTCAGATGCGACGTGAATCGCGCGGATCGGATAGTAGCGATGGAGGTCGACGCGAGTAGGGTTGGGAATGTCGACAAATCCAGAGGAGAGCCATGGCCACGAACAGCGCGGTAGGACCGACCGGCCGACCGCTTCCGGCGTTCCCTGATCCCGGACCACGCCGTCCTGGCCAACCTGCCGTCATCATCGCGATGTGCAATCAAAAGGGTGGCGTTGGTAAGACCACAACGACCATTTCCCTGGGTGCGGCCCTGGCCGAACTTGGCCGGCGGGTTCTTCTAGTCGACTTCGATCCACAGGGTTCGCTGACTGTCGGGCTGGGGATCGGTGCTCACGATTTGGATCAGAGCATCTACCACGCCTTGATGGACCGCGAGGTCGGCATCAAAGATCTGATCATCAACACCTCGGTCAAGAATCTCGATCTGGTGCCAGCCAATATTGACCTGTCGGCGGCGGAAATGCGCCTCGTCACTGAAGTTGGTCGCGAACAGGCACTTGCTCGGGTGCTTAAGCCCATCAGGCATGACTACGACGTCATCTTGATTGACTGCCAGCCGTCTCTCGGTTTGTTGACCGTTAACGCGCTGACTGCAGCCAATGGCGTCATCATTCCGCTGGAGTGCGAGTACTTCGCGCTTCGCGGAGTTGCGCTGCTGAAAGAGACCATCGAGCGAGTGCGGGAGCGCACCAACGACGAACTGCAGATCGTTGGCCTTCTCGGCACGATGTTCGACAGCCGCACGCTGCACGACAAGGAAGTGCTGGCGACCTTGGTTCAGGGTTGGGGCGACATGGTGTTCCACACCGTCATCCGCCGCACCGTGAAGTTCTCCGATTCCACGGTGGCGGGCGAACCGATCACCGAATACGCCTCGAATTCTCCGGGCGCGGCCGCGTACCGGCAGCTGGCGCGAGAGGTCTTGCAGCGATGCCCCGACGCGTAGCGATGCCAGGTGCGGAAGAACTGTTCCGCCCGACCACTAAGAAGGCTGCAGGTAAGCAGGCCGAAGCTGACGTTGACGACGACGCAGCTCCGACACTCGACAGTGGCCGGGTCAAGCACGACGAAAAGATGACGGTCTACTTGACCGCCGATGAATTGCTGGCGATCGAACAGGCTCGCCTGCAGTTGCGGGTCGCTTTGGGACGCACAGTCGATCGCGGTCGCTTCGTTCGTGCGGCGCTAGCTGAAGCGCTTGCTGACCTCGATGAACACGGCACTGACAGCGCGGTCGCGCAACGATTGAGCAGTTCGTGACCATCACGGAGGCGGAACCACCCGCATCGGGATTTTCAGTCAATCTGACTAACTTCGAGGGCCCATTCGACCTGCTGCTGCAGCTGATCTCCAAACACGAACTGGATATCACCGAAGTGGCGTTGTCGTCGGTGACCAGTGAATTCATCTCCTACGTCAAGACGCTCGACGATGACCTTGAGCAGACGACGAACTTCCTCCTGGTCGCCTCCACGTTGCTGGATTTGAAAGCTGCGCGGCTCTTGCCGCAGGCCGATGTTGAGGACGAAGACGATCTCGCGTTGCTGGAAGCTCGTGACTTGTTGTTCGCTCGACTGCTGCAGTACAAGGCGTTCAAGCAGGTTGCGTCGGCTTTCGCAGAGCGGCTTGAGGGGGAGCGGCGTCGCTTTGCCCGGCAGGTGACGCTTGAACCACGGTTCGCCGACTTGCTGCCTGAAGTGGTGATTTCCGCTGGTCCTGACGATTTGGCGCGTCTGGCGGCGTCAGTCTTCCAGGCCAAGCCGGTCCCCATGGTGTCCTTGGCTCACCTGCATGCGCCGCAGGTCAGCGTCCGCGAGCAGGTGCACTTGATGGTCGACCAATTGCGGCGTAGTCCGGAGATGACGTTCCGCGCACTGACTGCCGACGCTCCCGATCTGATGACGAAGGTCGCCCGGTTCTTGGGCTTGCTTGAACTGTTCCGCGAAGGTGCCATTGGGTTGGAGCAGGCCACGCCGCTCGGCGAATTGCTGGTCCGATGGACCGGTAGCCAGGACGGCGACATCGATGTCGGTGATGAATTCGACGAGCCATCCATCGTCGAGACCGGCATTGAACCGCAAGTCGATGGTCCTGACGTCGAACCCGTCGCCCTGATGACCGAGATTGAATCTGTTGAGCCGCTACAGGCACCGAACGGAGACCACGATGAGTGAATCGCAGACCGCTGCGACGCGTGAGGATGAGCTGGAACTGCAGGTTTTGGACCTGCGACCGGCCCTTGAAGCCGTGTTGATGGTGGCCGATCAACCGCTCGATCATTTGACGCTGGCTCAGGCCGTGGGTCATCCGCCGACCGAAGTGCAGACGGCTCTTGAAGACTTGGCTGATGAATACACCGCGCAGGGGCGCGGATTTGAATTGCGAAACGTCGCTGGTGGTTGGCGGTTCTACTCACGTGAGCCCTATGCGCCGGCGGTCGAGCGCTTTGTCCTAGAAGGCCAGCACGCTCGACTCACCCAAGCTGCGCTGGAGACGATGGCCGTCGTTGCCTACCGCCAGCCCATTAGCCGGTCCCGCATTTCTGCCATTCGCGGCGTCAATGTCGACGGAGTGGTGCGCACGCTGGTGACGCGCGGACTGATCACCGAAGCCGGCAACGATGGCGAAAGCGGCGCGACGCTCTACGTCACCACACCGTACTTCTTGGAGCGAATGGGTCTGGACGATTTGGACCAACTTCCGGACTTGGCGCCACTGTTGCCAGAACTGGAAGACATGGACGAAGACGTGTTCCTCGAAGCTGCTGCGGCCGTAGAACCTCCCGAACCACTTCCCGCTGAGGATGCCACGGATGACTGAAACGTCAGCGGAACTGCCCCAGGGCATCCGACTGCAGAAGGTTCTCGCATCGGCGGGTATTGCGAGCCGTCGTCGGTGCGAAGAGTTGATGGCCAATGGCCATGTTGAAGTGAACGGCGAGGTCGTGACCCAAATGGGTGCACGAGTCGATCCGATGACCGACGTCATCCGTGTCGATGGGCAACGCATTCCTCCGCCGAACGACCACGCGTATGTGATTCTCAACAAGCCGCGCGGAATCGTTTCGACGATGGCTGATGAAAACGGGCGTCCTGATCTGTCAGGTGTTGTGAAAGGTCGCGATGATCGCCTCTTTCACGTGGGACGTCTCGATACCGATACGTCAGGGCTGCTGATCCTGACCAACGACGGCGATTTGGCTCACCAACTGGCGCACCCCTCATACGAGGTCACCAAGACGTATGTCGCGCTGGTTGACGGCACGGTCGATGCGAAGGTCGGTCGCGATCTGTTGGCCGGTATCGAACTTGAAGATGGTCCCGCTCAAGCGGACCGCTTCATCGTCAAGGACACCTCGCGTGGCCGATCGCTCGTCGAGTTGGATGTTCATATCGGTCGCAACCGCATCGTCCGACGCATGCTTGACCAGGTGGGACATCCGGTCATTGAACTGACTCGCACCGCATTCGGTCCGTTGAACCTGGGCGGCCTGCGAGTGGGTGCATTGCGCGATCTGACCCGCGAGGAGCTGGGCGCTCTGTTCGACAGCGTGGCACCACAATGAGTGAACTTCCCACCGGTCCCATCGCGATCATCGGTTGCGGGCTGATCGGTACATCCGTTGCCCTGGCATTGCGCGAGCGGAACGCTGACGTCGTTCTTTCTGACACCTCAGCGGTGCATTTGGAGCAGGCGATTGCGTTGGGAGCGGGCCGTCCGCTGACCGATGCCGATACGCCGGTGCTTGTCGTCGTTGCCGTGCCCCCGGCGCTTGCGGGCCAGGAAGTCGGTGCTGCGCTGATTCGGTGGCCCGGTGCCTTGGTCACCGACGTGACGAGCGTGAAGTCGCGGTTGCAAGAGTCGTTGGCGGGACTCGACGGTGCCGATCGTTACGCCGGCGGTCATCCGATGGCCGGCAGCGAACGGTCAGGTCCTACAGCGGCGTCAGCTCGTCTTTTTGAAGGACGTCCATGGGCCGTCACGCCTACTCGCGCGACCCGTCCCGAAGCGTTGGACATCGTGGTCGACTTGGCGTTGAACGTCGGAGCGGTGCCCATCATCATGGAGGCTGCCGCCCACGATCGTGCTGTCGCAGTCGTCTCGCACGTTCCGCAAGTCATGTCGAGCCTGACCGCGGCCAGACTCAACTCGGCCCCGCCCAATCACCTTGCCTTATCGGGGCCGGGATTGCGCGACGTCACCCGGATTGCGGGCAGCGATCTGCGGTTGTGGATCGACATCCTGGGCGACAACGCCTCAGAGGTGCGCGATGTGCTGCAGGACGTTCGGGCTGATCTCGATCGGGTGATTGCGGCCCTCGACTCGCCCGATCCGGCCGTTCTGGCCGAGGTGCTTGAGTCGGGGCGTCGGGGCACCACACTCATCCCTGGCAAGCACGGCGATGCGCCGTCCGAACTCGATGTGGTCAACGTCCAAGTGGCCGATCAACCGGGCGAATTGTCCAGATTGCTGGCCGATACGGGACAATCAGGTGTCAACATCGAGGATCTGCGACTCGACCACGACTTGGGCCGACCCGTGGGTCTTGCTCAAATCGCTGTCGCTCCGGGTCTGGGTGACGTTCTCGTCGCCGCTTTGGCCGGCCGTGGCTGGACGGCTTATCACTAATGAAGCAGGAGAAACACGCTGTGAGTACGCCTTTGGTTGTCGCGATTGATGGACCGTCTGGATCAGGCAAGTCCAGCACTTCGCGCGGCGTCGCATCGCGTCTTGGCCTCGCCTATCTCGACACCGGAGCTATGTATCGCGCGATGACCTGGGCGTTGCTGCAAGCAGGTGTCGACCTTGAGGATCCGCAAGCCATCGCTGACGCCGCTGAATCTGTCGAGATCATTTCGGGGACCGATCCGCTGGCGCCGACGATTCACGTCGGTCAAACCGACGTTTCAGAGCCGATCCGCGGAGATCAGGTGACGTCAGCAGTGAGCCCCGTTGCAGCCGTGCCGCGGGTGCGTGAACTCCTTGTCGACCTGCAGCGTGCTGCCATTGCTGGCGCCCACGGCATTGTCGTCGAGGGACGTGACATCGGAACCGTGGTGGCGCCCGACGCCGAGGTCAAGATCTATCTGGTCGCCGACCCCGCAGCACGCGCTGCACGCCGTGCCGCCGAAGAAGGCGGAACAGATACCGCAGCTACCGAGGCAGCCTTGGCCCGTCGCGATCAGATCGACTCCACGCGCGCGGCCTCGCCATTGACCCAGGCCGACGGAGCGACAGTCGTTGACAGCACGTTCATGACCTTGGACGAAGTCATTGAGGCCATCGTCGGATTGGTCGACGCGCGATGAACCGGCCCGCGCCGCTGCAAGCAGGACTTCCCGAAACGGGTCTACGGATCATTCGTGGAACCGTTGGCGGTCCGATGCTTCGAAAATGGGATATCCGTGAGCGCGGCCAGGGATACGTCCCCGACCAAGGGCCAGTCATCATCGCGGCCAATCACGTCGGCTGGCTTGACGGCCCACTGCTGTTCATTAAGGCGCCTCGCGACGTGCACACGCTCGTCAAAGAGGAAGAATTCGCTGGCAAGACCGCGCACCTTATGAAGGCGATTAGCCAGATCAAGGTCGCACGTAGCCGCGTCGATACCGGTGCAATGCGCCGTGCCACGTCAGCGCTACTCGCTGGTCAGGCCATTGGAATTTTTCCTGAGGGCACTCGCGGAGACGGTGAACTGAAGAACATCAAGAATGGCATCGCCTACTTGGCGCTAGTCAGCGGTGCACCCATCGTGCCGCTGGCAATTTTCGGAACTCGCGAGAAGGGCGCAGACGCGTCGAGCAAGCCGCCCAAGGGCGCGCGCATCGACATGGTCTATGGCCGTCCGTTCCGTATTGAGGCCGAGCCCTGGCCGCGGACGTCGGAGAAGATCTCCGAGGCCGCCGCAGAAATTCAACAGAAGATGCTTGACCATTTGGCGTGGGCCAAAGATGCGGTCAAGCGTGAACTGCCTGGTCCGTTGCCGGGCACCCCAACTGAAGTAGGCACAAATGACTGAGCAGCAACCCGTTCTGGCCGTCATCGGCCGACCGAACGTGGGCAAGTCGACGCTGGTCAACCGCATTATTGGCCGCCGCGAAGCGGTCGTTGAAGACATCCCGGGAGTGACCCGCGATCGCGTCCAGTACGACGCGACCTGGAATGGTCGTTCCTTCACCGTAGTCGACACAGGTGGTTGGGATCCGGACGCAAAGGGCCTAGCCGAGCGCATTGCTGCACAGGCTGAAATCGCCATCCAAGTCGCCGATGCCGTGCTATTTGTCGTCGACGCGACGGTCGGCATCACCGATGCTGACGAGCAGGTCGTGCGCATCCTGCGCAAGGCCAAGAAGCCGGTGGTGCTTGCCGCCAACAAAGTCGACGACCAGCGCACCGAAGCTGAGGCCGCGTCGCTGTGGAATCTCGGTCTGGGTGAACCATTCCCCGTTTCGGCGCTGCACGGCCGGGGGAGCGGCGAGATGCTGGACGCCATCCTTGAAGCGCTGCCTGAGGCCCCGCCCGAAGATTGGGAACCCGAACAGGGCCCGCACCGGGTAGCAATCGTGGGCAAGCCGAACGTCGGCAAGTCCAGCCTGCTGAACAAATTGGCCGGTGAAGAGCGCGTCGTTGTCGATGACGCGTCTGGCACGACCGTCGACCCCGTTGACGAACTCGTCGAACTCGGTGGTCAATTGTGGACGTTCATTGACACTGCCGGTATTCGTCGACGCGTTCGCGAAGCATCAGGGCATGAGTTCTATGCGAGCCTGCGCACCACCACGGCAATCGATCGCGCCGAGGTTGCGGTGCTCGTGATCGACGCGAGTGCGCCGATCAGCGAGCAGGATCTTCGCATCATCCACACGGTGATCGAGGCCGGTCGGGCGCTGGTCATTGCCTTCAACAAGTGGGACCTCGTCGATGAAGAGCGCCGCTACTACCTCGATAAGGAAATTGAGCGTGAGCTCGTGCAGGTGCAGTGGGCACCGCGCATCAACATCACGGCTCGCACTGGCTGGCACGTAGACCGGCTCGTACGAGCACTCGATGCGGCACTCGACGGCTGGAGCACACGCGTCTCGACGGGCGCACTCAACTCGTTTTTGGGACGACTGGTCGCCGAACATCCGCACCCGGTGCGCGGTGGCAAGCAGTCGAAGATTCTGTTCGGAACTCAGGCCGCAACAGCACCTCCGACGTTCGTGCTGTTCACCTCCGGCAAGCTCGAGGCGTCGTACATGCGTTTCATCGAGCGCCGTCTGCGCGAAGAGTTCGGCTTTGTCGGCTCACCTATCCATATTCAGCAGCGACCTCGCAAGAAGCGCGAACGCCGCTAGAACCTCGCGCCTGGTGCATTTGGCCCCTTTTATCGAGTGTGCCGACCATCCTGTGCCCCTCGCTGAAGGCTTTGCGCCACTCGCCGATATCGACAAGCCGATGTCAGAGTCGCGTGGGGACTGCGGTAGTGTTCTTCTTCGGTGACCGTGCCAGCTGAGACGCTTTGCGGGCGCAATAACTGAACATCGGGCTGTGGCGCAGCTTGGTAGCGCACTTGACTGGGGGTCAAGGGGTCGCAGGTTCAAATCCTGTCAGCCCGACTCAAGAAATTACTGCTATTGCAGTGATTTCTTGCGCGGCTCGGATGTTTTCTACATCCGAGCCTTGTTGTTTCGGTACGCTGCATTTCACTTCAATCTGACAATGAGGTCGTTCCCAGAAATGCGCACTCGTCGCACTCTCATTTCTGCCGCGCTTGCAGCGTTACTAGGCATGACCGCGTGGTTGACGGGCATGGCGCCGGTTCAGGCCAAGACGCTCGGGCCCGGAGGGGCGCCGATCACAAACGACAAAGGTGTGGAATTTCGCATCTTGGCCCACCGTGGCGGTGCGGCTGAAAAGCCCGAGAATTCGGTCGAGGCCTATGAATACTCGGTCGCGCAGGGATTCGACGCGATCGAAACCGACATCTTGTTCACCAAGGACGGCGTTGGCGTGATGAACCACAACGACACGCTGCCCGAAAGATGTACAAACGCCGGTGAGCGGATCAGTGACAAGACGCTCGCTGAACTGTCGCTCGTGCGTTGTGAGGACTTTCGCACCAACGAGAAGACTGTGCCGATCCCGACCTTCGAGCAATTCGCTAACGCAGTCGCCGCATCGGACATTCACATCTTCCTCGACATCAAAGGTCCGGTAGGACAATCTCCGTCCGGCGAAATCGCCTACGCCAAGAAGGCGATTGGGCTGCTCAAGGAGCACGACCTTCTTGCCAGATCGTCGATCCTCAGTTTTCGTTGGGACACCATCACCCCCACCGTCCGTTCATTGGCTCCTGGCGTCCGGATCATCGCGCACGACAGCGGCCAAATGGACCAGAAACGGGTGCGTCTCGCGGCCGAACTCGGGGTCAATTCCTATGGCATCAAGGCCGGCAACAGCTCGGCCTATCTGCTGTCTTACATCCGCTCTCTAGGTCTGGAATCTCAGCCCTGGAGTATCGATACGACGGAAAAGCGCGACTTCGCCATCCACTTTGGCAGCCAAATCCAGTACTTCTCCTCCGATACGCCAGCCGAGACGCGCGACGCGCTACTGAACGGCGATGTCCAGCTCAACCCCGTTCCTGTTTCCAGTGTCACCACGCTGCCCAAAGCAGTAACTGTCGCTTCAACTGCGACGTACAAGAAGAACGCACGCAAATATCCAAGGGTCTTGGGCGTGGCAGTGCCGACTGCTGAGCTGATGGCTTTGCAGACCGTCACGTACAACATCAAGGTGACGAAGGGGTCAGGCAAGGGGTCGATTTACGTCGGCCCATCGGATTCGCCGTTGAGTTCATCGGTGCGGGTCAAGATGCCAAAGGGAACCAAGACAGTCAGGGTGACCGTGCCGGTGGGAGACGGCGGCAAGATCCGCGTCTACACGACTTCAACGGCGAAGATGCGTATTCAGGCTGTGGCCTACACCCACATTCGATTTAGCTAGTCGTCAGTCAGCCGCAGTTGTCGCAGGTGCCGGTGGCGGGAAGTTGCATGAAGCAGCTTGGACAGACAGCGGGCGCGGGGCGATCAGGTTTACGCGTCGTCGATCGGGTCACGGAGGATGTCGATCGCGTGCGCGGTGTGCGGGCAGGGATATGCGGTCGGCCGCCATCTTCGGGCAAGTCCGCGGCATACCGCCGATAACACTCAAGTCGATCGGTGGCCGCACGTTCGTCGAGGTCCTCGTCGCTGGTGCCAAGTGCCACACCGCTGGCGGACAGAATGCGGCGGTAGCGTTCGCCGACACTGAGATCGGACTGCACGCACAGCGACGCAAGTGGCGCATCCTCAGTGCGGGCCGCTTGCATCGCGACGAGTTCGAGCAACTGACCAATCCAGGTTGCCCGCGCTCCGCCGTCTCGACCGGACTCGCTCTGGACTCGGGCCGCCAATTCCGACGACGTGATGATGCCGTCGTACCGCTCAGCTGTCTCGCGCAAAATGCGGTAACCGATCGGAACCCACGCCTTGAGGAGTTGTTCGGTTTGTGTGGTCACGCAACGATCCTAGGCATCGCTGTCGATAGGGTCGTCGCATGGCTCTAAGCGCAGTAGCGGTGTTCTGTGGATCGCGATTTGGTAACGATCCCCGGTGGAGCGAACTAGCTGCGAGGACGGGCCGACGTCTTGCCGAAAGCGGGACGAGCGTCGTTTACGGTGGCGGTCACGTCGGGCTGATGGGGGTCGTTGCTGATGCGGCCCTCGACGCTGGTGGTCGAGTCATTGGTGTTATCCCGCATCAGCTGCACGACCGCGAAGTGAGTCACGGCGGACTGACCGAATTGCACGTGGTTGACGACATGCATCAACGCAAGGCGCTGATGGCTGAACTGGCGGACGGATTTATCACGTTGCCAGGCGGCGCGGGCACTATCGAAGAGGTCACCGAACAGTGGACCTGGGCCCAACTGGGGATCCACGCCAAGCCAAGCTTGTTCCTGGACACCGTCTATTGGGCACCTATGCGGCAGCAGATCGATCAGATGATTGCGTCTGGATTTGTGTCGGCAGATGAACCATCAGTTCCTTGGTTCGGCGACGATGTCGACGAGGCGATCGCCGAACTTGAGCGGCGCAGCGTGCCCGCGCCCTACGACCCCCAGGATCTCGTGTGATTGTTGTCGTTGCTGCGCTCGTAGTCGGGCCCGATGGACGCGTTTTGATGGTCCGCAAGAGTGGAACTGACGTATTCATGAATCCTGGTGGCAAGCCTGAGCCAGGCGAAGATTCGATCGCGGCACTTCGGCGCGAACTCGTCGAGGAAATTGGTCTCGATGTTCCGCCCGAGTCATGTGAACCTCTCGGAATTTTCCTCACTGACGCGGCGAATGAACCGGGGGAACAGTTGCAAGCAACCTGCTTCCGCATCGAACTGGGCGACCCTACACACGTGATTGGCGCAGAAATCGTTGAGTCGGTTTGGCTGGACCCGGCGCATCCACCGGAAGCCTTGGCGCTGGCGCCGCTGGCTGTTGAGTACCTCAATCCCATTGCTGCAAGAACTCAGTGACTCCTCACCGGGTACTCAGTGACTCCTCACTGGGTACTAAGTGACTCCTGAGCGGGCTAACGGTCGCGGAGCCGGTCGAGTTGGCGGCGGTCGCGCTTGGTGGGGCGGCCGGTGCCGCGATCGCGGAGGGCGATGGGGGCGGGGCGTTCGGCCTTGGGCGGGGGAGGAGGCGAGTGATCGGTGAATGCGGCTGCGGCGACAGCGGCTCCAACACGCTTGGACAGCAACTGGCGGACGACGTAAATCTTGGTGCCTCCCGGAGTCAGCGTTTCGACCTTGTCGCCGACCCGGACCAGTGCCGACGGTTTCACCTTTGCGCCGTTGACCGCCACATGCCCGGCTTTACAAGCCGTACTCGCCTGCGATCGCGACTTGAACAGGCGGACACTCCACACCCACACATCGGCACGCACAGCTTCGCTCACAAGCCCGACCTTATGCTGGGTTAGTGAGCAATGAACCGGAGAGCATCGAGATCCGCGGAGACATGATCCGGTTGGGCCAACTCCTGAAGTTCGCTGGCTATGCCGAATCAGGCGCAGAGGCAGGCGCCATCATCGCCGAGGGTGATGTTTTGGTCGACGGCGTTGTAGAGACCCGTCGCGGTCGACAGTTGCAGCGTGGCGCCGTCGTCGAAGTCCGGTTGCCCCACGCCACCCACATCGCTCGGGTCGATTGACCAGAGCCTCACCCAACCCCGGTGATCGAGGTGCGACGAGCTCTGCGAGGAGCCTCGAGATCAAGTTGCATGGCACGGTGATTTCGAGGCTCGCAAGCTCGCACCTCAATCACCGAACCAGGTGGTTGAGGTGTGAGCTCCTCGATCGCCCAACCCCGGTGGTTGAGGTGCGAGCGCTAGCGAGCCTCGAAACCATGGCGCGGTGAACTCGAGACTCGTTCCTCGATCACCCAACCCCGGTGGTTGAGGTGCCCGAGGTACGAGGGCCTCGAAACCCGCGGGGTCCCTACTTCGGCGACAGCAACTGACCGATTTGAGCTTCGGCCTCTTCTGGAGTGACAAGAAGCAGTTCGTCACCAGCCTCAAGCGAACGATCAGCATCGGGCGTCTGAATCGAGTTATCGCGCAGAATCGCCACGAGGGTGGCATCGGCCGGCCACGGAACGTCGCCCACCCGCTTGCCGACGAACGGCGAATCGTCCGGCATGGTGATCTCGACCAGGTTGGTATTGCTCTGGCGGAAAGTGAACAGTCGTACCAAGTCGCCGACGGTCACAGCTTCCTCAACGAGTGCCGACATCAGCCGCGGCGTGGACACCGAAACGTCGACGCCCCACGACTCGCTGAACAGCCACTCATTGCTGGGGTGATTCACCCGACCCACGGTGCGAGGGACGGCGAATTCGGTCTTGGCGAGCAGTGAGGTCACCAAGTTCGCTTTGTCGTCGCCGGTTGCTGAGATGACGACGTCGCACGACTGAAGCTGGGCTTCTTCCAGCGACGACATTTCGCAGGCGTCGGCGAGGAGCCACTGCGCTTCGGGAACCAGATCGGCACGAATGGACCCGGGTGCCTTGTCGATCAGCAGAACTTCATGGCCATTGCCGATGAGTTCTTGGGCAACCGAACGTCCAACTGCTCCTGCACCGGTGATGACGACGCGCATCAGCTGTCCTCCTTCGGACCGTCTGCAACGATCTGGTGGATATCGGCCGCGTTCGGTTCAAGCATGAACACGCTCAGATAGTCGCCTTCTTGAATGACCGTCGCGTCAGTGGCGATGACGCCAGCACCAAGTCGGCGCAAATAGGCCACGCGGGCTCCAGTGGCCTGTTCCAATTCATCGATGCGTCGACCAATCCAGGCGCTAGGAGCATAGATCGTGTCGAGACGCACTTCTCCGGTTTGATCGCGCCACGCCGGCTCCGATCCGGCGGGCACAAGTCGACGCAGAACCTGGTCGGCAGCCCACGGGACAGTTGCGACCGTCGGAACGCCAAGACGCTCGTACACCTCGGCACGGCCCGGATCGTAGATGCGGGCTACGACGTTGGGCACGTCGAACTGTTCTCGCGCAACGCGCGCCGAGATGATGTTGGAGTTATCGCCGCTGGATACCGCGGCAAAGGCGTCGGCCCGCTCAATCCCGGCTTCGCGAAGTACATCGCGATCGAAGCCGACTCCGGTAACGGCGGTGCCTTGAAAGTCCGGACCGAGCCGGCGAAATGAATCGGGATTGGAGTCAATCACCGCTGTGGTGTGGCCCCGGCTTTCTAGGCTGCGGGCCAGCGATGCGCCTACGCGCCCGCACCCCATGATCACGATGTGCACGGCACGACGCTACACCCGCGGCACGCCGTCCCCACGCGTCCCAGAAGAGGTCTAGCATCATCCCTCGTGAGCATCCTCGGGTCCGCGAAGCGGGCACTGGTCGGACGGAAGCTGCGCAGCACCCAATTGGGGGAGACGCTGCTGCCCAAACGCATCGCGCTCCCAGTGTTTGCCAGCGATGCGTTGTCATCGGTGGCGTATGCGCCGGACGAGATCTTCTTGACGCTGTCAATGGGCGGATTGTCGGCCTATGCGTTCAACTGGCAGATCGGCGTCGCCGTCGCTGTGGTGATGTTGACGGTAGTGGCCTCGTACCGCCAGAACGTGCACGCCTACCCCTCCGGCGGCGGTGACTATGAGGTGGCGACGGTCAACCTCGGCCCGGCGGCCGGACTGACCGTAGGCAGCGCCCTGCTCGTCGACTATGTGCTGACCGTTGCCGTGTCGATTTCGTCTGGCGTTCAGAACGCCACTTCGGCGCTGCCGTTCCTTGATGGTCATGAGGCCGCTGCGGCCAGCGTGTTGGTGCTGTTGCTGATGGCGATGAACCTACGTGGCACCAAAGAGTCGGGTCGGGCCTTCGCAGTGCCCACCTATCTCTTTATGTTCGCGATCATTGCGATGGGCGTGTGGGGCTATGCCCGTTATGCGATGGGGGATCTGCCCGAGGCGCCGAGCTCAGAGTTCGACATCGCCCCCGACGGGCAGTACGAGAACGGCCTTGTGGGCATTGCGATGGTGTTCCTGCTCGCGCGTGCCTTCTCGTCCGGTTGCGCGGCTCTGACTGGGGTGGAGGCGATCAGCAACGGCGTGCCGGCATTCCAGAAACCCAAGAGTCGCAACGCTGCCACCACGTTGTTGCTGTTGGGCACCATCGCCATCACGATGCTGATGAGCATCATTGTGTTGGCCGATCTGATGCACCTGCGTTACGTGGAGGATCCAGCCACCCAGCTCTTGCGTGATGGCGTGCCAATCGGCGAAGGATACGAGCAGGACACGGTCATCGGTCAGCTCGCCAAGACTCTTTACGGCGAGACGCCGCTGTTCTACTTCACGATCGCCTGCACGGGCGTGATCTTGGTGTTGGCCGCGAATACAGCCTTCAACGGATTCCCCGTGCTCGGATCGATTCTGGCGCGCGACGGCTATCTCCCGCGCCAGCTCGACACCCGCGGCGACCGGCTCGCCTTCAGTAACGGCATCGTGCTGCTGGCCCTCGCAGCCATCGGACTGATCATTGCCTTCGACGCCGAAGTCACTCGCCTCATCCAGCTGTACATCGTGGGTGTTTTCGTTTCCTTCAATCTCAGCCAACTTGGCATGATCCGACACTGGACCAGGCTGCTGGCTGAAGAAACGGACCGCGAGAAGCGGTCGCACATGCTGCGTTCGCGTGCAGTCAACGCATTTGGTCTGGCCATGACAGCCACGGTGTTGGTCGTTGTCCTGCTGACCAAGTTCCTGGCCGGCGCCTGGATCGCAATCCTCGCCATGACCGTCGTTTTCGTGATTATGCGAAGCATCAAGCGCCACTACGTGCTGGTCTCATCTGAGCTACAGATTGGCGATGAAGACATCACGCTGCCGAGCCGAGTTCATGCCATCGTGCTGGTCAGCAAGCTGCACAAGCCGACGATGCGCGCGCTCGCTTACGCCCGGGTTTCCAAGGCGAACACACTTGAAGCGCTGACGGTAGAACTGGACCATGACGAGACCGTTGCGCTGCTGGAGCAGTGGGATGCGCTCGCGATACCGGTGCCGCTGAAGGTCGTGGCGTCCCCGTATCGAGAACTGGTGAGACCCGTCATCACCTACGTTAAGCAGGTACGTAAGGCGAGCCCGCGCGATGTGGTGACCGTGTACATCCCCGAGTACGTCGTTGGCAGGTGGTGGGAGCAGATCCTGCACAACCAAACGGCGTTGCGTTTGAAAGGTCGATTGTTGTTCATGCCTGGAGTGATGGTCACAAGCGTGCCCTATCAGTTGAGTTCGGCGAAGGATGCACGTCAGCGGATGGCCGCTGAACGCCCTGCGCCGGGGGATGTGCGTCGTGGTTCCTGAAGCTCTGAGCGGCCGATTCCCGGTCGACTTCCGCTGGTCAACAGCAACTGCCGCATTTCAGATCGAAGGCTCTCGGGTGGCTGACGGCCGCGGCCGATCCATCTGGGACGACTTCGTCGATACGCCCGGGCGCATCCTGGATGGGTCAACAGCCGACCCCGGCACTGATTCGTACCGACGGTTCGCCGAGGACGTAGCGCTACTGAGCGATTTGGGTGTCGATCGATACCGCTTCTCGATTTCGTGGGTGCGTGTGCAGCCCGACGGCCGTGGGGAAGCCAATCAGCTCGGATTGGACTACTACTCCCGGCTCGTAGATGCCTTGCTCGAAGCCGGCATCACACCGGCACCGACGCTCTATCACTGGGATCTTCCGGTCACGCTCGACGGTGGCTGGCTGAACCGCGAGACGGCCGAACGCTTCGGCGACTTCACTGAGATCGTCGCGTCGGCTCTCGGTGATCGCGTGCGGCATTGGTACACCATCAATGAGCCGGCATCCACGACGCTTGAGGGCTATGCGATCGGCATGCTGGCACCCGGCGAGGGACTGCTATTCGATTCGTTGCCCACCGTCCACCACCAACTGCTGGCCCACGCCCGCGCCGTACCAATCCTGCGTTCACACGGCGCCGAACAAGTCGGCATCGTCAACAACCACACGCACGTGCGGCCGCTCCATGACACCGAAGCCGACCACCTCGCGGTGGCTGCCTACGACATGATCCACAACCGCGTGTTCGCCGATCCGTTGTTGCTGGGGGAGTACCCCGATCTGGAATCATTGGGACTTCCCCCGATGCCGGTACAAGACGGCGACATGGAAGCCATCAGCATTCCGTGCGACGTCTACGGGTTGAACTTCTACAACCCGACGACCATCACTGCGCCTGGCCCAGATGATCCGATCCCGTTTGGGCTGTCCGAAACCCCAGGTGCCCCAGTCACTGGATTTGGCGAGATGTGGCCCATCGTCCCCGAAGCATTGACCGATCTCTTGATCGACTTCCATCAACGCTACGGCGAAGCGTTGCCGCCGATCGTCATTGCCGAGAACGGAGCTTCGTTCCCCGATGTGATCGGACCCGATGGTCGAGTCGACGATCAGCAGCGCATCAACTACATCGGATCCCACCTGGCAGCGATCGCCGGTGCCATCGACGCGGGTGTCCAAGTCGATGAGTACACGGTGTGGTCGCTGATCGATAACTTTGAATGGGCATCGGGCTTCACCCAGCGCTTCGGACTGGTGCACGTCGACTTCGAGACTGGAGTTCGCACCAAGAAGGCGTCGTTCGACTGGTACCGCGAAGTGATCGCGGAGGCTCGTTCATGACGAAGGGACAGCGCGTTGGCGCGTCCTGGTTCACCTGGTTCACCCTCGCGTGGCTGGTGATTTGGGCGGTTCAGTTGACGCCAGTGCAGTTGCTGATTCCATTGCAGCTGGATTCTCCGGACGACAAAGACGGCTGGATTCGAGGTGTCGTCACCTCCGGCCTTGTTTTAGCGGCAGGCGGTGCAGCTGGATTGATCGCCGGACCGCTCGCCGGAGCGTGGTCTGATCGCACCAGATCACGACTTGGACGCCGCCGTCCTTGGGCATTGGCAGGCACATGGATTTCAGCCGTTTCTTTGGCCTTCACATCCTCGGTCGAAGACACGGTTCCGGTCGCGATCGGTTGGATCGGTGTGTCGGTGGGCGTCGCCGTTGCTTCGGCCGCTCTCACCGCAATGATCGCCGATCAACTAGATGAACAGCGCGGAACAGCGTCGGCAGCCATCGGCTCATCGCAAGCAGTCGGCATCATCGTGGGCGTTGCGGCGGTGACCCTTTTAGGACTAGGTGTGACCTCGGGCTACCTCCTCCTTGCGGGAATGGTGGCCGTCGTGGGGACAGCCACGGCGTTAGTCCTTCCCGATCCAGTGACCGAACGTGTCGCTGTTGAGGTTGCTGACGGAAGCAGTGCTGGAGCCTTAGCCGATTCGTCATTTCGATGGCTGTGGACCGGACGACTGATCGTCAACATCGGCAACGCATTGGGTACCGCGCTGCTGTTCTTCTTCCTGCTCTACGGATTGGACCGAGACAAGGACGGCGCAGAAACCGATCTGCTGCTGCTGATCGTCGTCTACACGGTCTTCGTAGTGATCTCGTCCATCGCCGCAGGTGCGTACACCGACCGCACGGGGCGTCGACATGGTGTTGTGCTGACCTCAGCATTGGTGCAAGCGGTGGCCGCAGGCGTGCTGGCGATCTCGCCCACCTTTGGCATGACGTTCATTGCCGCGGCGCTCATTGGTGTGGGCTACGGCGCGTTTATGACTGCAGGGCTCGCGCTTGCGGCCGATGTGCTGCCCGATGATCGCGACAATGCCCGCGACTTGGGATTCCTCAACGTGTCGAACAACCTCGGGCAGTTGCTCGGGCCGTTGGTGGGGGCTGGCCTAGTGGGGCTGTCGGGCGACTTCGTGCTGGTTTTCGCATGTGCTGCGGTGCTGTCGGTCATCGGCGGACTGATGACCCGGCTGATTCGCCATGGCTGACGACCAGCCCGTTGTCGAAGTTGGCCCCATCGCGCACCATTCATGTGGTCGCGCTCCGCGCTCCGTGTGCGCGAGGGGGGATTGTTGTGGTTGATCAGCTTCCAGTTGTCGAAGTTGGCCCCATCGCGCACGGGGGTCATTGTGTGGCCCGTCTAGATGGCCAAGTGGTGTTTGTCCGTCACGCGTTGCCTGGCGAGCAAGTGCGCATTCAGATCACCGATCGCAATAAGCGATTTCTGCGCGCGGACGCTGTCGAGGTGCTGCGGGCTGCGCCGGGTCGCGTCGAACCGCCATGCCGATTCGCTGGCGCGTGCGGGGGCTGCGACTTCCAGCACGCAGCACCTTCGACCCAGCGTGAATTGCTCACGTCGGTCGTGCGCGAACAACTTCAGCGGCTCGCCGGCATTGAATGGGACGGGCAGGTCGAGCAAGTACTGCCCGACGACACGGGCTGGCGCACTCGCGTGGCGTGGGCAGTGGCTCCAGATGGCAGGGCGGGTCTGCGTCGACATCGGTCCCACGACGTCGTTCCGGTTGATAGGTGCCTGATCGCCCATCCAGATCTACCGGTCGTGACCGATCAGGACTGGGACGACGAATCGGTGGAAACGATTGTGTCGTCAACCGGCGAGCGCTTGATCGTCACGGATGCATCCATCAGCGACGAGATGGAAGCTCGAGTCAACGCCGTCGTGGCGCGTGACGGCACGCCTCGCGCAGGTCAGCCGGTACTGACCGAGCGCGTGCAGGATCGCGACTTCCAGGTCACTGGTTCGGGTTTCTGGCAGGTCCATCCGGCAGCCGCCACGACCTTGGTTGACGCAGTTCTTGCCGCGGCCGACGTACAGCCGGGTGACCGGGTCGTCGACCTTTACGCCGGAGTGGGACTCTTCACGGCCTTTCTTGCTGCCGCAACCGGGCCTGCAGGTGAAGTCGTGTGGGTTGAGGCTGACCGCACCGCGGCTTCGGACGCCCAAGCAAATTTGAAAGACCTGCCGAATGTCGAGATCGTCCGCCGCCGCACCGAGCAGGCTTTGCAACGCGGCGAGGTGGGAGCGAGCGCTGATGTCGTCGTCCTCGACCCGCCGCGCACCGGGGCTAAAGACGCGGTGGCAGGAATCGTCGCGCTCCAGCCACGCACCATCGTTTACGTCGCCTGCGACCCGGCAGCGCTAGCCCGCGATCTGCGCTCCTTCGCCGACAACGGCTACCAACTCACGACCCTCCGCGCCTTCGCCCTATTCCCTATGACGCACCACGTCGAATGCGTCGCAGTCTTGGGTCGGATGTAACTCACCGCATCCGAATTCACTGCATCCACGCAGCAGCCAGCCCTAGAACGTGTTCTACTTACGTCGTGAGGCGGATGCGGCTTGATGCACAGACATTTGATGTGCCGATGGTGCTGGAGGACGTGGCGGATCCGGGGGAGCCGGCGGGATCGTTCGTGGTCGTCGAGGTTGAGGCGTGCGGGGTGTGCCATCGCGATCTGATTGATCGTGGTGGCGGAGTGCCGTTCATGACGCTGCCGATGACGTTGGGGCACGAGGCGGCTGGCAGAGTCATTGCGGTCGGTCAGGACGTGACCATGTGGCAAGTCGGAGACCGCGTTGCGACCATCCATCGTGATTCGTGCGGCGAATGTGAGCAGTGCCAGTTGGGCGAGGTTTCACTCTGTAGTTCTGGGGGATTCCATGTGTTGGGGATCATGGCCGACGGAGGATATGCCACTCACTTGAACGTGCCCGAACGTGCGCTCTATCGCGTGCCCGATGACATGTCGGCTGCTGAGGCGGCGATCCTGAACTGCACCTACGGCACGGCATTCCGAGGCCTTCGCGCCGGTGGTTGCGGTCCCGGGAAAACAGTTGTCATCACCGGTGCCTCTGGCGGAGTGGGTAGTGCCGGGATTGAAGTTGCGTCGCGGATGGGTGCTCGAGCCATAGCCGTCATTCGCGATGAATCGCGCGCTGACTATGTCCGTGAGCTCGGCGCTGATGAGGTGGTGGTTGATCCGGGCGACGGATTTCACAAGGCTCCCGCGGTCGCTAACGCCGACATGGTGCTGGACTGCGTGGGCGAACCAACCCTCAACTCGGCACTTCGTTCGGTGCGACTTGGCGGCGCGGTCGTCTTCATCGGCAACATCACGCAACAACGGCTGTCGCTGAATGTCGGATTGGTCATCGTCAAGGCTTTGCGGATCATCGGTTCGAGTGGCGCGTCGCCGCAGGACATGGCTGATCTGATCGAACTGCGCGGCGACCGACCGTTCTCGATCGCCGTCGAGGAAGTTCCACTGGAAATGGCCGAAGACGCACATCGCCGACTTCGGCAAGGTGGGGTTCCTGGACGGCTCGTCCTGCGTCCATGACGTGAATAGTCCGATGCGACACGCCGCGGATAGGTGACAGGAGGTGCCGAAAACCTTTATTCACGACACAGTAGGTACATGGCGTTTGCAGATCCGGAAGTTTGTCCGGCTTGTCGGGGGACGTTGGACGGCTCACCGAGTTGTCCCACGTGCGGCTTGGACCTGAGGTCGCCGGAGGTCGTTGAACTGTGGCAGACGCTGCTGCGTGCCGACTCGCTCGTTGAGCGGGCCATCGAAGTGCGCGACGCTGCGGGTCTGGCGTCGGCCGCACCGACGCCAGGGGCCACCGCCCCTCCGATCCCGCCGAGCGTCCCTGCCCAGGCACCTCGGCAGGCACCTCAGCAGGCACAGAGTTCGCCAGCGCCGACTTTCCAGAGCCAGCTCCCAGCTAGCCCGAGCCCGGACCGGTCATGGTCGGTTGGCACGGTGTTATTGGGGCTCGGTGCTTTCGGCTTGGTCGTTGCGGCCCTGATTTTCGTCACTCGGTCCTGGGAAGACATTGGACTAGTCGGCAAGGCCCTGATCATGCTTGGCGCCACGCTGTTAGTCGCAGCCGCCGCAGTCTGGGTCACGAAGCGACCGCTGCGTGCGTCGGCAGAAGCGTTGTGGGCGGTCTTGCTGATCCTCGTTGGCGTCGATTTCGCTGGCGCGCGTGGTGAGGGTCTATTTGGCCTGGATGCGATCGATTGGTCCTGGACCTGGATCGCCATCGGGGTGACCGTCACGGTGGTCTCGGCTGTTGTGTTGGTGTGGTCGAAGCGACCAATCGGCAAGGAACTTTGGACGCCAGGTCTGGGTGCCGTCGCCGGCGTGCTCGTCGCCTCGTGGGCCACCGTTGCCGTCGTTGACGCCACGGTTTTCTGGCGGTTCTTTGCCGCGCTCGTCGTCGCGGGCCTGCTCGGACTTGCGCTCAGGGTGACTGGCTCGCAACGCGTGGCCATTGGGGCTCGACTCGTCGTCGGTTCTCTGATGGTGTGTGCTGCGATAGCGGCCTTCTCTGAATTGGTGAACAACCCGACGGTCGAGGAACTCGTCGGTGACCGTCATGGCATTCCGATGGTGCTCACTATCGTCGCGGCCATTGTGATTGGAGCCGCTGTTCCGATCACCCGAATGGTCATGGCTGCGGTGGCTTTCGCTGGCTTGTTTGCGCTGATCACGGTTCCAGCTGGAGCTGGAATGCCGCCTGAAGGTGCCTTCCTTGCGATGGCCGGGTTCGCGGCGATTCCGGCGGCTGCATTGGTGCGCGCTGGGAAGAGCCCGTGGATTCGGGGAGCGCGAATTGGCACCCTCATCCCGACGATCGGTTTGATTGGACTGGCGGCCTGGTGGGCCGGCGGATTGCTACTACAAATCACCAAGGCGCTCGACAACGCGTGGTCCTACGAGGCAACAGCCCGCATCTTCTCGACCGAAGTCTCCGAGAACGCTGTCTGGGTTACCTGCGTCGCAGCAGTGGCACTGCTCGTGGCCTTGGTTGCCATATCGCGCTGGCCCGAGGCCTTCGACGGGGTAACGACGGGTGTCGCGGTCGTGACCGGAACTCTCTGCGTCATCACCGGAGTGGTGACTTCTGCTGTTCCGCCGTGGTGGGTCGCCGCAGGTCTCTACGTCGCTGCTGCGGTGGCGGCCGTTGTTGTGCATCGCGCACGGCCGAAAGAATCCATCTGGCCGATCGGTGCACTGATTTCAGTAGGTGTGGCTGCGCTGGTCTCGACCGGTTCGCAAGGCGCTTCGGCATTGGCATGGGCACTCGGTGCTGCCGTCTTGGCGGCCATTGTCTTGGTGGGGGAGTCGAGGAGTGGCTGCTTCGCTGCTGCGCCGGTTGCGCCGCTGGCTGCCGGCGCTGCTGCTGCAACGGCAGACCTGTGGGGTGCATCCGACTTCGGTAGCGCAGTCGCGGCCGTGGCGGTCGCTGGTCTGATCGCGGTGGGCTGTGCTCTTGCGGCTTCGACGTTGCCGGCGCCAGCGGGGGTGGTCGAAGCCGGTGCGGCGGTCGCAGTTCTCGTCGGATTGGTATCGGCGGGCGATGGCGGACAAGCAGCGGCGCTATGGACCGGTGTGGGTGTCGCAGCATGTGCTGTGGCCGCGACCACCGCAGCTCGACGGTGGTATGTCGTTCCCGGCATTGCCGCGCTAGTGGTCGCCTACGTATTGCTGATCGTGGAGAGCGGATTTTCGTTCGTGGAGGCGTACACGCTGCCGATCGGCGTCGCGCTGTTGGCAGCTGGCACCTGGTGGATGCGGACACGTCCTCAACTGAACAGTTGGGCAGCGCTGGGGACCGGGCTATCAGTTGCGCTGCTGCCTAGCGTGCCTCAGGCGCTGGCCGAGCCCACGGGGCTTCGCGCCTTGCTGCTCGGCGGTGCCGCAGTCGTCATCCTGGCGATCGGCGTCAAACTCGACTGGCAGTCCCCGTTCATCTTCGGATCGGTGATCGCCGCACTGGTGTTGCTGTTCAACATCGGCCCGTATGCGAACGCGGCGCCTCGTGTTGCAGTGATCGCCGGAGTGAGTGTCGTGCTGGTCGCGGTGGGCATCACCTGGGAGGATCGAGTACGAGATGGTCGCCGTGTGATGGCGTTCGTCAAGGCGATGAGGTGACATGACCGAACCAGCGGTAGTGGACACAGCGGCCGAGGAGCCACGGACACTCGGTCAACTCCGACGCGCGGCGCTGTTCCAGGACGCTTTGCTGTTCTGCTGCGCCTTCACTGCCGGTGCTTTGGCCTACGCGGCCGTTCGCGCGGTGCTGTCGCTCGCGGGGGATCGCTCTGAGGACTTCTGGACTATCGGGTTGTCAGACCACCTGATCTTCGCCGGTCTGGTGGCTGGCGAGGTGTTCCTACTGTGGAACAACGGCATTCGGCAGGGAATTCGCGGGCACAGCATCGGGAAGCACCGCGAAGGTCTTGCCGTCGTTGGCGTTCGCTCCGATGAGCCCACGGGACCGGTTCGCGGTCTGTTGCGCGGCCTCGTCGTTGTGCTCTTGCTGGACTTGTCGATCGCAGTGATTCCCATTGGGCTGCCCACGGTGCTGCGCAGAGTCACCCCGGAGTCGTGGCATTGGGGATTCGTGACCTATTTGGCGCTTGCGCTGGTCATCGTTCCGGCCGTCATGGCCTTTGAGCGTCGCATTGCCGACCGTATTGCGGGAACCAAAGTCATTGAGACCGGCAATCGCTTGTCGCGCCGACGGGATCAGATCGTGTCGGGCTTGGAGATCGTGGGTGTTGCGGGCGTGTTGGGCCTGGCCATTGCCTACATTGCGTTCTTCTCACCGCTGATTCGCTTCCCTCACCTGTTCTGACCGCGAGTCGCCGGACTTTTCTTTTGACATCATGTATCTTGATATCAAGAGACTTTGCTCGGTTGTCGCAAGTTAGGCAGACCTGAGCATGCCCATATTCGACGAATAGGGGCAGGATGGGCACGAACGCGAAGGAGAACTACATGTCGGTCGACAGCTTCAACGCCAAGGACTCACTCACCGTCGGTGACAAGTCCTACGACTACTTCCGATTGGACGCCGTTGCTGGCGACGGTCTTGATGTCAAAGGGCTGCCATTCAGCCTGAAGGTGCTGCTCGAGGCGCTGCTGCGCACCGAAGACGGCGCCGACATCACCAAGGGCGATATCGAAGCCCTCGCTGGCTGGGACGCTAACGCCGAGCCGAGCAAGGAAATCCAGTTCACGCCGGCTCGCGTGATCATGCAGGACTTCACCGGTGTGCCGTGTGTCGTCGATCTCGCCACGATGCGCGAAGCCATGGCGGACCTCGGTGGCGATCCGTCGAAGATCAACCCGCTGGCGCCGGCCGAAATGGTCATCGACCACTCGGTTATCGCTGACGTCTTCGGCACGCCAGAGGCATTCGAGCGCAACGTTGAGATCGAGTACGAGCGCAACGGCGAGCGGTACAAGTTCCTCCGCTGGGGCCAGGGTGCCTTTGACGACTTCAAGGTCGTCCCGCCGGGAACCGGCATCGTGCACCAGGTCAACATTGAGCACCTGGCGCGCGTTGTCTTCGACCGCAACGGAACCGTGTACCCCGATTCGTGCGTCGGCACCGACTCGCACACCACCATGGTCAACGGCCTAGGTGTCGTCGGCTGGGGCGTCGGCGGCATTGAGGCTGAGGCGGCCATGCTCGGCCAGCCGATCTCCATGCTGATCCCGCGTGTTGTCGGCTTCAAGTTGTCCGGCGAGCTTCCTTCGGGCGCCACCGCCACTGACTTGGTGCTCACCATCACCGAGCAGTTGCGTAATCACGGTGTTGTGGGCAAGTTCGTCGAGTTCTACGGCTCGGGCGTCACCGCCGTTCCGTTGGCCAACCGCGCCACGATCGGCAATATGAGCCCCGAGTACGGCTCGACGGTCGCAATGTTCCCGATCGACGACGAGACCATCAAGTACATGAAGCTCACGGGTCGCTCCGATGAGCAGGTTGCACTGGTTGAGGCCTACGCCAAGGCGCAGGGCATGTGGCACGATCCCAGCCACGAGCCGCGCTACTCGGAGTACCTCGAGCTGGACCTGTCCACGGTCGTGCCCTCGATCGCTGGCCCGAAGCGTCCTCAGGACCGCGTCGAGTTGACCAACGCCGCTACCGCGTTCGCGGGCGAAATGCCCACGTATGCACCTAATGGCAGCAACCCACAGCAGGTCACGCTGGAAGACGGCACGTCATTTGAGGTTGACCACGGCGCTGTCACTATCGCCGCCATCACTTCGTGCACCAACACGTCGAATCCGTCGGTCATGATCGGCGCGGCGCTGTTGGCCAAGAAGGCCGTCGAGAAGGGCC
>JBEBVW010000009.1:0-28448 GCA_040392565.1 Aeromicrobium sp. | reverse complement strand
CCCGCCAAGAAGGCAGTGGCGAATACGCCGGCCGGACAGCAGTCGATCCGTCGCGTTGCCGTCATCGGTGGCAACCGCATCCCGTTCGCGCGCAGCAACACGGTCTACACCAACGTGTCGAACCAGGACATGCTCACCGCCGCGCTCGACGGCTTGGTGGAGCGCTTTGGCCTGGAGGGCGAGCGCGTTGGCGAAGTTGTCGCCGGTGCCGTCCTCAAGCACAGCCGCGACTTCAACCTGACCCGCGAGACGGTGCTCGGTTCGAAGTTGTCACCCGACACTCCGGCCACTGACATCCAGCAGGCGTGTGGCACGGGTCTGCAAGCTGCCATGCAGATCGCCAACAAGATCGCGCTTGGCAAGATCGAGACCGGCATTGCCGGCGGCACCGACACCACGTCGGACGCCCCGCTGGCCGTCGATGATCGCCTCCGCAAGATCCTGATCCAGGCCAATCAGCTCAGCGCCAAGGGCGACAAGATGGGCTTGGCCAAGTTGCTGACCAAGGTTCGTCCCAGTTACCTGGCTCCCGATCAGCCGCGCAACGCCGAGCCGCGCACTGGCCTGTCGATGGGTGATCACCAGGCCATCACCACTCACGAGTGGGGCATCACGCGCGAAGCTCAAGACGAGCTCGCCGCCCTGTCGCACCAGAACCTCGCCAAGGCGTGGGAAGACGGTTGGCAGGACGATCTGGTCACCCCGTTCAACGGTGTCGACAAGGACAACCACCTGCGTCCGGATTCCACCGTCGAAAAGCTCGCGAAGTTGAAGCCGGTCTTCGGCAAGCGTCTGGGCGACGAGGCCACCATGACGGCCGGTAACTCCACGCCACTGTCCGACGGTGCTTCGGTTGCGCTGTTCGCTTCGGAAGAGGAAGCCAAGAAGCGCGGCTGGACCGTTCAGGCGTTCTTCGTTGACTACGAGACCGCAGCGGTCGACTACGTCAACGGTGGCGAAGGTCTGCTGATGGCACCGGCTTACGCCGTGCCGCGCATGCTTGAACGCAATGGCCTGTCGCTGCAGGACTTTGATTTCTACGAGATCCACGAAGCGTTCGCCGGCCAGGTGCTGTCGACCCTCGCAGCTTGGGAGTCCGCTGACTTCTGCAAGGACAAGCTGGGCCTCAGCAAACCGCTGGGTTCGATCGATCGCAGCAAGCTGAACGTCAAGGGCTCGTCACTCGCGGCCGCTCACCCGTTCGCTGCCACCGGTGGCCGCATCATCGCCAACGCCGCGAAGATGCTCCACGAAGCCGGCCCCGGCAAGCGCGCCCTGATCTCCATCTGCGCCGCAGGTGGGCAAGGCGTCGTCGCCATCCTGGAGAGCTGAGTCGCGAACGTTCAGTTCCGCGGCAGCGGGCGGCGCCAAGAATGACTAGCGTCGTCGCCATCCTCGAGAGCTGACCACCACCCCGAGGCTTCCCATCCCCGCTGAGTGACACGTTTTTACAGGTTTTTGGCCCCGAAAACTGTAAAAACGTGGCACTCAGCGGGTGGGCAGGCTAGCGGGGGAGGAAGGGTTTGACGCTGGAGACGATGGCTTTTTCCTGGAAGGTGCACGAACTGACGTAGGGGCGCACTTTCAGGGTTGCGGTGACATTCGACAACTTGTCGGCGCTGACTCGTGGCATGAACTCCACGACGCCGCGCAGGTGTCCTGACCCGTCGGGCAGCAGTTGTGCGGTGGTGTCATTTGGCCAGACTGTCGGCCCACCTACCTGCTTGGCCGCCACCCGGCACGACATCGTCGAGATGTCCACGTTCTTGCGCACGGGCTCGGCAGTAATCGTGATGCGCCATGGCTGGGTCAAGCCCTTCGGCTCAGGGGTCATCGACGCATTCGGCGTGCCCAGTAACGACGGCAATCCCGTCGACTGTGCCACGGAGTCGCTTGCAGCCTGCTTGACTTGACCCTTCACCTCGCCGATCAGATACCGAGCCATCGCGCGACAGGGGTCGCCGGCTGCTTCGACATACGCGGAATTAGTGCCAGCTGCTTTGGCGGCTGAGGCAGCCGCATCCACAATGGCCGGATCTTGCGCGAGCGAGTCGCAGGGGACGCCGGACTGCTTCATGAGTTCTACCGCCAGCACATCGAGTTCACCGTCGGCCATGGCTTCTAGCGCTTCGAGGCTCGGCAACGACGGCGGCAATCCGACGGACGCGAGGACGGCGCCGATCGCCGCTCGCGCCGCTGCTCCGACGACGGTCGAGCACCCATCCCCGGCCGACTTGTCTGCCGCACCTATCAACTGGCATAACGGACCCTCAGCGATGACCTTGACGACGGTATTGATGATGCCGTTGTAGGCGTAGGCAACCAACGAGTAGAGGTCGGTGGCGAAGTCGACGATCGCCTCACCGATGCTGACCAGCCCATCAACGAAGTCGCAGAAAATGGAATCGCAGTCGTCGGCAGGAGGCCAGTCGCCGGGACAATAGGTGCCCGACTTGGGATAGAACGGCTGCACGAATCCGACATTGGGCCCGTACTTTGCGTAGGCGGAAAGATCCTGGGTGGACGGGAATCCAGGTGTCCACGGGGGAGTAGCTTCGCCATCCCAGGGCACGCTGACCCGTGCGCAACTCACCAGCGCAGGGTTGGGCGCAGTACCCAGATCGACAGCGACTTTGGTCAGTTTCAGTTCGATTGGGTCGTCCAGTGTGCCTTGCTCGACCGCTGGCATGACGATGCGACTAACCGGAGATGCCGCTGTGACGCCAGTCTGGTCGGGGAGCGCCAGTACTCGGACGAACACCGGCTCGCCTGGGCCGGGTGGCGCAACGTAGCCCTGCAGCACGATCGATACTCCTGCAGGTACTTTCGGCGGCTTACTGGCGTACGTCGCGGCGCTCAATGATCCACCAGCAACCGGCGATGTCGCGAGCACAACACCTCCACCGCCAGACTTCGGCGCAGTGCTCTGGCTGCCGCTCACCTCTTCGTGGCCAGGGATCTTGGCGGTGTCGATCGAGAACGTGCCAGTCGAACGCTCACCAACGCCAGCCGTACTGTTGCTTGTCCCGCTCGCCAGCAGTCCGTCTGGGGTCAGCGACAGATTGCGGTCGCCCGGGTTCTTCGCAGTCACCTGCCACAGCACGCGACCGACACGGCTGGATTCGCTCAGCCAGGTCAGATCGACGGTCCCGTCATCGTGACCCATCGACTTCTGGCCGGCCGTGCCGTCGGAGAAAGCAAGCGTCAGTTGATTGGGTTCGCCGACGACGTCCTGAATCGTCGTGCCAGCGGGAACTTCAAGACGGCCGGCTGCAACTTGCTGAGGGAACTCGCCGCCCTTCCACACCTGCAGGTCAAGTTTCGATCCGACGAGCCTCGGCAACTGGTCGCTGACATCGGTGACTGCAAGACCTGGGAATCCGAGGTCTTGGGAGTAGGGAAGGCGCCGTGCCGGTTGGTTGTCAACGCGCAGGTAGAGGTAAACCATGGAGTTCGTGGGCTTGTCGAGATACAGCTGGCCGTCGATGATCCGCGCATCCCCGCTCCATCCCACTCCCTGACCGCATGAGGCGGGCACCATGACGTTGGCTGGAGCGCTCTGCTGAGCAGCCGAACCGCCTTTCGGCCGGACGGCGTAAATGTGTGCTCCAGGATTGAGCGATTTCAGTTCGTGTTTCGGGCCAGAGCCCAGTTCGACCCACCCGCTCGTGGTTCCTTCGAGGAATGTGTACGTCTTGCCGCTGGCGTTCGCCACCCCGAGCTCGAGGTGGCATTCCGATCCGCTGATCGTGAGTTGTGGGACGTCACTCAGCACCGTTGGTTCGACGATGCGCAACGCCGTCGGTGGTCGGGCCTCCGGTCGTGCATTGATGCTGACGAAGACGGTTCGTCGGCCTTGGAGAATGTGGTCGGAGCTGACCTTCTGGGGGACCGCACGCTTCTTGGTTGACGGGTTTTCGAAGACTTCGCTGGGCTCGACGTCCAGCCGTTTGGCGAGGTCGGCAACCGTTTCGCCCTTCACGACCGGAACTGCCACGCCGATGCGTCCGCGCTGGGGCGGATTTGAGACGAATACGCGTACGGGTGCACTGACGGCAACGTTGCCGCGGGCATCAACAGCGCGGGCGCTCAGCAGCCGTGCGCCGTGGTGCACAGCGGGATAGGAAAAGACTGCGGCTCCCGTCACACCTGGCGTGCCGGAGGCGACTAGCAACGCGCCGTCGTAGAGGTCAACTCGATCAATCGGGTGCTTCGACACGGCGGTGACCGCGACGCTGGTAGTGGTTCCCAGTGCCATCTTTCCAAGACCTGGCACCGACGTCGTAACAGTGAACGGCATCCGCGCGGCCGGCCTCACAGGGCTGGCCTCGGCAAAGGGATCGGAACCCTCATGCCGCTGCTGGACATAAATGAAGACGCCTGCGGCAAGGACTACCAACGCAGCGATATACGCCACTAGACGTTTCATGGTCAGAACGCTAGGGCGCCAGATGCCATTGCGGGAGTGCAAATAGTCCGCTGAGCAGTGATTACGTCAAAACCCTACCCCCGTGGAACCTGTTGAGAACCTACGCTGATCGGGTGCCTGCATGGATCCACATCGTCATCCCTGCACTCATGACGACGTCCGGCGTAGCAATCGGTGCCACCGCGCTTCTTGCTGATGACGCCCCGCCCAGTTCGGCAGTGTGGATCGACTCGCCGGGTCCGGATGGAACGGTGGCACCGGGTGAGGTCACGGTGGTTGCCCACGCATCGGCGGAAGCCTCGATTACCGACCTGAAGTTGTTCGTCGATGGCGAGGAAGTCGCCAGCGATGAGTCGCTCGTGCGGTTCGGCCGTTTGGTGTACGCCGACATGAAGTGGCAAGCCAGCGAAGGCGACCACGAATTGATCGTGCGTCAGGGAGGTGGAAGTGGCACGGCCTCGGCTGCTCGCAACGTCACTGTTTCCGACTCTGGGCCTACGCCCGATCCCGTGCCATCAGAATCGCCGACACCCACGCCGACTGAAGAGGCACCTACGCCTACGCCCACCCAAGAAACCATCGATCCGGACTTGGACGGAGGTGTGGTGGACACGCCGTTGATTGGTGCGGTGGGCTTTAGTTCCGCTCCTCGGGTGTCAGTCCGTGCCTCATGCGGGAACTCCGTGATCGTCTACGCGACGATTGAGAACACTGACGAAGCGACAGTCAAGATCACCGGCGTTGGCAGCTATCCGATGTCGACAGCCCGCGGAACCCGGTGGTCAGCGCAGATCGACTCGGGCTTTGAGATGGAAGACATCGGGAACCACCGCGTCTCGATCCTTGTCCCAGCTGGCGGCTCAATGATCGAGAAGCGAGTCGGCTCGCTCTCAATCGAAGAAGGCTGCATCGACTAGAGCGCAACGCAGGACGAACCCTTGCTCCGAACTGCCTAGAATTTCCGGTGGTGATTCTGCAAGACCTATCTTCTTAAGACTCGGACACGTTGTCGGCGGATCCCATTGGCCGCTGCGTCGGGCCCACTGAAACTCCGGGGCAGTTCAGGGTCTACCTCGTCGGATTGATTCGCCGAACTCGTCTAGCAAGGCGATGATCGTTGGCGCCTGCCACACCCGGCCCCGGATCTTCTTCGTCGACTCCACGAGCACGCCGGAAGTGACCAGTCGGTCGATGGCGGTTTGGGCTGCCATCTTGCTGACACCAAGGTGCTCGGACACATACGCGGTGTTGACGATGGGCTGGCTAATCAACAGGTCGTTGAGCGGCCACGTGGCGGAGTCGGCGCGCGCTTTGATCTTTGCCGCGTTCTCGTCACGGACCGATGCCAGATCGTCGATAAGTCTCCGGCCACGAACCGCAGCGAACTGTGAGGCGTGAGCCAGTCGCTGCACGATGGGGACAGGATCGCCAGCGCGGTAGGCCGTCAGCGCAGCAAAATACGATGTGGTGTCGGTGAGCAATCCTGCACTGATGGGGAGCACTGCGCGGGTTGTGATCCCTGCGCGGGTCAGCATCGCGTGAATGAGTGCTCGGCCTGTTCGCCCGTTGCCGTCAACGAATGGGTGGATCGTCTCAAACTGGGCGTGCGCGATGGCAGCGTGCGCCAATGACGGGACATCAGTCCGATCTGCGAATCGTGTGAGGTCGTCAAGATAGCGACCGATCCGGCCGGGGTGTGGGGGAACGAAATCGGCCAGATGCGGCCCGAACCCTGACCCACCGATCCACACCTGTTCGGTGCGTAGATGACCGGCGATGGCTGGGCTTGACGTTGCCAGGAGGGTTTCGTGCATCGTCAAGACGTTCTTAACCGATAGGTCGTTGCCGAGACGACGGGCGGCGATGGTGGCTTGGGCGTTCGAACTAACTAACTTCGCGTTAGCGCTGGAAATCTCCCCGATGGCATCGAGAGCGATTTGGCGAGTACCGACAGTGATGTTCTCAATCTGCGACGACGATGACGATTCGGTGCGCAGCAAGATAGTGGCAAGCGGGCCTGTCCCGTCGGCACCTTCGCCGAGTTGACCGGAGAGGTATTCGTCAAGGCGTGAAAGTTCAAGGGCCGCGTCTTGGCTCTCGGCCAGGACCGATGATGGGAGAACCAGGTCGATGTCTGCGATGTCGGGCAGGACAGCAGCACAGTAGGGGCCACTGTGTCTCCTCAGTTGGGTACGCGAGACGTGCACCGAGCTGGCAGATGGGTTCCACGGGTGCTGCTCATAGGTGACTGGTGACAGACCAGTTTGAGTGCTCATGGAACGCGAGTCGCGTGAATCGGTGACCATGTTCAGCCCCTTTGTCTGTCAATCTTGGTGCAATTCTGTCACTAACCAAGGATAACGCACTAAACTTTACTAGTAGGAATCTCGCGTAAAGAATGTGGGCGGGCACGCTGGGCGCTAGGACACTCTCACCCCGAGGCGGGCCGAGTTGGTCACCCCCTAGGCTTCGGGCAGCCACATCTCGGCTCGAGGTGGCCCGAACCTATTTTCAGGAGGCTTGATGTCCTGGTCACTCCACGGTGACGGTAAGTCCGTTTCGAGCGGAGAGGTGGTGGCGCCCGGCGAGCGATTGTCGTGGCCGCGAACAATCGGACTGGGAGGACAGCACGTCGTCGCGATGTTCGGTGCAACCTTCCTGGTGCCGATCATCACCGGCTTCGATCCCAGCACAACGCTGCTGTTCTCCGGCATCGGCACGCTGCTGTTCCTGCTGCTGACCCGCAACAAGCTGCCCAGCTACCTCGGATCGTCGTTTGCCTTCATCAGCCCGGTGCTTGCTGCCAAAAGTGGTGGTGACATCGGTACGGCTTTGTTCGCGATCGTTGCTACCGGCTTTGGTTTGGCGCTGGTTGGCCTCTTGGTCATGAAGGTCGGTGCCGGGTGGATCGACGCGCTCATGCCGCCTGCGGTGATGGGTGGCGTTGTCGCGCTGATCGGCTTCAACTTGGCTCACGCTTCGTGGAACAACGTGATTGCGCTGGATCCCATGGGCTCATTCGCTCCTGGCGGTAAGCCTGCCGACAATCAGCACCTTCTTCTTGCGCTTATTACAGTTCTGTCGATTGTGCTGATCGCCGCACTGTTCCGAGGCATCCTGGGCCGTATCGCAGTTCTGCTGGGCTTCGTAGTGGCTTACCTCGTGGCAGTTGTGATGGATGTCGTGACATTCGACGCAGTCAAGAACGCCGACTGGATCGGACTTCCGGAACTGACGTCTCCGAACGTCGACTGGAGCGTGCTGCCGATGTTCTTGCCGGTCGTTTTTGTTCTGGTCGCTGAGAACGTCGGTCACGTTCGTTCGGTCGCGCACTTGGTCAAGGACGATTCGATCAACGAGCTGACAGGTCGCGCCTTGTTCGCCGACGGTGCCGCAACCATGGTGGCTGGCATGGGCGGCGGCTCGGCCACCACGACGTATGGCGAAAACATTGGCGTCATGTCCGCGACCCGGGTCTTCTCAACGGCCGCCTACTGGGTGGCTGGCATCGTGGCGATTCTGCTGTCGCTGTCGCCAAAGTTCGGTGCGCTGCTGTTCACGATCCCCAACGGCGTCATTGGTGGCGCGACGCTGGTGCTTTACGGCGTGATCGGGCTGATCGGTGTGCGCATGTGGATCGACGCACAGGTTGACTTCGGTCTGCAGAAGAATCTGTTCCCGGTCGCCACTGCGCTGATCCTTGCGATGGGCATGGGTAATGACGTCATCAAGTTTGGCGACTTCTCCCTCGGAGGAATTGCTGTGGCGACCACCGCTCTGCTGGTGCTCTACCACTTGATGAATGCGGTCGAGCGCGCCCGCGGCGGTAGCTCTTCTGCTGATTGAGGTGCGAGGAACGAGCCTCGAAATCGGCGGACGATGTGGCGCTGATTTCGAGGCTCGCAAGCTCGCACCTCAATCAGCGGGGCGGGCTCGCGCCTCGATCAGCGTCGGCGGGCCTGGCCGACGACGGAGCGGCGCGCGTAGCGCTTGATTTCGGCGACCGACTCGTCGTCGACCACGACGTCGACGGCCGGGCCTGAGCCTGACGATCGAACAGACCACTGCAAAGCAGCCAAACTGACCATGCCGAGCGCCTGGGTGTAGTAGATGTTGGCCAGAAGCACTGGGTCAGGGACATCGAAGTCGCCAGCTTCATTGCCGTCTTCGAGGGCTGTCACTGCGTGTTTGAGGCAGGTCCACATGGCGTCGCCGAGTCGCAGCAGCGTGGGCTGTCCGACCTCGTCCATGAGCTGTTTGCCCGGCCGACGAACCAAGGCGAGCGAACAATCGACGAACGCCGGATGCGTGACGCCGAAGTCGATCATCGCGTCAGCGAGATGTTCAAGTCGGTCGACCGGAGAGGCCACCTCGGCTGTTGCGGCGCTGAACGATTCGCTCAACTCGCCAAGATAGGAAACGACGACTTCGGAGAACAGTTCTTCCTTGCTGGAGAAGTGCCGGTAGATGATCGCGCGGTTGATACCGACGGCCCGTGCGATGTCTTCGATTTGAGCATCGCGCGAGCCGGATTCATCAAACAATGCGCGGGTCGCTGCCAGGATCTCCTGGCGGCGCCCCAAACTGCGTCCCGTACGTGCAGTTCCACCGGCCGTCTCCATGTCGGCCATCGTAGGGGGAACTACTAGTGAGAGCGGCTTGTCGGTACCGCGCCGTAGGCTCGTGTCATGAGGTCCGTTACCGAACTCCGTCGCCAAGTGGCGCCGTTTGAGGTCGTCTCCGACTACCAGCCTGCTGGCGACCAGCCTGCCGCTATCGCCGAGCTTGAACGGCGCATCAAAGCCGGCGATAACGACGTCGTGTTGATGGGTGCCACCGGCACGGGCAAGACGGCCACGACAGCCTGGCTGGCCGAGCGGCTGCAACGGCCCATGCTCGTGTTGATGCCCAACAAGACGTTGGCTGCGCAATTTGCCAACGAGCTGCGCGAATTGCTGCCACACAATGCGGTTGAGTATTTCGTGTCGTACTACGACTACTACCAACCCGAGGCCTACATCGCGCAGACCGATACCTATATCGAGAAGGACTCCTCCATCAACGAGGAAGTCGAACGATTGCGGCACTCGGCCACGTGGTCGCTGCTCACTCGTCGCGACGTTGTCGTAGTCGCCACGGTTTCGTGTATCTACGGGCTCGGTTCGGCGCAGGAGTATCTCGAGCGCATGATCGGCTTCCGGGTGGGCGAGGAGTTGCCGCGCGAGCAACTGCTGCGCACTCTGGTGCAGGCGCAGTACGTGCGCAATGACGTCGCCAGTACGCGCGGCACATTCCGCGTCCGTGGCGACACGGTCGAGATCTTCCCCGTGTATCAAGAGATGGCCGTGCGGGTTGAGTTCTTTGGCGACGAGATCGAACGACTCATGACGCTGCACCCACTCACCGGCGAGGTGCTCAGCGAAGACACTGAGCTCTACGTCGGCGCGGCAACCCATTACGCAGCGGGCGTCGAGACGATGCAGCGTGCCATGGCAGGCATCGAGACCGAATTGGCGCAACGGCTTGCTGAACTCGATGCCGAGGGCAAATTGCTCGAAGCGCAGCGGCTGCGCATGCGCACCACCTACGACCTCGAAATGATGCAACAGGTCGGCACCTGTGCCGGCATCGAGAACTACTCGCTCCATATGGATGGCCGCGAGCGTGGGTCTGCACCCAACTGTCTACTCGACTACTTCCCTGAAGACTTTGTCTTGGTCATCGACGAATCGCACGTCACGGTGCCGCAAGTGGGTGCCATGTACGAGGGCGATATGAGTCGCAAGCGTGCGCTGGTCGAACATGGATTTCGGTTGCCCAGCGCCATGGACAACCGCCCGCTCAAGTGGGATGAGTTCCTGCAGCGCATTGGCCAGACCGTCTATCTGTCGGCCACTCCGGGTTCTTATGAAATGGAGAAGGCTGGCGGCGATTTTGTCGAACAGATCATTCGACCCACCGGCTTGATTGATCCTGAAGTGCTGATCAAACCCACGAAGGGTCAGATCGACGACTTGATCGATCAGATCAGGCTCCGGGTAGAGCGCAACGAACGCGTCTTGGTGACGACTCTGACCAAGAAGATGTCTGAGGACCTCACCGACTACCTGCTGGAAGCTGGCATCCGCACCCGCTATCTGCACAGTGAAGTCGACACCCTGCGCCGCATTGAACTGTTGCGGGAACTGCGTATGGGGGAGTACGACGTCCTGGTCGGCATTAACCTGTTGCGTGAGGGTCTTGATTTACCAGAGGTTAGCCTCGTTGCCATTCTGGACGCCGACAAAGAAGGCTTCCTGCGGTCGGAGCGATCTTTGATTCAGACCATCGGTCGTGCGGCGCGAAATGTGTCGGGGCAGGTCATCATGTACGCCGATCGCATCACCGATTCCATGAATACTGCGATCGACGAGACCAACAGGCGTCGCGATAAACAGATCGCCTATAACCGTGAACACGGCATCGACCCCACGCCGTTGCGTAAGAAGATCGGCGACATCACCGACATGCTGGCGCGCGAAGACGCCGACACCACGGCGCTGCTGGCCGCCACCGGCGATCACAAGCGCCGCGGTGCTCCAGTGCCACTCGGCGCGCACACCGCCGATCTTGCCAATCTGCCCACCGGCGAGTTGGCCGATCTCATTGCCCAACTCACCGATCAAATGCACGCCGCCGCCGCGGAACTTCAGTTTGAGGTCGCAGCGCGGTTGCGCGACGAGGTCGGCGAATTGAAGAAGGAATTGCGCAGCATGCTTGAAGCGGGCGTCGGCTGACGAGCCAGACTGTCTGACTACGATGCAGGCGTGAAGATTCCCGAGCTTCTGCAACGCCGCCGTTGGCAGGGGCTGGTAGTCCTCGGCATCGTGGTTGCGGTGGTCGCATCCTTGGGGGGATTCGGGCGCAGCGACACTCCGCGGCCGACCATTGGCCCAGGCGAATCCATCGAACTCGGCCAGTACAAACTCGCAGTTGAACGGGCCCGAGTCGTGGACATCGACGACCGCGGCGAACCCTTCGACGACGGGATGCTGCGCGTCATGGTGACCACCAAGGTCACCAATGTCTCTGAGGAATCGACATCATTCGGCGAAGGTCTGGTCGGCGTCGCCGATCGCAGCGCCGAGATCTATTCGAACAAAACCGATACGAGCACTTTTCACCCCGGTCTCAAGCGGACGGTGGAAATTAGTGTGCCGGTCCCAGCGAATCGTCTTGCCGTCTCTTCTGGACGAATCGATATCTGGCTTGGCGCACGAACCTACGACTGGACCAATCTCGCTATGTCCGGGCCCGCATGGAGCGTCGCGAACTGGGCAGCCATCGTGACCGATGTGCCTATTGATGATCAGCGAGGGAAGTCCTAGTGAAGCGTCTGTGGTGGCTGCTCACCGTTGCTGCATTGGTATTCGCAGTGGCTTTGCTCCCGCGTCTGGCTCCAGAACCTGGGACCGACGTGTTCGTGTCGAATGTTGGGGTGGGCGAGCGAGCCGCGCTCCGCGGTGGGGCAGTGGAGGTGACCGGCGTGACCGTGTCGCCCCAATACGCCGACGGGGACGAAATACACACCCTCGCTGATGGCGTGTTTGTGGAAGTGCGTGCGGTGATCCGACCCGACAAAGTCGCGTCCAGCATCACGATGACCGTCGAGTCCGATGGTCGCAGCTTCAAAAGGAGCGACCTCAGCGCACCGGTCGAACGCGGGGAGCCGGGATTCGATACGCCCATCACTGTGCTCTTTGAAGTGCCAAGGGACGTTATCGGTGACGGACAGGTGCGGGTCAGCTTCACCAGCCACAGTGCAGCCGCAGTTGCCATCGATGAGGGCAGCAGCAAGCGCGTGCATCGGTTGGAGGCGTCGTGAGCGGGGTACGCGGTTGGGCAACGGTTGCCGCCGTCGCCACGTTGGTTGCTGTTGCGGGTTTTCTCGTGCGTTCCGATCTGCGGGAGTACAGCACACCGGTAGATGAACCCCCAGCCGTTGCTCCTGGGCGTCCAGCGAGCGTGACGGTGTCGTCGGCGCTGGCTTCGGCCGCAGAGCCGAAACTTCGAGGCACATTCACGCTTGAATCGCTGCGGAGTTTCGACCAGCTGACCCCGATCGCCGATGCATTCGATGACCCCATTGCCCGCAAGGGCGGTCGTGTTGTGGTCGCGACGCTGAGCTGTGAGTGCGCGGTTTCCGAAGATTTCCGGCGTCCGACGTTCTTTGCGATCGACGACGCAGATCGTCGATGGGAATCCATCCGTGTCGACGCCAGTTCGTACCCCGATTTGGCCGGACTGCTCAATGAATCCGATCTCGGCGAACAGCCAACGGTTCGATTCGCGACAGTGTTCGTCGTTCCGACCAAGGTCGCTGATGCAGTCGACGTGATCATCGACCCGACAGTGGGCGATTCGGTCAGACTTCTGCGCTAATTGCCGATCGTTCACGGAGGCGATCTGTGCGAATGGTCAATACGGTTGCGAACGTTGCCGCGAGAAAACACATCCGAATCGGCTCCAGCATGAAGTGGACGAATCGCTGCAAAGACTCATAGGCGATCAGATCGAGATTGCCGTCGGCGTCCCAGGCGTTCGCGACAGCAATTTCAATCCAGCTTCCAACGACGCCACCAGCGGTGTACAACACGGCAATCGTCAGCAGAGCCACGAGGCCTGAACGCCACAGCAGTCGACCTGTCGCCACGACGGGCAGATACTTCTCGCGCAGTTCACGGGTCAACAAATCGGCGGTGTACTGGCGAGACCGGGTGGCCGAGTCCCATTTCTGTTCAGCCATCGGTTGAAGTCCCGAACCTTCGACCGTTGTCGATTCGCGGAGACCCCAGCCAAGCACCAGCCCTGCGACACCCACCCAAATGACCGGAAGCAACAGCCCTCCCGCGACCAAGGACACTACTTCGGCGATCCAGGTGGAAATTGCAGCAACGGCATCGGGAAGGTGCAGTGATGGCACGGCGTCGTCGAGCCATCCCATGGCCTCACGCCACCAGTGCACGACCTCGCGCGAACTCCACCAGGACTTCGTTCGACCGATGAGTGATGTCAGCACCAGCCAGGTCAAGACGATCCAGGCCACTTCCATCAGTGCAACCGGGATATTGAGAACCTGGCGGCCGGTGCGGTCTCGAAGTTTCTCGAACAGCACCTTCAGCAGCCAGGCGCCGATGGTCCACGGGATGTAGGTTTTCCATCCCTCACGGAAGTTGATGTTGCTGCGGTTGGCGTCAGGAGAGGCCAGCGAGGCGTCAAGTAGTCGCACCAGGAATTGGTGCAGATCGGCGTTGACCAGTTGCCAACCGGCATACAGCAGCGCCAACGGCACCAGGGCGACCATGAACGCCGCCGCGTGATCGCGCCAGGTCGGCCGATGGTTGGGGTCCGCTTCACGACCGGTGATGACTGCTGCGACGTCGAGGTCGACCAGCGACCTGCCTCCGACGCGAACGTGGCGCGCTGCCACTAGGACCATGATGGCAATCAATGCGAGCCGCACGGTGATCGCCAGAACGGTCAAGGCAATCCCGGCGGGCCCGTTATCCATGGCGACGTCGGCGCCCCAGGAGATCAGCACATGGTGAACTGAGAAGCTCAGTGCAGCAAGCCCGAGCAGCGGGAGCCAGCAGGCCCGCAACGCAGTCACGGTGTCTCCGAGAACCCTTCTCGCCACGTGCAGCACGACCACTGGTGCGGGAGTGACTGGCTTGCTGGGCACCTGGTGAGGCTACTTCACCGCGTCACCGCTCAGGATTCGCGCCATCAGCAGAGCCCTGCAAGAATGGTGAGCGGAGGGGAGTATTCCTTCGCTGCAGTCTCGTCATCACGGCGCCCGCCGAACGGGTGCCCGGGGTTGTGGGTCGTCCGATGGGCGACGGAAGAGACCTCTGGACGTGTTTGACGACCGGAGGATTCCACGTGTCCCTATCCACCCTGACCACCGCGTTTGCGGCAGCCGGAGACGCTGCCCCCGCAGGTCCATCCATGAACGTTTCGTCACTGGAATGGACCATCACGATCGCGGTGACGGTGGGCATCTTGATCTTCGATGTCTTCATCGTGGCACGCAGACCACACGAGCCGACGATGAAGGAATGTGCGATCGCGCTTTCGGTCTACATCGGCCTCGCGATCGCCTTCGGCATGTGGATCTGGTCGTACCACGACATCGACGTCAAGGGCGGCGACTTCGGTCTGCAGTTCTTTGCTGGTTGGCTCACCGAGTACAGCTTGTCGGTGGACAACTTGTTCATCTTCTTGATCATCATGTCCAGCTTCAACGTGCCCCGGAAGTACCA
Organism: Aeromicrobium sp.; assembly: GCA_040392565.1. Lineage (GTDB taxonomy): Bacteria > Actinomycetota > Actinomycetes > Propionibacteriales > Nocardioidaceae > Aeromicrobium. Next base: position 13,718 of record JBEBVW010000009.1, on the reverse strand, counting down.
GCAGGAAGCGCTATTGGTGGGCATCATCATCCAGTTGATCTTCCGCGGAATCTTTATCGCGCTTGGCGCGGTAGCCATCAATAACTTCTCGTGGATCTTCTATATCTTCGGCGCCTTCTTGATCTACACGGCCTGGACGCTGGTCAAAGACACCGAGCACGATGACGACGCCGACAACACCGTCGTCCGATTCGTCCGTCGTAGGTGGGCCATTTCGGACACCTGGGACGGCTTGAAGCTGTCGGTCAAGGAGAACGGCAAGCGCATCATCACACCGATGGCGTTGGTCATCGTCGCGCTGGGCACCACCGATCTGCTGTTCGCGCTCGATTCCATCCCGGCGATTTACGGGCTGACTCGTGAGCCCTACCTCGTGTTCACGGCCAACGTCTTTGCTCTGATGGGCTTGCGCCAGCTGTACTTCCTGCTCGGCGACATGTTGAAGCGTCTGATTTACCTGTCGCAGGGCTTGGCTGTGCTGCTTGCGTTCATTGGCGTCAAGCTGTTGCTGCACGCATTGCACACCAATGAACTTCCGTTCTTGAACAACGGTGAGTCGTTTGACGTACCCGAAATCCCGACCGAAGTCAGCCTGGGTGTCATCGTGCTCGTGTTGGCGTCGACCGCAGTTATCAGCTTGTTGGTTTCTCGCAGCCGGATCAATCGCGGGCTTGCGCCCGATGGTGATCCGCTGCCGGCAGCTCCCAAGAACGACGACTGAGGCGGTAAAGCTCGGTGGGGCAGTTGGCCGTAGGGTCTCGGCATGGACACCTGCCCTGTCGTGCATACCGCAGCTCCCGCGCAATGGGATGAGTCTCGCGTCGGGAAACGGGCCAATTGGGCTGGCGCGCGTCGGGTCAGCTGGTTCATTCGCTACGGCTTGCCGCGAGTTGGACTCGGCTTCAGTGCACGACGTGGCGACCTGATCGCCCAGATGACCACTGAACCGGCGCTGCGTGCCGATCCATATTCCGGTTACGAACAGCTGCGAGAGATGGGACCTCTGGTCAAGGGTCGCGTCACATTCGCGACAGTTGATCACGCCATTGCCCGTGAAGTGTTGAGGTCGCCGGTGTTTCACGCAGGCACCGACCTGGGCCCATTGCCGCCAAAGGTGACCCGATTCGGCGCTTCGTTCACCGATCCGCTTGACCTAGGGCCGGTCGATGCTCCGTCCATGTTGGCGGTGAACGGCGATCTGCATCTGCGCTACCGGCGGCTCGTCACCCGCGCGTTTGCAGCCAAGAACGTGGCTCAGCAGGAAGATCGCGTGCGTGAGATCACCGGCGGGCTACTTGATGACCTCGCCGGGGACGGCAACAGCGACTTTGACTTGGTGGCCCGATTTGCCGGTCAGCTGCCAGTTCAGGTGATTGCCGACATGTTGGGCGTCGACGCTGCCGATCGCGACAAACTGCTGCATTGGGGCGATGGCGCGGCATTGATGCTCGACCCGGATCTGAGTTGGAAGCAGTACCAACACGCGACTGATGGACTTCATCAACTGCACACCTGGGTACTGCAGCAACTCGCCCGGTTGCGGCGCGAACCAAACGACACGTTGCTCGGTCGACTCGCCGCCATGGACGGCGATGATGCGTTGAGCGACGTTGAACTCCGGATGATCGCGATGCTGGTGTTGGGCGCCGGATTCGAGACAACGGTGAACCTCATCGCTAACGCCGCTGTGCTGCTCGATGAGCACCCTGATCAACGGCAGATCGCTATGTCGTCAGGCAATTGGGCGAATGTGGTTGAGGAGTCCTTCCGCTACGAGCCACCTGTCCAGGTGACGGTTCGCACGGCGACGGCTGAAACCGAGGTAGCTGGCCAGACAGTGAAGGCGGGTCAGACCGTGTTGACCATGCTCGGCGGCGCAAACCGAGACCCCAAGGTGTTTGAGGATCCACAGCGTTTCGACGTCACTCGCACCAACGCGGACGCTCACCTGTCGCTGTCCGATGGACCTCACTATTGCCTCGGGGCGAACCTGGCCAAACTAGAAGGCCGCGTTGCGTTAGAAATGCTCTACGAGCGCTTCCCGAACGTGAAGGTGCTCCCGGGCGGTCAGCGCCGCACCAACCGAGTGCTGCGCGGGTGGGCGCAACTCCCGGTCAGCGTCTAATCGTTATTCGCCGAGGTGGCCGACGTCTTTGAACGTGCTGTCGCCGGTGCCGGTCGCCTTGTTGACGAAGTACGTGACAACCCACAGCGCCACGCCGATCAGCATCAGTCCGCCGGCAATGCGATACACGACGCCCTCACGCTCAACCCAGGGTCCAGCCAAGAACAGGCACAGCGCAGCAGCCAGAATCGGCAGCTGACCTGGTGAAGTGAAGAACACCTTGGCGCGTGCGTCCTTCTTGCGGAGCACGACGCAGGCGACATTCACCACGGCGAAGACGCACAGCAGCAGGAATGCGGTGACGTTCGACAGATTGCCCACGACATTGCTGTCGGGATCGCTCGTGACATATGCGATCAGGCCAAGCGCCAGGATGGTCGTGAAGACGATCGCGAGCCAGGGGGAGCGGCGTCCCGGAAGCACTGAGGCCAACGGACGTGGCAAGACGTCTTGCTTGGCCATTCCGTAGATCAATCGACTAGCCATCAGCATGTTGATCAGCGCGGTATTGGCCACGGCAAAGACAGCGAGGAATGGGAAGACCTTGTCGATCGGGAAGTCGGGTGCGCCCTTGCTGACCACTTCCAGCAACGCGCGACCCTCGGAGTCCGAAATGCTCTTCAACTCGGGGGCAGTCAGCACGGCAACAACCGATACGGCTACCAGCATGTAGAGAATCACTGCGATGCCTAGGCCGGTCAGCATGGTGCGCGGAAAGATGCGTTCGGGATTCTCGGTTTCTTCGACCATGTTGACGGCGTCCTCAAATCCGACCATGGCAAAGAACGCAATCGACGTTGCGGCGGTGACAGCCAAGAACAGGCCGCGGTCTTCATAGTCGTGGAACGTCACGAGTTCACCCAGATCAGCCTCGCCTTGGGCGATCACAAAGAAGCCAACACCGATCACGATGCACAAGGCCGTGACCTCGACCATGGTCAGAACGACGTTGAACTTCACGCTCTCGCCGACGCCGCGCAGGTTGATGACGGCCAGCAGAACCATGAACGCCATGGCGATGAAAACGATGAGTCCTGAGTCGGCTTTCCCAGCCTTATCTGCATCCATCCAGCCATTGATGATCAGGCCGCCCGTGAGGTTATCCGCCAGGGTCTTGGCAGATGTCGACGCGCTGGTGATGCCGGAACAGACGACGGCAAACGCCACCAGGAAGGTCACAAAGTGAATGCCAAATGCCTTGTGGGTATAGAGCGCTGCTCCTGCGGCCTGCGGGTATTTCGTGACGAGCTCGAGATACGACAGAGCCGTCATGGTCGCGACGATGAAAGCGAGCAGGAAAGGCAGCCACACCAACCCGCCAACTTTGCCGCCCATTTGTCCAGTGACGGCGTAGACGCCCGCCCCCAGAATGTCGCCGACGATGAACAGCAGTAGAAGCCTGGGACCTAAAACGCGGTTCAGTTCGGTCGGTTGTTCAGATTCTGTGGTCGTGCTCATTGCGCCCCCTCGGAATTGACGTCCAGTTCGATTGAACCAACGCGACGTCGCCTTATCCTGTTGCCGAGGGCATGTCGACCGCAACCATTGGGTAGATTTCTCTGGTGCCCCGACTCCCTGGCTTTGCGTCCGCCTTACTCCGACGCGTAGTTGCTCGACGTATTGCCACGAAGGGCATCGACCTGTCGCGACTCTCGATCATTCCGGAGCCAACGAAGGTCCCACTGCAACGCAACGGCATGGATCCCGTGCCGCAGATCCAGCAGATGCGCGCCGACGGCCCTGCTCTGCACGCGCTCCCGTTGCCGTTCAACTTCACCTTGTGGCTGATGACGGGCTACGACGAAACGCGTACGGTGCTGACCGACCGCGACTCCTACAGCAACGACATCCGCCACCTTTTCAGCGGCGACGGTCCAGCCACAGCAGACGATGTGGGCGGCTTGGGATTCACCGATCCGCCGCTGCACACCCGACTGCGCAAGATCGTGACACCTGAATTCACGATGCGCCGGCTTGCCCGCCTGGAACCTGTCATCGAGCAAATCGTTGACCACCAGCTCGACATTCTGGAAGACGCCGGGCGTAACGGTGAAGTGGTCGACTTCGCCAAACTCGTTGCCTTTCCGGTGCCGTTCCGCACCATCTGCAGCCTGATTGGCCTCAACGATTTTGAGACCGAGCAGTTTGAAAAACTCGGTAGTGCGCGTTTTGACGCGAGCCTTGGCGGGGCGGCATTCGGTGCTGTGTCCGCCCAACGTGAATTCCTGTTCGATGCTGTTGCCCGCCAGCGCATCGAGCCCGGCGACGGATTGCTCGGCCAGATCATTCGCGATGAAGGCGACAACATCTCCGACTTCGATCTGGCCGGGTTGGCCGACGGCATCTTCACCGGCGGCTTCGAAACTACGGCCGGCATGATCGCGCTCGGTACCGCCGTGCTGCTGCGTGACCCGAAGTACGTCGAGGTCATGCGCGATGGGACGCCCGAACAGATTGATGCCACGATCGAGGAACTGCTGCGTTATCTGGCAGTTGTTCAGGTGGCATTTCCGCGGTTCGCCAAGCAGGACATGGAACTGTTCGGTCAAAAGGTCAAAGAAGGCGACGTCATCATCGGTTCGCTGACCGGCGCCAACCGCGACCCGATAGCGGCGGGAGCCAATCCCGAAGAGTTCGATCCGTTCCGCATTCCCGAGAGCGGCCACCTTGCGTTCGGGCACGGCATCCACCGCTGCATCGGCGCTGAACTCGCCCGTATCGAACTGCGAACAGTCTTCCCGCGCATCTTCCGTCGATTCCCTGAACTGGCGCTGGCCAAGCCCGAAGCGGAACTGAGCTTCCGCGAGTTGTCGTTTGTTTTTGGTGTCGACGACCTTCCGGTGCGACTGCACCCATGAGTCGTTCGCAGGTCGAGCTTGAGCGTTGGTTCGACGACAACGGCCTGCCCTACTTCGTTGGCGATCACGCCGACCGCGTTGAGCAGTGGCTCTCCAGCCGTCGCATTCTCGCCGTAGTCGTATTGATCGCTGCGATCTCTGTTGGTGTGGCCATAGGGGTAGGGCGCTGGCTCGACGACGCGTCGACTGCCACCGCTGTTGGCCTGCTGGTTCTGCTGGTGCTGATGTCGTTGTTCGCTGGTCGATTCCTTCGTATCGGCACCATGGTGCGCTGGGCCGCGAAGCGAACGTTCGGGTCTTTGGGGCTGATGATTCCGCTGCTGACCCGGGCGTTGCCTCTGCTGCTTCTGGCCGTCACGTTCTTGTTCATCAACGCAGAGGTGTGGCAAGTCGCCGGCCTGCTTCATCGGCGAACCCTCGGCGTTGCTGTGCTGTTCTTCGTGCTGATCGCAGTCGGCTTCCTACTGACTCGACTGCCCGAGGAAGTGCGGCGAGTTGAGGGAGAAGTCGCGGGCGATCGGCTGGCCAGTTGCTGTGCAGGTACGCCTGCTGAGCATCTGTCAGTTGACGGTGCAGTCGCCGGAAAGTTGCCGCGCTTTGCTCGCGCGAACCTGGTGCTCGTGTTGCTGTTCAGCCAAGCGATTCAAGTGCTGTTGTTGAGCGTCGCGTTGTTTGCGTTCTTTGTCGTCTTCGGCGCATTGACCATCCCGGAGCCAACCATCGCCGCTTGGACCGGGCAGGCAGCCACCGAGTTGCCGTCACGATTGGGAAGCAAACTGCCGATCACCAATGAACTCGTCCAGGTCTCGGTTTTCCTCGCGTCCTTCTCCGGCCTGTACTTCACCGTCTCCGCGGTCACCGACGAGACCTATCGCCGCCAGTTCTTCGCTGGCCTTTCATCAGAACTAGAACGAGCCGTCGCTGTCCATGCCGTCTACGCAGCACTTCCTAACGACGACGCAAACTAGTTACCAGCCGCGCTTGCGCCACTCGTCGAGATGCGGGCGTTCGGCGCCGAGAGTGCTGTCGTTGCCGTGGCCGGGGTAGAAGTGGGTGTCGTCGGGGAAACGATCGAACAGTTTCGTCGAGACCTCGTCGATCAACGTTGCGAAGTCAGCCTCGGACCAAGTCTTGCCAATTCCGCCGGGAAAGAGCGAGTCGCCGGTGAACAGGTGCACGATGCCGTCGGGATCGTCGTAGGCCAGCACGATGGAGCCTTCGGTGTGACCCGCGACCTCAATGACCTCTAGCTCGCACGAACCGACGCGTACTCGTGCACCGGTGTTGACCGGACTGCTGGTGGGGACCTCGATGTGCTCGGCGTCGACCGCGCCAGCGATCGTTTCGGCTCCGGTGGCGTCGACGACTGCCTTGAGCGCTTGCCAGTGATCGGGGTGCCAATGAGTGGTGACGACTCGGGCAACTGCAGCTCCGTCAAGCACATCAAGGATGCGTTCGGCGTTGTCGGCGGCGTCGATGATGGCGCGCTCATTGGTCAGCGTGCACCGCAGGACATAGACGTTGTTGGCCAGTTCACCCACCGCGAACTTCGTGATCTCCAGATCGCCGGCCTGCTGCACGTCGACCGAACCGTCGACCTCTACCTGTCCTGTGTACGTCATGACAGCAGCCTAGAGACTCGCTATGCGTGGGCGCCGCTCAGCCAGGACAGGGATTGATCGTGGCGCGAGTTCGTGCCGTGGTCGACTGGCCGTGCTGATCGGTCGCGGTGACGCGAACCGTGAACTGGCCGCCGACCCCAAATGGGCCGATAGTGGTGGCCCAGGACGAACCGCCAGATCTATTGAGCGACTTCGAGCCTGAGGCCGGACCGGTCCATGTGACGCGAACGGATCGGATCGACGATTCGTCGGCCACCTGAACGCTGACCCGGCCGACATTGCACGTGGCCGTTTCGGTGAGGCGGAGCCCGCTCAACCGTGGGGCGGCGAGTCGACGTGAACTCACCCGGATCGTTGCGTCCCCACCATTTGACGCGATCATGAGTTCGCCCGCATGGTGACCTTCGGCCAGATCGGTGCGGCTGACTGTCAGATCAAGCGATTCGCCTGGCTCAATTTCCCCAGCTACACGATCTGCCGAAAGCCACCCGGCGCGGGGCGTCGTGGTGAAGACCAGCGTTTCACCGCCTTCATTGGTCATCGTGACTGTGCCAGCGGTCTTTGCACTGAGATCCAGAGTTGAGCGGTTGACGGCCAACTTGGCGGGCTTGTTGGACGCTGACGGCGTCGGGCCCGATGCGGTGGGGGATGGAGGAGTGGGGGCGCTCGGAGCGGGTGTCGGTGCAGATTCGTCTCCCGAACCCCACCATTGGGCGCCAGCCACGACAGACCCGATGAGGACGAGCGCGGCGACTAGCGCTGTGAGGTGGCGGCGCCACCTTGATCCCGTCGAGTGGGCGACCAGTTCAATATTCGTCAAGACGCGCTCGCGGAGTTCGGCCGGGGCGGCCAGCATCGGTATCGCGGCGAAGGCAGCTGCGAACGGATTGGCGGCAATTGCGCGTCGGCGTCCACAAATGTCGCAGTTGTCGATATGCCGCGACACCCGCTTACGAACTATGGGGGAGTACCGGCCATTCCAGTCTCTGAGGACAACGGCCAGTTCTTCGCAGTCTTCCCGTCCGCCGCGGGCCACTGTAAGAGCACCAATTGACCGTTCCAGCTGTTCGCGCATACGGCTCAGCAGCACATAGGCGTGCGACGGCTTGACATCGAGCGCTGCTGCGAGATCGGCGCCGTCCAGACCCTGGCGCAAGTGGAGGTCAAGGACCGCGCGGTCCTTTTCATTCATTCCTGCGGCGGCATCCCACACCAACTGGGCAAGCGAATTGGATTCGGCATGCTGTTCCGGGGTGAGGCCTTCATCTGGCATGACGACCATCCGGTCCTCGCCGTCGAAGGCGACACGTTTGCGCTGGTTCAGCCTTTTGAGGCACTCGCGACGGGTGACCGAGTACAGCCAGGGACGCAGCAGATCGGGTTCGCGCAGTTGGGACAGCTTCTCGGCAGCAGTGATGAACGTGTCGGCCACCGCGTCTGCTGCATCCTGGCTTTCGCGCAGCATCGACTGAGCAAAGTCGTAGAGCTTGTCGGCATAGCGGTCGTACATCGCAGCAAATGCCGACTGATCGCCGGTTAGCACGCCCGCGACCAGGTCCGCGTCCCGCATCACCGGATCGCTGGATGTCATGGGCGGATCCTAGTGAGAAATGGCCATGAGTGCAGGTGGGCTGCCACATGTTGCTCCTTCATCGATTGTCTCTGTAGGAGCGTTGAGGGCTCGGGATCTAACAGATTTCTGCTGACGACGTGGCCGACATTTCTGTCAGACCCCGTCGTTACGATGGGAGCGTTGCGGTCTTGACCGCGATTCTGACAAAAACTGGCACCAGCAGAGGACTCCAAGTGGCCGATCGTCTCGTCGTCCGTGGCGCACGAGAGCACAACCTCAAGGATGTGTCGCTGGATTTGCCACGCGACGCCATGATCGTGTTCACGGGGCTCTCGGGCTCGGGCAAGTCTTCGCTGGCGTTCGACACCATTTTCGCTGAGGGCCAGCGGCGTTACGTCGAATCGCTGTCGGCGTATGCGCGTCAGTTCTTGGGTCAAATGGACAAGCCCGATGTCGATTTCATCGAGGGTCTCTCGCCGGCAGTTTCCATTGACCAGAAGTCCACATCTCGTAACCCTCGCTCCACGGTGGGCACGATTACTGAGGTCTACGACTATCTGCGCTTGCTTTACGCGCGTGCTGGTCGGGCGCACTGCCCCGAGTGTGGCGAGCCCATCACCAAACAGACGCCGCAGCAAATTGTCGACCGCATTCTTGCGGGGGAACCGGGCGCACGTTTCCAGGTGCTGGCACCAGTTATTCGTGGCCGCAAGGGCGAATACCTCGACCTGTTCCGACAACTGCAGACTCAAGGGTTCAGCCGCACTATCGTCGACGGCGAAGTCCACCTGCTTGCCGATGAGCCGCCGAAGTTGGCCAAGCAAAAGAAGCACACCATCGATGTTGTGGTCGACCGATTGCAGGTCAAGGAGTCGTCGCAGCAGCGGCTCACCGAATCGGTCGAAACTGCTTTGAACCTGGCCGACGGCCTGGTGTTGATCGACTACGTCGACTTGCCGGACGACGATCCGCAGCGGATTCGTCGGTTCTCGGAAAAGTTGGCCTGCCCGAACGAACATCCGCTGGCGGTCGATGAGCTCGAACCGCGCTCGTTCTCATTCAATGCGCCGTTCGGTGCCTGCGGTGAGTGTCACGGAATCGGCACCCGCATGGAAGTCGATCCTGAACTTGTCGTGCCCGATCCGTCCAAAACGTTGGCCGAGGGCGCCATTCAGCCGTGGGCCTCAGCGCATGTTGCGGATTACTTCGGTCGCACCCTGGTGGCGCTCGGTGAAGAGCTCGGCTTTGACGTCGATACACCGTGGAGCGACCTACCTGAGGATGCGCGCCAGGCGATTTTGCGGGGGCACCCCACCAAGGTGCATGTGCAGTACAAGAACCGCTACGGGCGCGTGCGGTCGTACTACACCGAATTTGAAGGCGTCACCACATACCTGGAACGCCGGCACGATGAAACTGACTCCGACGTCAACCGCGAGCGGCTCGAAGGCTTCATGCGTGAAGTGCCGTGTCCGGTCTGCGCGGGCACCCGACTCAAGCCGGTCATCTTGGCGGTGCAATTGAACTCTGAACAGTTCGGGCCTAAGAACATTGCCGAAGTGTGTGCACTCTCCATCACCGACGCGGCCGAGTACCTCGCCACTTTGGAAATGACCGACCGTGAGCGACAGATCGGCGAGCGCGTTCTCAAGGAGATTCACGAACGTCTGCGGTTCCTGCTCGACGTGGGCCTCGACTACTTGGCGCTCGACCGTGCTGCTGGCTCGCTGTCAGGTGGCGAAGCGCAACGCATTCGGTTGGCCACGCAGATCGGCGCTGGCCTTGTGGGAGTGCTCTACGTACTGGATGAGCCGTCCATCGGCTTGCACCAACGCGATAACCACCGCCTCATCGAGACACTCGTGCGTCTTCGCGATCTCGGCAACACGCTGATCGTGGTTGAGCATGACGAAGACACCATTCGTGCCGCCGATTGGGCCGTCGACATCGGACCAGGAGCCGGTGAACACGGCGGACAAGTCATCGTGTCGGGCCCGGTCGAAGAACTGCTGGCCAGCCCTGACTCGATGACCGGTAAGTATCTATCTGGTCGTGAGTCCATTCCGGTTCCTGACGTGCGACGGCCGCGCGAAAAAGGCCGCGAACTCGTGGTGCGTGGTGCGAAAGAACACAATCTGCGCGATATCGATGTCACGTTCCCGCTTGGTCAGTTTGTTGCGGTCACAGGTGTGTCCGGTTCGGGCAAATCCACGTTGGTCAACGACATCCTGTACACCCAGTTGGCGCGCACCATTTACGCCGCACGCACGATTCCTGGTCGTCACCGCACGATCGAGGGACTCGAGCAGGTCGACAAAGTTATTCACGTTGATCAGTCACCCATCGGTCGCACGCCGCGATCTAACCCCGCCACGTACACCGGGGTTTTCGATCACGTCCGCAAATTGTTCGCCCAGACCCCCGAAGCCAAGATGCGCGGTTACCTGCAGGGTCGCTTCAGTTTCAACGTCAAAGGCGGACGCTGCGAAGCCTGCTCCGGCGACGGCACCATCAAGATTGAAATGAACTTCCTGCCGGACGTCTACGTTCCGTGCGAGGTGTGCCACGGCGCCCGCTATAACCGCGAAACGCTCGAAGTGCGTTACAAGGGCAAGACCATTGCCGAGGTCCTCGATATGCCCATTGAGCAGGCGGTCGACTTCTTCGAGGCGATTCCAGCGATCGCCCGTCATTTGCGCACCCTGGTCGATGTCGGTCTGGGATATGTGCGGCTCGGACAACCAGCGCCCACGTTGTCCGGCGGTGAGGCCCAGCGCGTCAAACTGGCAGCCGAGCTGCAGAAGCGCTCCACTGGCCGCACCGTCTACGTTCTCGACGAGCCCACCACCGGTCTGCACTTTGAAGACATCCGCAAACTGCTGATCGTGCTCCAGCGCATCGTCGACACCGGCAACTCAGTCATCGTCATCGAGCACAACCTCGACGTCATCAAGACTGCCGACTGGGTCCTCGACCTGGGCCCCGAAGGCGGCAGCGGCGGCGGCCTCCTGATCGCCGAAGGCACCCCCGAAACCATCGCCGCCCACCCCACCAGCCACACCGGCCGCTTCCTCGCCCCCTTGCTCGCGTAGGTCGGTTTACCACGTTCACGTGGTAAACCGTCACTTCGCTAGGCAAATTTGCCGGGTGAAGTGACAAATTGCATGGTGAAGTTGAATCCACAGCCCGAATTGGCGGCGGACTTGTCCACACCATGACAATTGGGCGCTACCGGATTGGTTAGTTTCCGGTGAGGCTCGCGACATGGAAGCAACTCTGGAGCGAATCACAGCCGTGCGCGGCGGCTTCGCCTTTCGGTCGGATCTGCTCGATCACGGATGGAATGACCGGGAGATTCGCGCTGCATTGCGAGGTGGGCTCATCGAGCGGTTGCGGCATGGTACGTACGCACCAAAGGACCAAGTGTCTGTCATGACCCCTGAAGATCGACATCGTTTGGTGGCGCGAAGCGTGTTGCATCGCCTAGGCGATGAATACGTCCTGAGTCACCATTCGGCGGCGATGTTTGCAACGTCGGCGTCATTCGACATTGATCTCGACACGGTTCATGTGACGCATCGGAACAAACGCAACAGCCGACGCGAAGCAGGCGTCGTGTTCCACGTCAATGCGGTCGATGATCAAGACGTCGTTATTCGGGACGGCATAGCAGTGACCGCGCCGCTTCGTGCCGCACTGGAGTCAGCCTCGATAAGCAGCACTGAGTCGGGCCTCGTCTTGGTCAACGGCGTTCTCAACGCTGGTGGTTTCACTCGCGAGGAGTATCAGGAACTAGCGGAATCAGAGGCCGACTGGCCGGGCAGCCGCCGCGCGCGATTGGTCGGCCGCCTGGCAGACGAAGGCTGCGAGTCTCCAGGTGAGTCGCGGTCTATGTACTTGTTCTGGCGCGAGGGCATTCCGCGCCCCGAGACGCAGGCCGAGATCGTGATGTCGGATGGGCTCGTTGCGGGCCGGTCTGACTTCAGATGGCGAAAATGCCGGCATGTCGGGGAATTTGATGGGATGTTCAAGTACGGCATTCTCAACAGAGGTGACGATCCCGCGCAGGTCTTGGTTGACGAGAAGTTACGAGAGGATCGCATCCGTTCCAGTGGCTACGGCGTGACGCGATGGACGTGGTCCGATCTGGCGCCAAGTAGGCGTGCTCGGACGGCAGCTCGAATCAAATCGGACCTGGATCGGTCACGCCGCATTCTTGTCTCGCTTGACGGCGATCTTCCAGCGAGGAACTTCACTGGGTAAGCAAGCACTCTGCAAGGCGAATTTGCCAGGTGAAGTGCTGGTTTACCACGTGAACGTGGTAAACCGACAACCCGTCGGACCCGACGGATAGGTTGGGGGTGTGGCGGATCCAGCGACGTACCGGCCGAAGCCGGGGGAGATCCCGGTGGAGCCGGGGGTCTATCGGTTTCGTGATTCTGAACGCCGGGTCATTTATGTCGGCAAGGCCAAGTCGTTGCGGCCACGGCTCAGTTCGTACTTCCAAGATGTTGCGAATCTGCATCCGCGCACGCAGCAGATGGTCACCACGGCTGCCTCGGTGGAATGGACTGTCGTCAACACCGAAGTCGAGGCGCTGGCGCTTGAATACTCCTGGATCAAAGAGTTCGACCCACGGTTCAACGTTAAATATCGCGATGACAAGTCATATCCGTGGCTTGCAGTCACGGTGGGCGAGGAGTTTCCGCGCGTCACTGTAATGCGAGGTGCGCAGCGCAAGGGCGTTCGGTACTTCGGACCCTACGGGCACGCCTGGGCCATCCGCGACACCGTCGACACGTTGCTGCGAGTGTTCCCGATGCGTTCGTGTTCAGCTGGCGTGTTCCGTCGTTCCGCAGCCATCGGCCGTCCATGCTTGCTGGGCGACATCGGCAAATGCGCGGCGCCCTGCGTCGGTCGCGTCGACGCTGAGGCCCACCGCGAGATCGTCGACGATTTCATGGCTTTCATGGGCGGGCAAACCGGCACTTTCACCCGCGATATTGAAAATCGGATGAAAGTAGCCTCCGATGATCAGCAGTACGAGCTCGCCGCTAAGTACCGCGATGATCTGGCCGCGCTAAATCGAGTCCTTGAGAAGCAGACGGTCGCCTTCGCTGACGGCACCGATGCCGACCTTCTGGGCTTCGAGATTGACCCACTCGAAGTCGCGGTCCAGATTTTCACTGTGCGTGGTGGACGTATCCGCGGCCAGCGAGGCTGGGTCGCCGACCGCGCCGATGATGCTCAGATCGGCGATCTGGTTCAGGGCGCCATCATGAAGCTGTATGCCGACGCCGCACCGGCTGCTGTTCCCAAACAGATCCTGGTGCCGCATTTGCCGGCTGATGCTGAGGCGTTGACTGAGTTGTTGGTTGAACAGCGCGGGGGAGCGGTGTCCATCCGGGTGCCGCAGCGCGGCGATAAGCGCTCGCTGCTGCAGACTGTTGAACAGAACGCCAAACAGGCAATGGCCCGTCACAAGCTGCAGCGGTCGGGCGATCTCACTAGCCGAAGCCGCGCACTCGAAGAACTCCAGG